>JBATGJ010000353.1:0-1993 GCA_049665685.1 Gammaproteobacteria bacterium
GCTTACAAGGGGACGCCGGATAAATGATAAGTTCCGCAGGCATCGGTTCAGGGCTGGATGTCAACTCGATTGTCAGCCAGCTGATGGTGCTCGAGCGCAGGCCGCTGGATGTGCTGCAACAGAAAAAGGAAGACATCGATGCACGCACCAGCGCGTACGGTAATCTGAAGAGCGCGCTGGCAACATTTCAGGACGCCATGCAGCAGCTGAGTACGCCGACTGCATTGAAAATATTCACCGCCACCTCCGGTAATGACGCCGTGTTAACGGCATCGGCGACCAATACAGCCGCAGCCTCGAGTTACGGTGTCGAGGTGGTACGTCTCGCCGAGCGACACAAGTTTGCCTCCGAGGAACACCTGGACACATATACCGTCGGCGGCGGCAATAATGCTGCGCTGGAAATCCAGGTGGGCAGCGATCCGGCCAATACCCTGACCGTGGATCTGAGTACCGCCAGGACCTTCAGTGCAATCAAGGACGCCATCAATACCGATCCGGCCAACCCGGGTGTGACCGCCTCGATTGTGTTCGGCAACAACGGCAACCAGAAGCTGGTCGTGACCGCGGCCGAGAGTGGTGCGGCGAGCGAACTGACCTTCTCATATCCTGGCAGGGTGAGGGCATCAGACTTCGGCTTTCAGGAAGTCAGTAATTCAGGGGGCAATGCGGCATTGCTGGATGCTGAAATCAGCGTGGACGGTTACAGCGTCACACGCCCCAACAATATCATCGATGACGTGATCACCGGCGTGACGCTGGACCTGCAGGCGGCTGATCCGGGCTTTGTTTATAACCTTGATATCGGGCGTGACACGGCGGCAGTGTCCGACAACGTGCAGGCCTTTGCCGATGCCTACAATGAAATCATTACGGCCATTGACGGCCTGCGCGACAACGAGCTGGCCACCGACAGCCTGCTCTACAGCATCGAGAATGGTCTGCGCAATATCATGAATTCACCGGCCTCCGGATTGCCCAGCGGTCTGAGCTACCTCGGCGAGATCGGTGTTTCCTTCTCGCGCGATGGGGTCCTGACGGTCGACAAGGCCGATTTGGAAAGTGCGCTGACCAACAATTTCAACGCCGTCTCCGAGCTGTTTGCCACCGCCGGCCAGGGCTTTGCCAGCCGGCTGGATACGCTGGTTGATGGGTGGCTGGCCATCGATGGCCTGATCGACGGCCGCTCCGACAGCCTGGATGACAGCAAGCGCCTGCTGGAGACGCGTGAAGAGTCACTGGAATACCGCATGACGCAGATCGAGGCGCGCCTGTATGCACAGTTCAGCCAGCTGGATACCCTGCTCACCAGCCTGCAGACCACCAGCAATTTCCTG
The DNA here is from genome assembly GCA_049665685.1 of Gammaproteobacteria bacterium. Classification (GTDB taxonomy): domain Bacteria; phylum Pseudomonadota; class Gammaproteobacteria; order UBA9214; family UBA9214; genus UBA9214. The sequence goes on from JBATGJ010000353.1 coordinate 1,338, forward strand.
ACGCAGCAGCTGGCACAGTTGCCGACCTATGGCAACAACAATAACTAGTCAGTTGGAATTGGCATTTTAAATGCATAGTAATTGTGCTGTGAGTAGTTTGCCGCAGGCAGGCATTACACGGCAGTCACGCAAACGGTTTACTGGATAAAAGGAAGTCGGACACATGAAAAATCCTTCGCAGCAGGGCGCCGCCGGCGAGTATGCATCTGTCGGAACCCAGACCGGGGTCAGCGAGGCCTCGCCACACCGCCTGATCCAGATGTTGCTTGACGGTGCGCTGGACAAGATCGCCCGGGCGCGCGGGGCCATGCAACGCAATGAATATAAGGAAAAAGGCAACCATATAACCAGCGCCGGTTCCATCGTCCTGGGGTTGCGCAGCAGCCTGGACCTGGAAGCCGGGGGCGAGCTGGCGGCCAACCTCGATAACCTGTACGAGTACATGTTCCGCAGGCTGATGGAGGCCCATGCGGAAAATGACGAGGCAGCCCTCGACGAGGTAACGAGCCTGTTACGTGAAATCAAGAGTGGCTGGGACGCACTGCCGCAGGAAACCACGGGTGGTGGCGATGTCGTCAAATCGATGGTGGGGACCTGATCGTCATGCCTGTCGACCGGCAACTGGATGACTTGCTGGATGCGGGGCGGCAAATGCT
>JBATGJ010000354.1:0-18827 GCA_049665685.1 Gammaproteobacteria bacterium
GGAGAAGCTGGCGCAGCAAAACGGGCGGGCGGGTCTGGAGCTGACCGACGACGCCAGCGCGGCGCTCAGGGACTACGACTTCCCCGGCAACGTCCGGGAACTGGAAAACATTCTCGAACGCGCCACCACGCTGTGCGAAGGCACTACGGTTACCCTCGAGGATCTGCATCTGCCGGCGGCCGGCAAAACGGTCGGTGCCGCGGCCACACCCATGCCTGGCGAAATGCCGCTGGATACCTTTATGGACAAGATCGAAAAGGACGTACTGCTCAAGGCGCTGGAGCAGACCCGTTACAACAAGACGGCGGCTGCCAAACAGCTGGGTATCACCTTCCGCGCCCTGCGCTATCGTTTGAAAAAGCTCGGCCTGGAGTAAGTCGGGGTGTCGCAGCGGGTCAGGTCAGGCCATCAGGTGACGCACTGCGTCACTTTCTGACCCTGAATGTGCGCCAGTTCTCAAAAAATTGGCGCTGCCGGCACGATTGATCAGTGCTATCTTACACAGGGTGGATCCACAGATTTACAGAGATTCACAGAATTTCTCTTGATTATTATGCACTTGTGTCGCACCTTAAGGCAACCTGCCAATTAAACCCCGATGCGACAAAAAGTTGGCACGCAAAGTGAATGATAGTATTCAGCCAAAGAAACCGGGCAACTGTCCGATACCAAGGCTGTCAGGTAACCCGGTGTCGGGCGACCACAACCAAGCACCACCGTTTGAACTAAAGAGGATTAATCATGAAACAGCAAAAAGGTTTTACACTGATCGAACTCATGATCGTGATCGCCATCATCGGCATCCTGGCCGCTATCGCGATCCCGGCCTACCAGGATTACACCGTCCGCTCGAAGGTTGCTGAAGGCCTGAACCTGGCCGGCGCCGCCAAGCTGGCCGTCTCCGAGGTCTATGATTCACTGGGCACGATGCCAGCGGGTCAGGCCAGCTACGGTCTGCCGCAGCCTGACAGTATCCAGGGCACCTATGTGTCGTCTGTGTCTGTTTCCAACGGACTTATCACCGTTGCCTACAAGCCGGCAGTCGGCGGCACCCCGAACCAGGGTGGTAATAACATTATCATCACGCCTAATACCAGCAGTGGTGGTTCGGTCCAGTGGAACTGCCAGGGCGGTAATATCCTGGCCAAGTATCGTCCGGCCAACTGCCGTTAATCGATACTCGTCAACACCGAAACGCCCCGTTTATCGGGGCGTTTCTTTTTGTAGTGGCATAAACGGGCACCTCGGCAACACGCTATGTTAAATTCATCATGTCTGCCGATATAAGTTTTCAGTGATCCACCCGACACGACCGGCGAGGACATGAACCGTCACCTGAAACTCAGCCCGACCCTGGTTTTCCTGCTCTGCTGCCTGCTGGCGGCCGGTGTGTATTTTCCCGGTCTGTCAGGCGACTACCTGTTCGACGATACCACCAACCTGCTGGGCAACAAGGCGCTGGAGATCCAGTCACTGGATGCGGACACCCTCTACAAGGCGGCTTTCTCGGCCAAGGCCGGCGAGCTGCGCAGGCCGGTGAGCATGGCCACCTTTGCCCTTAACCGCTATTTTTTCGGACTGGATCCCTACTCATACAAGCTCATCAATCTGGCTATCCACCTGCTTACGGGGGTCATGCTATTCATCCTTGGCAGGCAGATACTGGACCAATTCGGACGCCTGCACACAACTCACCTGTCATCCACAACTATACGCTGGCTACCGGTCGTGGTGGCGGGGCTGTGGCTGGTCCACCCGCTCAACCTGACCTCCGTCCTGTACATCGTGCAACGCATGACCAGCCTGTCCAGCCTGTTCATGGTCATGGCCCTGTGCCTGTATATGCTCGGGCGCCAGCGCATGCTCGACGACCGTCACGGCTTGTCCTGGATACTCGGTGGCCTGTGCCTGTTTGGCGGGCTCTCGATTTTCAGCAAGGAGACCGGCATCCTGCTGCCGCTGTATATGCTGGTGCTGGAACTGACGCTGTTTCGCTTCCGCACGCGATCGGGAGTACCCGACAGGCAGATAATCGTCTTTTTCATGGTCTGCATCATCCTGCCACTGGTGGCGGGCAGTCTGTACCTCGTTGCAAACTTCGAGACCTACGTCAATTATGCGGGTCGCACCTTCACGCTGGCAGAACGGTTGTTCACTGAACCACGGGTCATCGTCTTCTATCTGCAAATGATCGTGGCACCCACCGTCCAGCAACTCGGCCTGTATCATGATGATTTCATCATTTCCACCGGCCTGCTGTCGCCCCCTGCAACGCTTTATGCAGTCATATTGCTGGCCAGCCTGCTGGCTGCCGGCCTGCTGTTGCGACACCGGCTCCCGCTGGTCAGCCTGGGTATACTCTGGTTCATGGTCGGGCACTTGCTGGAATCGACCGTCTTTCCGCTCGAGCTTATCCACGAACACCGCAATTACCTGCCCGTATTCGGCATAATCCTGGCCCTCGCCGGCCTGGTCGCCAGCCTGCCCGTCAAGCGGCTGGCACCCGTCATCCAGGTCGCCGCGCCGGTGCTCCTGCTGGCCATGTTTGCCTCAACCACCTGGTTGCGCAGCACGCAATGGTCAAATAACGTCGACCATTCCGTGTATGAAGCGCGGCACCACCCGCAATCGCCGCGCGCGGTATTTGCTGCCGGCCGGATACATGCCCGGCTGGCACTGCAGGGCCACACCGAGAGTATTGACAAGGCATACGCATACCTCGGCAGGGCCAGCGTCCTGGACTACAGCGGCATCATGCCGGATGTCACCATGCTCAAGCTGGATTACCTGCTCGGGCGCGAAGTTGACCCGGGTCGCTTTGACGAGATTGTCCGGCGCCTGGAGCGCTATCCACTGTCGACCTCCGACGTGACCAGCCTGCAGGACCTGGCGGACTGCCTGGGCGGAAAATGCACCATGGCACCTGAGACGGTCGACAGGATATTCAAGGCCGCACTCAAGAACGGTAATACACGCCTCAAGACCGTGTATGCCTATTACATCATCAACCAGCACGGCCAATTTCTCGAGGGACTGGCGCTGTTCGAACGCGTGGTTGAGCGCCGTCCCGAGGAACCACAGCACTGGATAAATCTTATCAATTTGCTTATGGTCATGGCCAGATTCGACGAGGCGGAACAGCGGCTTGAGCAATTCAGGAAGCTGCGGCCCTATGGCAGCAGCGAGGCGGATTTCAGGCTGTTGCAGGACGACATCGACAGGGGCCGACTTGAGTTTGCACAATCATACAACGCAGTAGCCGAAAGCAACCATCCATGACCAGCGAAATCAGTATCATCCTGCCGGCGAAGAACGAAGCCGAGAGTCTGCAGACACTGCTGCCCGTCCTGCGCAGCGAATTTCCCGACGAGGAAATCATCGTGATTGACGACGGCTCCACCGATGACACCCCGGAGGTCTGCGCGGCACACGGGGTCAACACAATCCGGCATGTCTATTCGATGGGTAATGGCGCGGCGATCAAGACAGGGGCACGCAATGCCACGGGCAACATCCTGGTATTCATGGATGCGGATGGCCAGCACCGTCCCGAGGACATCAGGGGGCTGATCGCCATGGTCAACGACGGCTATGATATGGCCGTGGGGGCACGCCAGCTGGACACGCATGCATCACTGACACGGCGGGTTGGCAATACCCTCTACAACAAGCTGGCAAGCTGGATGACCGGTTATCAGATCGACGACCTGACGTCGGGCTTTCGTGCCGCACGTGCGCGCCACTTCAAAAAATTTCTCTATCTGCTGCCGAACAAGTTCTCTTATCCCACGACCAGCACCATGGCCTTCTTCAGGTCCGGCCTGCCGGTCGGTTATATGCCCATACAGGCCAGACAGCGCAGCGGCGAGCGCAAGAGCCATATTCGGCTGTTCCATGACGGCTTCCGTTTCCTCATCATCATCCTGAAGATCGGCGCCCTGTTTTCACCCATGCGGTTTTTTCTGCCGATCAGCGCCACGCTGTTTCTGGCAGGATTGGCGTATTACGGGTACACCTATATGGCCTGGGGCCGCCTGACAAACATGACCGCCATCCTGTTCCTGTCGTCACTGCTAACTTTCCTGATAGGCATCCTCTCCGAGCAGGTATCGGCATTGCATTACAAGGATATCGCCGACACCCGGCGCCGCACCCATCGCTAGCACGTCCTTGTCTACGGCGCGGGAACAGTCCACTTTGCTGCCCAGGCGTCCTGCAGGCATCAACTGTAATGCTTCAGCCGTTTCCAGTCCGCCAGGCCGGCCAGTTTCTGCCTGATGATACGCACATCGAACAGGCAATATATCACCCCCCCCGCAAATCGCGGCAGGTCACCGAACAGCGACAACCAGTCTGTCCGGGTGGCATTCAGCTCTGCCAGTAACTCGTTCATGTCATAACCCATCACCGCGAGTCGATCGCGCCCGATCCACCGCAGGTAGCGCCGACACCAGCTGCGTCGCAGGGGATTATTGATCGTTGACTTCCATTTTTCTATCGGACGGGTGCTCACCGCCTGGTATTCTTCAACACCGGTCGGATCACCCATATTTCCGCTTAAGCGTGTCTCTGGTAAAGCATCCAGCATACCCGGTGCCGGCTCCAGCCCAAGGTAGTGCATCACGCGTTCGAGCTCCTGTTCCGGCGCCTGCAGCAGTACTTCGTACTGCACGGCCAGGGTAGTTTCGCTGTTTTTCTGATAGACATCGATCAGCCTTGCCAGACCGTCAAACAGGTCGACCTTGAAAATATAAATATTCCATTTACCGCCACCCCATGTTTCGATCATTGAAGACACGACGGAGAGCGGATTCCGCCACAGGAAAATGAACTTCCCGTCCCCGAACATGTTGATAACATCATCCGCAATCAGCGCATAGCGCGGCGTCTTGTCCAGGAAATAGCGTGCACCCTCATCGGACAGCTGCGCATACAGCTCGGTCATTGCCTTCCCCAGGCACGCCAGATAGTCCTGTTTACCCTGCGGCAAACGGGCCAGCAGGTCCTCCAGGGCCTGGCTTGACCGCCGGTGTGAATACTCCGCAAAGACACCCTCCGTCCTGAGCGCATAGACATGCGGCAGCAGGACCCAGGGTTCCGCGACAGTCGATATGTTGCTGTCGACCGAGAGGATCCGCTGCAGCAGCGTTGAGCCGGAGCGCGGCAACGAAAATAAAATGATCGGTTTTATCATGGATACGCGGGAATACTTATTTACCCGTGACTCGTGTACAGTTTTTCCTGATTATGGAGCAACCCCGGTCTTTCATCCGCTATATCTGGCGGGTCGCCTGGTATCCCTCTTTCTTCACCACGCCCGCCAGCAGGTCTGCAGTCAGCGCAAGAGCCTTCATTTTGAAGGCATAGGCGAGGGAAACATACATTACTACGGCAAGCATACCCAACGCACACAATTCGACAAATGCCGGCCAGTCAAGCATAGCCACCAGGATGTAAGCCGTCACACCAACAGCGCTTGCAAGAAACAAGGCGGGCATAAAGTCGCCCATTTGCTCTTTTGCAGTATAATTCACAAGCCTCCCAGAGTAATAGCTGTTCGGAACATAGCCTAATACAGATGCAACAATCTGACCCACAAGCACGCCAAATATTCCAAATTGCAGACTGATTGAAAGAATCACAACCAGGACCGCTTTTTTGATTATCTCGAGGCGCAGGAAAAGATCCGATCTGCCCTTTATTTGCAGAATATTCAGGTTAATCGAATGCACTGGAACCAACAGGCCTGCAATACAAAGGATCTGCAAATACGGAACAGCAGGCAACCAGCTGTCCGACAGCAGCACGGCAAATAGCGGCTCTGCCAGTGCGGCCAGGAAAGCCATTGCTGGAAACAAAATGAATGTGCTCAGACGCAGCACCTTCCGGAATCCGTCTTTCAACTTCTCGTTATCATGCTGCACAGTCGATAATGCGGGATATACAACCGTCATTATTGAATAAACAAGCTGACCGACAATAAGATCCTTTATCTTGCTTGCAAAGAAATAATATCCGGCTATGGTCGCAAAAAATATTTTGGCTATAACCACGACATACAGGTTCTTGAAGACAACATCAATGGTGGACGCCACAAACAATCTGGAACCGAAGCCGAACAATTCCCGGAATGACTTTTGACTCACAGCAACCGTAGGGCGCCAGTCGGACCGGCGCCAGATAAAAACATTGTTCAGTAATGCATACAGCATCATGTGGGCAATAAGCGCCCAGACGCCCATATCGATAATCGCGAGAAACACAGCCAGCACGCCCGCTACGATACTTGCCGGGATGCTTGCCAAAAGCAGCGATCTGAAATCCATGTCCTTGCTAAGAATTGCGTACTGCACCACATGAAATGCATTAATCAGTATCAGAATTCCCCCAACCTGTATTAATGCAGTGATTCTCGGCTCTTCATAGAAACCGGCAACTACCGGCGCCAGCATGAAAACACCCGCATACGCAACGACACCCAGGCCAATATTCGAGAAAAATGCAGTGTTGTAGTCAACTGGTCCGGCGTGCTCCATCCTGATCAGCGCCTGTCTGAACCCCGACTCCATCAGCCCACTGGCGACCATAATAATGGCCGATGTAACCGCTACCAGGCCGAAATCCTCGGGCACCAGGAAATGCGCGAGCAACAGGGTGACCAGCACATTTATTCCCCGCCGCCCGATCTGCTCGGAGAAATTCCATATGACCCCGGTTATCGTTTGCCTGGCTAATGTCATGGATTGAGCAATTTCAGGAAACTACGGGAATGGTGAACGCACACGAAAGCAGGGCCTGTCTTTCTCGTACACGAAGGTCTGGAGATCTGAAATCCGGATGATTTGCATACTTCAGCACAAGCCAGCCGGAAGCCCGCTCCCCTTGTGGCCACTTCCGGTTTGCATAACGACATCTCTTGAATATCGGTATTCCTGGCTGATTCTGGAATTCACATACAGTGTTAAATACTTCGCAAAAAACCGATAAATCCTTGCCCAAGCCGCACCGTGCCTGTTCTCGCCTACGAGTTCGCCAGAATGTGTTCGCGAATTTGTTCGGGCGTATTCCACATCATCGCATCAACAATTGACAAACCAGGCACATACTCGTAACCCGGGCATGGATAACTCATATTTTCGTACTGCTGGATTGTCAATTCTATCCCGGCCGCCGCAAAAGCCGCCTTGTCAAACAGATGTTCGCCGCCAGCTGGATTGATGTACTCGCTCGCGCCAAGCATTGCGGATATTACCAGCGCCCAGTCACCGGGGCCTTGTATTTTATTGAGGTCTATATCCATCCTGGATGAAACTAAATAGTCAAATTCGATATCCAGACTAGCACAGACTTTCTGCATCAATTCAATATTCAGCTCTACCAGTGACTCGCTTTTGTTTTCAAAACACGCCGCCAGGAATTCCAGTGTGCTTTTGTAATATGGCGCCTTCTTCCTGTAGTGCGCCAGCTGGAGAAGAATTTTTTCGGCCCAGTCGGAGTTGTTCGAAATCCGGATATCCCGGATTGCCGTACCGCGCTTGTGCTTTACCAGAGGAACGCCTATGTACTGCCAGTCTTTTGTCGGGTGCAGAACACGATTACGGTTAACCCAACCGTGTCGGATGTACTGGGGAGTATCAAACACCACCCATTTATCGCATTGTGCAATCAGACTGAAATACCCCGGGTAAGGCAGAAAATAGGGCTGCATGATCCCGACTCTCATATTAGAAACCTTCGCAGCCAGTCTTGCTTGCTTTATTCACTATATCTTCCCGTCCAGCTTCATTCAGGCTGTCGCACCATCTGCCCTTTACAGCAGGATGCTTGAAGACCGCATAACTGTTTCCCCGATGGCTCGCTTGCGATTTACCAAGGAATTGCTGCGTTTGCCTGCCCAGTGGCAAAGCGAGAAATACAAACAACCTCTCAGCTTTCTCATGCAAGTCACTTGCGAGATCCTCATAACGAAGAATCTTGAAACGCTCTGGATATTTTTCCTCGAATTCCATATGCGTGCGCGTGACCTTCATCCAGTCATCAAATCCCCGAAATTCCTCCGGCCAGTTTTTCTGCAACTCGGCCCGCCACTCAACTGACTGTTCGGCAGCTTCAGGGAATTCGCCCGGCATATTAAGCCATGAGTGAATTACGCCACATTGATGCCTGACAATCGAGACTATTTTTACATTTCCATAATGCGCCAGGATGGTATACGTCAGATTATGGAAGCTGGCCATCTTGATTTCAGGAACAGCGGATCGGACTGCTTGTCGCTGAATATTCGAAAGAATATATTCTTTACCCTGAGCCTGAAACAATAGTGCAGATTTTTGAAATGACATCTTCTTCCAGCCCGGGGAACATTGGCAAACAAAGCACCTGGTCTGCCACTGCAGTAGCCTCGGCCAGGCCTGATTCGTCAACTGATGGCAGCCCGCGGTACATTGGCATACTGCTGATTAGCGGGTAGAAGTAGCGGCGAGGATGGATATCGTTATCAATGAACTTTTGGTAAAGCTCATCCCTGGTCTGGCCGTAATCAGGCTTGACCATGATCGGGAAGTAAGCATAATTTCTTTGCGTATCTTCCGGCTCGGGCAGCAGGCCTATTCCCTCCACGTCATTCAACAGCTCCCTGTAAAGACAGTCTATTTCCCTTCGGCGCGCTATTACCTGATCAATATATTTCAGCTGCAGCAGGCCGAATGAAGCCTGTACCTCGTTCATCTTCCCGTTGATGCCGGGCGCCATCACGGTCACCTCATTGGCAAACCCGAAATTCTTTAGAAAGTCGATCCGCTGTTTCATTTTTGCATCAGGACACACAATGGCGCCGCCCTCGAAGGTATTGAATACCTTGGTGGCATGAAAACTCAGGACCGACATATCGCCATGTCTTAACAGACTCTCGCCCCGGTACTTCACGCCGAAGGCATGCGCCGCATCATAGATAACCTTGAGCCCGTAAATATCGCTGATCTGCCCGATCTGCTCGACGTTGGCGGGATTCCCGTAGCAGTGGACCGGCAGAATAGCCGTCGTATGCGGTGTGATAGCGGCCTCGATCTTGTTAGCATCCAGATTGCATGTGGTCGGATCAATGTCGATAAATACCGGCTTGATATTATTCCAGAGCAGGGAATGGGCCGTGGCTACAAAGGAATACGGCGTAGTGATCACCTCGCCACTTATCCGCAACGCCTGCAGGGCAGTAACGAGCGCGAGGGTGCCGCTGGTAAACAACGACAGGTGCTCTACACCCAGATAGTCACACAGTGCGCTCTCGAACTCCCGGTGGAAAGGACCATTGTTGGTAAGCCGCTTGTTTTCCCAGATTTGTTCCAGATACGGGATGAATTCATCCAGTGGCGGGAGAAATGGCTCGGTGACATAGGTCGTTTTGCTCATAGGATCCGACAGCTACCTGATAGCATGGCTTTAGAGCCGCGTGGCATGGCCCGCACAAATAAAATGCCCTTAATATACATTTAATCGGAAAAACGACAACCGACCCTCACGACTACAGATATCGGCCCGGCAACCCGGGCCTGAAGCGTTACGATTATCCGGCCCGCGTCGGTTTCAGGGTCTCAAGCAGTGTGACCAACCGCGCGCCCTGCTCTGTCCAGTCGGGTACCGAAACACTTGCCAGGCACGGTGAATCGAGCTGCCTTTTCAGTGCCACTGCGAGCTGCTGACCGTCACCCGGTGTAAACAGTCCCTGCTCACAGGGTGCGATGAATTCCCTGACGTCACCAACCGAGGCGACCACGACCGGCCTTGCGCAGGCGCATAGCTCGAAGAATTTCTGCGGGAAACAGTACCTCGAGAATGGATTGTCCTTGTTGGTGACGATACCGACGTCGAGAGCATTATAAAAATACGGCATTTCGGCATAGTCCAGCTGGCCGAGGTAATGGATGAATGGGGATTCCGGAATTTCGGCATCCCCGGCAACGGCCCCCGCCAATGCCAGGTGAACCTCCTGGCCAGCTTCGATCAGCGATCGGTGTGCCTGGAACACGGCATTTACACCACGATATTCGGATATCGAACCGCCAAGACCGACGATCCTGCCCGTTTCGGGCAGACCAAGTCGTCGCCTGCATGCATCCCTGTCCATGGGATGGAAGTTGTCTTTATCCACTGCATTGTGAATCACCCGGGGCTCACGGTGTGTCCCCACCTGCCCAAGCAGGTAATTCTTGAGGCTCGCACTGACACAACTTATCCCCTGGGCACGACGCAAGGCCTTCCGGTAGCGGCCGATAACACCGGGGAGCCTGGCCGCGCCGAAACTCTCGTAATTATCATACAGGTCGACAACATGACTGACAGCATACTTCCTGGCAAGCCAGTCACCCAGGATCACATGATAGACATCAGACACGGAAACCAGCGCGTCCGGTTGCCAGACTTGCACAAGCTTGCGGACCTCGCTGAGGTAGCGCCGCAGGCCGCGGACCGGACCGGGAGACAACGAGTAGGCAAACCAGCGGGGATTTGCCTCCTCGCCATCCATCCATTCGTCATGCACACCCCGCCGGTAATCCAGTGCGATACCATGCACCCGGTGTCCGTGTCGCGCCAGTTCGCGCGAAAATTCATACACGCGTCCATACCGGTCGGCAACCAGATCCTTGTTGGTATAGATTCGTTTTGACAGGATCAGGATCTTCATCAGTGAACCAGGGACAAATCTTGCATGGCGTTCATGAAAAGACTGTAACCGATTGTTGCGGCGAATATAATAGCGGGATGCCCGAAAAAAATCTTTGCATCATTATCCCGGTGCTCAACCGCTGGGAGCAAACACAAAAGTGTCTGGCGCATTTACGGGGTGGCAGTTTCACGGATTTCAACATTATCGTGGTGGATCATGGTTCGACAGATGGCACGCGTGAAGGACTGAAAAATGGGTATCCCGATGTGATGCGCGTACCGGGAACCACTGACCTGTGGTGGACCGGAGCAACCAATCTGGGCATAAGGACTGCATTAGAGCACGGTGCGGACCTGATAATGCTGCTGAATAACGACTGTTATGTTGCCCCTGACACCATAGAGACACTGCTCAGGCACAGTGCATCGAACCCGGACGCGATCATTGCACCCGTGCACAGGAACCTTAATTCAGGCGAAATTATAACCCGGCGTGGCGGCACCCTGTTTCTGCTGGGCTTTCCTACCCTGTTGCTCCCCGGCAGATCTTTATACAAGCCAGACACCGACAGCATCAAGCGCACCTCACTCATTATGGGCGGACGTGGCACCCTGATCCCGGCAGATATTTTTGCCAGCATCGGTCTGTTCAACGAAGCCGAATTACCGCACTACTGGGCAGATCATGATTTTTTTCTGCGCTGTAAAAAACAGGGCATCCGGCAATACATCGCGCAGAATACCCTGGTGGATATTGACGAACGCACAACAAGCCTGGCGAACCGCCTGCAACACATGAAACTTTCTCAATTCATCGACTCTTTAAAAAACCGCCGCTCGCATCGCAATATCAAGGACCTGGGCGCTTTGTTCCGCCTGCACTATCCGATTCCCGGCCTGTATCCGCTGGGTGTATTCCTCAACATGGCCAGGTATACACTCGTTTACCTGTTCACCAGGGCAGTGCGCCTGGCAAGCAGCCACTGACGCTACTGCCGGCCCGTGAAACGCATCCTGTTTGTCACCCGTAACTTCCCGCCACTGGTCGGCGGCATGGAGCGGCTCGCTCACAACATATATAAACAGGTCAACAGCCGCAGTCCATGTGATCTGATCGGGCCTGCGGGCAGCCGCCGACATTGCGCAGAAAACAGCATTGTCTATGAGTGCCCGGTCAGACCACTGCCCTGGTTTCTCGTGACGGTACTTGTGAATACCTTGCGCGCGTCCCTGTCAAGACGCTACACACTATGCATTGCCGGCAGTGGCATGACCGCATTATTTGCCCTGCTTGCGGCCAGCATCAACCGCGCGCCCTGCATCGTATTTATACATGGTCTGGATCTGGTCGTGAAAAGCCGCCTGTACCAGCTGGTCTTTGTACCTGCGATCAGGCGCTGTGACAGGGTCATCGTCAACAGTCGGAATACCGCCAAACTGGCCGCGGCAGCCGGCATCGAGCGAGAGCGCATTATTGTGCTGCACCCGGGTGTCGAGCTGCCGTTACAGTCAGCGCAAGCAGGGGTTTTTCGCAGCAGGCACGGCCTGCAGAACAACAAACTGCTGCTGTCGGTCGGTCGTCTCATTGCGCGCAAGGGTATCGCGGAATTCATCCACCAGGCGCTGCCGGATATCGTGTCGGCGCACCCCGGTACCATGCTGGTCATTATCGGCGATGAACCGGCAGAGGCATTGCAGCGTGGTGACCCGGTACTTGCCGGCATACAACAGGCGATTGCATCGACCGGTCTCGAACAGCACATACTGTTGCTCGGTCGCGTGGAGGAGTCAGAGCTGACCGCGGCTTACACCGATGCCGACTGCCTGATATTTCCGCTGCGCGCAGTAGCAGGTGATGTCGAAGGCTTTGGCATGGTGGCCGTTGAGGCAGCCGCTCACGGCCTGCCGACCGTTGCCTTTGACGAGGGGGGTGTCAGCGACGCACTGGAACATGGCAAGTCAGGCCTGCTGGTAACAGCAGGTGACTACCCGGCATTCAGCGCGGCTGTCAGGGACGTACTGAACGGCGTGCCGGCAACCCTGTCGGCACAGGCATGCCGGGCGCATGCTGCGTCCTTTCATTGGGACACCTTCGGCGATAAACTGCAGCAAATACTGCATAGCTGTACCACGAAAAAGGCAAGCCGGTGATATGAGCGAGCATGATGAAATCCGGTCGTTTTATGACACGGTCTATTATCGCGATGCCGGCACCCGGGTGTCTGCTTCCGGCCACCTGCGCCGCATGGCGAGCAAGTATGTCCACCCGGGTGACCAGGTGCTCGATATTGCCTGCGGTACCGGCAACTGGCTGATGGCGGCGTGCGAACGCGGGGCCATACCCGCCGGTATCGACCTCTCACCCAAGGCCATCGATATCTGCAAACACAATATGCCCGACGGGGAATTCGTCAGCGGGCCGGCCGAGTCCCTCCCCTTTGCCGATAACAGCTATGACGTGGTCACCTGTCTGGGTTCGCTCGAACATTTCCTGGACCCGGTGGCGGCAGTATGCGAAATGGTGCGTGTTGCGAAAAACGACGCAGCGTTCATCATCCTGGTGCCTAATTCGGGCTTTCTTACCCGTCGCCTCGGGCTGTATCGCGGCACCTACCAGACGGCTGCCAAAGAGGAGGTGCGCTCGCTGGACGAATGGCAGCAGATCTTTGCAGCCGGTGGGCTGCGCACACTGCGGCGCTGGAAGGACCTGCACGTCCTGTCCTGGCCATGGATCATGAATGCGGGCTGGCTGAGGGCGCCCGTGCGTGCATTACAGGCCGTGGCACTGGCCAGCTGGCCGCTCTCCTGGCAGTACCAGGTCTATCACCTGCTGGAGAAGGAAACCTCCTGAGATCGGCCTGCACCGACAGGACAGCGGTGTGGCGACCCACCGGTATGCACGCCGACTCTCCACCGACTGCCATCCGTTGTTGCCACTGTCACGTACGCGCTGGCGCGACTAAAGTAATGTTTATTAAAGACGAAATATACAGGAGCAGGCAGGGGAAAGGCGCCGCAGAGTGGGTTCACTATTTTATTGAAATTTAAGTGAATATTTGTTGTATGCGGTTGACAAAGCTGTGAATTGTTGTACCTTTAGCCTGCTTTGCCGGCGTTTTGGTCAACGACAGCAAAGTCAAAAACCGGACGCACATCACAGTGAAAAACGACGGGTACTTGAGAATCAGCTAGATAATGGCCACCACTAATCCGACAGTCAATCTCAGCGGCCTTGCCCGCCGGCTCGTCATGGATGGCCTGCTGTCAGAGGATGAGGCCACCGCGGCCCACGAGGCGGCCCTCAAGAAACGTACCCACTTTGTCAGCCACCTGGTTGAACACAAGATTCTCGGCAGCAGCGAAATCGCCCAGTCCGGCGCCCATGAATTCGGTGTGCCGCTGTTCGACCTCGAGGCCATGGACCTGGAGGTTGCGCCCATCAAGATGGTCAGCGAAAAGCTGATCCAGCAGCACAATGCACTGCCGCTGTTCACGCGTGCCAATCGGCTGTACATCGCCGTCTCCGACCCGACCAACCTGGGTGCAATCGACGAGTTCAAGTTTCATACCGGGGTGAATACCGAGGCTGTCCTTGTCGAGGAGGCGCAGCTGCACAAGGCGATCCAGTCGGCACTCGAGGCATTCGACAATACCATGGCGGAGCTCATGGATGCCGACCTCGACAATCTCGATGTCACATCCGGTGAAGATGACCGCAAGGACAGCGATGCCGATGGTTCAGATATTGATGACACGCCGGTGGTCCGTTTTGTAAACAAGGTCCTGCTGGATGCCATTAATTCCGGCGCATCGGATATCCATCTCGAACCTTACGAGAAGGAATTTCGCGTCCGCTTCCGAAACGATGGCGTCCTGCACGAGATCACTTCGCCGCCCCGCTCGCTGGCCATGCGTATCATCGCCCGCCTGAAGGTCATGAGCCGCATGAACATCGCCGAGCGACGTGTTCCACAGGACGGCCGTATCAAGATGAACCTGTCGCGCAACCGCTCGATCGATTTTCGTGTCAATACGCTGCCGACCCTGTACGGGGAAAAGGTGGTATTGCGTATCCTCGACGCCAGTGCAGCACAGATCGGCATCGATGCCCTGGGCTTCGAACCCGAACAGCAGAAGACCTTTATCAACGCTATCAACAAACCTTATGGCATGGTGCTGGTCACGGGTCCAACCGGTAGTGGTAAGACGGTGTCGCTGTACACCGGCCTCAACATGCTGAACTCACCGGATCGCAATATTTCGACCTGCGAAGACCCGGTGGAAATCAACGTCCACGGCATCAACCAGGTCAATGTCAATCCCAAGGCAGGACTGGATTTCGGCCTCGCGCTGCGCGCCTTCCTCCGCCAGGACCCGGATATCATAATGGTGGGTGAGATTCGAGACCTCGAGACTGCAGAAATCGCCGTCAAGGCCGCTCAAACCGGTCACCTGGTACTGTCAACGCTGCATACCAACGATGCTCCGCAGACACTGACCCGTCTCGCCAATATGGGCGTACCGCCCTATAACATCGCCTCCGCCGTCCATCTCATCATGGCGCAGCGTCTCGCGCGCCGCCTGTGCAACAAGTGCAAGAAAGAAACCGACATCCCGAATGATCTGAAGCTGAAGGCAGGTTTTACTGAAGAGCAGATCAAAAATGGCCTGATCATTTATGGTCCGGTCGGGTGTGAAAGCTGTACCAGTGGCTACAAGGGTCGGGTCGGCATCTATCAGGTCATGCCCGTCTCGGAAGAAATGGGGCGGATTATTATGGAGGGCGGCAACTCGATGGAACTGGAACACCAGGCCCGGGCCGAGGGAGTCGCCGACTTGCGGGAATCCGGTTTAAGGAAAGTGGCCTCGGGCATCACCAGCCTGGAAGAGGTCGACCGCGTAACAAAGGACTAAACCATGGCGGAAAAAGCACTCAAACAACCTGATCTGTTTATCTGGACCGGCACCGACAAGCGCGGCGTCAAGGTCAAGGGGCAAACACGCGGTTCGAACCCATCACTGATCAAGGCGGATCTGCGTAAACAGGGCATCAAGCCCCTGTCGGTTCGCAAGCAGAGCACGCTGTTCAAAAAGGCGGAGAAGAAAAAGATCCTGCCAAAGGATATCGCGGTATTTTTCCGCCAGCTCGCCACCATGATGACCGCCGGTGTACCACTGGTGCAATCGTTCGAGATTATCGGCCGTGGCCACGACCATGCCGGTATGCGTGACCTGCTGCTGAACATCAAGGCCGAGGTCGAGTCCGGCACCGCCTTGTCCGATTCGCTGGCAAAACATCCATACCATTTCGATGCCCTGGTGACCAGTCTGGTGAATGCCGGCGAGCAGGCCGGTGTTCTCGAAACACTGCTCGACAATATCGCAACCTACAAGGAAAAGACCGAGGCACTCAAGGCCAAGATCAAGAAGGCCATGTTCTATCCGACCGCGGTCATTGTCGTGGCCATTATCGTAACGGCCATCCTGCTGATATTCGTGGTGCCGCAGTTCGAAGATCTGTTCAACAATTTCGGCGCCGACCTGCCGGCGTTTACCCGCTTCGTCGTCAATATGTCGGAATTCATGCAGGCGAAGTGGTGGCTGGTATTAGGCGTGGTGATCGCTGCCGTCGTCGGCTTATCGCAAGCAAAAAAACGCTCGCTGGCATTTAACCGCATGCTCGATCGTATGGTTCTCAAGCTGCCGATTGTCGGCCCGATCATGCACAAGGCTGCCGTAGCACGTTTTGCCCGCACCCTGTCAACCATGTTTTCCGCCGGTGTACCGCTGGTCGAGGCACTTGAATCGGTTTCCGGTGCAACCGGTAACGTGGTGTTCTCGGATGCCACCCTGATGATCCGCGACAGTGTCGCTACCGGTCAGCAGCTGCAATTCGCCATGAGCCAGACCGGACTGTTCCCGAACATGGTTGAACAGATGGTTGCAATTGGCGAGGAATCCGGTGCACTCGATGCCATGCTCAGCAAGGTCGCAGACTTTTACGAGGCCGAGGTGGACGATGCCGTCGATGCGCTCAGCAGTCTGCTGGAACCGCTGATCATGTCGATACTGGGTGTCCTCATCGGTGGCCTGGTGGTCGCCATGTATCTGCCGATCTTCAAGATGGGTGCTGCGATCTGATCACGACCGCCCTCAGTAAAGAACTGCAACCACAGATTGATCCGTCATTGTAATGACCACATGGATGGTGGAGGTAGAGTGATGCATGCTGCAGCTACCGCAGAACGCAATGACGAGAACATTTCGGTAATTCGGAAAACCCTCTGGCTAGCCGGGGCCTGATTGCGGATGGAAATATTCCAGCTGCTGGAACACTCCCTGCCACTTTTTCTGTTCGCTACCGGCGTGCTCGGACTGGTGGTTGGCAGCTTTCTGAATGTGGTCATTCACCGCCTGCCGGTCATTATGGAACGGACCTGGCTGCATGAACTGCGTGAGCACCAGGGTGTGGATGAAACTGCCGGTGTCGGTGAGCCCGCCTATAACCTCCTCACGCCTGCCTCGACCTGTCCGCAGTGCGGTCACCGCATCACCGCGCTGGAAAATATTCCGCTGCTCAGTTTCCTCGTCCTGCGCGGCCGCTGCGGGGGCTGCGGCAAGCGCATTCCGTCGCGCTATCCGCTGGTGGAGCTGGTCAGTGCCCTGCTGTCCGTGATCGTGGCCATGCGCTTCGGTTTCAGCGTCCAGACACTCGCAGCGCTCGCGTTCACCTGGGCACTCATACCCCTGTTCATGATCGACTTCGACCATCAACTCCTGCCGGACTCGATCACCTTGCCGCTGTTGTGGGGCGGACTGCTGCTGAGCCTGCCGGAGGTCTTCATTGACAGCACTTCGAGCATCATCGGTGCCGCTGCGGGTTACCTGTCCCTGTGGATGATCTATCACCTGTTCAAGCTCGTGACCGGCAAGGAGGGCATGGGCTATGGTGACTTCAAGCTGCTTGGTGCAATCGGCGCCTGGGTAGGCTGGCAGGCCTTGCCCGTGGTGGTACTGTTCTCTTCCCTGGTGGGTGCGGTGCTGGGCATTGCCCTGATACTGTTTCGGGGCCGCGACCACAACCAGCCTATGCCGTTCGGCCCCTTCCTGGCCGCGGCCGGCTGGTTGACTCTGTTATGGGGAAACGACATTATCGGGTTTTATCTGCGCTGAACGCGAGTGACCCAGCACCAGCCCCAGGCAACCGGCGACACTGAACGCCGGCCACTGATTATCGGCCTGACCGGCGGTATCGGCTGCGGCAAGTCAACAGTGGCCAGACTTTTTGAGGCGCTTGGCATCACGGTCGTCGACGCTGATCGTCTGGCACATGAGCTGGTTAGCCCAGACCAGCCGGCATTTGCCGCGATTGTGACGGCCTTCGGCGAGCAAGCCGTGACCACTGACGGCACCCTCGACCGCGCCTGGCTCCGTCAGCGAATCTACTCGAATCCAGAGGATAAACAGAAGCTTGAGTCAATACTGCACCCGCGGATCCGGGCGCGTATGCAGGCACTGCTGCAGGCGGCCGGCGGGCCCTACTGTGTGGCGGTGATCCCGCTGTTGCTGGAGTCCGGCCAAACGGACATGGTGGACCGTGTCCTGGTGGTTGACTCACCGGAGGTGCTGCAATACCGCCGGGTTGCCGAACGGGACGACCTGCCGGAGAAGCAAATACGTGACATCATCTCAGCGCAGGCGGACCGGGCCACGCGCCTGGCAGCCGCCGACGACCTCATTACCAACGACAGCGATATGGATGCACTCAGCAAGCAGGTCAACACCCTGCACGCACAGTACCTGGAACTTGCACATGCATAACCGGTGCAGTTCATTTGCGAACCTGCCCCGGCTGGGAGACAATACTGATCCTGTGAACACAACACCCCTACATCAGGCACGCCCTGACCGCAACAAAGTCCTCTACGAGTACCCGCTGAATGAGCGCACGCGTACTTTCATGCGCCTCGAGTACCTGTTTCGCCAGGCCGGTCATCACCTCAAGGGCAGGTCGGCATGGGACAGCCGGGCAACGCTCAACAGTATCATCGAAATGGTCGATATCCTGGGCAACACCAATCTCAAGTCCGAGGTACTGAAGGAGCTGGAACGCCACACCAGCACCCTGAAACGACTCAGTAAAAATCCCGGCGTCGATTCCGATC
>JBATGJ010000355.1:0-12320 GCA_049665685.1 Gammaproteobacteria bacterium
GCTCCGGTGTCACAAACTTGCTGACCGGTTGCGGTGCGGGTGGTGCTGGCGCAGCGGGTGCGGCAGCCTGGCTTTGTGCCACGCCTGCCAGCACGTCGGCCTTGGTGATGCGGCCGCTGCGCCCGGAACCGGTGAGGTGGCGTGGATCGATATCATGCTCGGCCAGCAGGCGTCGTGCAGCGGGACCTGGAGACGGCACATTGTTGGCACCGACGGCGGCCTTCAGTTCGACTACGTCTTCTTCTGCGACCGCAGCCACCTGGCTGATACTGCCACTGGCACTGATCACTCCGATAACCTGATCCGCCTCGACGGTACTGCCATCGGCAACCAGGATCTTTTCCAGCACGCCGTCCTGCGGGGCCGGCACCTCGAGCACAACCTTGTCGGTCTCGATGTCGACCAGCGGCTCGTCGCGCCTGATAGCCTCCCCCGGCTGCTTGTGCCAGCAGACAAGCACCCCGTCACTGACCGATTCCGGCAGGGCCGGCACCTTGAGTTCAGTCGCCATTACGCATCATCCGTGTACACAATTACTCCGCCAGACCCAGTGCCTGTGCAACCAGCTGTTGTTGCTGCTGCACGTGCAGGCCGGCATAGCCAACGGCCGGTGCCGATAATGCATCGCGGCCAGTATAAACAAGTTTGTTTTCTGCACCAATGACCTCTTCAAACTTGTGTCGTGTAGCAAACCACGCACCCTGGTTATGTGGTTCTTCCTGGCACCAGACAAATTCTTTCACGTTCGGATAGCGCGCCAGTTCCTCGCGCAGCAGGCGCCAGGGGAACGGGTACAGTTGCTCGATGCGGACCAGTGCGACCGTGTCGAGTCCGGCTGCGGCGCGCCGCTCGAACAGATCGTAATACACACGCCCGCTGCACATCACCAGGCGTGTCACTGTATGCGGGTCTTCAACCACCGTTTCGCCCAGTACCGGATTGAACCGGCCCTGTGAAAGTTCCTCAAGGGTGGACGTCGCCAGCTTGTGCCTGAGCAGGCTTTTCGGCGACATGACGATCAGCGGGCGGCGCAGTGGTCGTATCATCTGCCGCCGCAGCATGTGAAACATCTGGGCCGGCGTGGTCGGGTTGCACACCTGGATATTGTGGTCATTGCAGAGTTGCAGAAAGCGTTCCAGTCGCGCAGATGAATGCTCGGGTCCCTGGCCCTCGTAGCCATGCGGTAACAGCAGCGTCAGACCACACAGACGGCCCCACTTGCCTTCGCCGGAGGTAATGAACTGGTCGATCACGACCTGGGCTACATTGGCAAAGTCGCCGTATTGAGCCTCCCAGATGGTCAGTGTTTCCGGCTCCGTGGTGGCGTAGCCGTATTCAAACGCCAGCACGGCTTCCTCGGACAACATCGAGTCGAAGATCAGGAAATGCGGCTGGTCGTCCGCAATATTCTTCAGTGGTATCCACGCGCCGCCATCGTGCTGGTTGTGCAACACCGCATGCCGGTGGAAGAAGGTGCCGCGCTCGCTGTCCTGTCCGGAAATCCTGATCGGGAAACCATCGTTGATCAGGCTGGCGAAGGCCAGCGATTCCGCAAACCCCCAGTCGACCGGCAGTGCGCCGGCGGCCATCTTGCGCCGGTCATCCATCACACGTGCCACGCGCGGGTGCAGTTCGAATCCTGTCGGCAGCTGTTGCAGGCGATCGGCCAGCCCGGCCAGCGTGTCCTCGCTGACCGTGGTATCACACGGTTCGTCCCATGCATGGCCAACGTAGGATTTCCAGTTGACAGCCACCGCCTGGTCGACCGGCTTGTGGAGTATCACATTCGGCATGACACTCCTGCCCGCATCCAGCAGGTCGCGGTATTCGCGCGCCATGGCATCGGCTGCATCGGCAGTGAGCGTACTGCGCTGCTGAAGTGTTTTTGCATACAGCTCGCGCGTTGTAGGCAGAGTACGAATATCACGGTACATCAACGGCTGGGTCGCCGCCGGTTCATCCGCCTCATTGTGTCCGTGTCGCCGGTAACAGACAAGGTCGATGACGACGTCCTTGCCGAACTTCATGCGATAGTCGAGCGCGACGCGCGTGATGAACAGGACGGCTTCCGGATCATCGCCATTCACATGAAAAATCGGTGCGCCGACCATCTTGGCCACGTCCGTGCAGTAGAGTGTGGAGCGTGCGTCCTTGGCCTGGCTGGTAGTGAACCCGATCTGGTTGTTAACCACGATGTGCACGGTCCCGTGTGTGCTGTAACCGCGCAGGCCGGACATGTTGAAGGTTTCCATGACCACGCCCTGGCCGGCAAACGCGGAGTCGCCGTGCAACACGACGGGCAGTACCCGCACACCCTCGAAATCGTTGTAACGCTGCTGGCGGGCGCGTACCGAACCTTCCACAACCGGTGAAACGATCTCCAGGTGCGACGGATTGAAGGCCAGCGCCAGGTGGACCAGCCCGCCGCGGGTATGGATATTGGACGAGAATCCCTGATGGTACTTCACATCACCGGTTGCATGCTCGCGGTCATGCTGGTCCTCGAACTCGGAGAACAGTGTCGAGGGTAACTTGCCGAGGATGTTGACCAGCACATTCAGGCGGCCGCGATGCGACATGCCGATGACGATCTCTTTCAGGCCCCGCTCGCCGGCGCGGTCAATCAGTTCTCCCATCAGCGGAATAAGACTTTCGCCACCCTCGAGCGAGAACCGTTTCTGGCCCACATACTTTGCATGCAGGTAACGCTCGATCCCCTCGGCAGCTGTCATTCGCTGCAACAGCCACTGCTGTGTATCTGCCGGCACCTCGGGGTGAGACTGCACACTCTCCAGTTGCTGTTGTATCCAGCGCTTTTCGGTTGTCGCGGAGATGTGCATGTATTCGGCGCCGACGGTCCCGCAGTAGGTGCGGTTGAGTGTGCCGAGGATGTCTTCAAGGCTTGCTTCATCCGGCCCGACCAGCGAACCGGTACGGAACACCGTACCCAGATCCGCCTCCGATAATTCGTGGTAGGCGAGCTGTAGTTCATCAACAGGTTCGGGATCGACCTTGCGCAACGGGTCGGTCCTGGCAAAGCTGTGTCCCAGGAAGCGATAGGCATTGATCAGCTGGAGCACACGCACCTGCTTGCGTTCCTGGCTGAGGCGCGTGCCGCTGTCGCGGGCGACCCGGCGACCGCGCAGGTTGCCAGTCAGTCGTGAAAATTCCTCGCGCAGGTCGGAATGAAGGATTGCATCCACCGTCACGCCGTTGACCTGTGGCAGGGCAGCGAAGTATCTGCGCCAGTTCTCGGAGACGGAGTCGGGATCGCGCTGCCAGGATTCATACTGTGCCTCGAGCCAGGCGCCATTCGCGCCGTCCAGCAGCGAAGTCTGTTGCAGCGCTTTCAATGATGAATTGCCCATACTCGATAACTCTGGCGTTCGGTCCAAGCTGCTCGGTGCAGTGCGTGTCGGTACCATAATATAAGGAAGTAAAGAAGATATCGTTACAGCAGCAGTAATCTTTAGACCCGAAGGCCGGTAATTGTTCCAGCTGCCGCTGACCGGTCGCAAACTGCGTCGCCCGATCCTGATGAAGGGGCCTGTGGCCGGGATGGAGCAGGATAACAGGTAAAAAAAAGCTGCCCGGAGGCAGCCCTGGTCGGTCAGCACGCCACCATTACTGGCTGTTGAGCACCATGTAATCGATAGCGGCAAGAATTTCGTCGTCGCTGCAGTCCATGCACAGCCCCTTCGGTGGCATGGCGTTCAGACCGTTGATGGCATTGGCCAGGAGTAAATCCTTGCCGGCGGCAACGCGCGTCGCCCAGGCGGCGGCGTCGCCCAGCTTAGGTGCACCGGCTGCACCGCTGGCATGGCATGCCATGCAGCTGTTGGTGTATACCGTTTCACCGGAACGGGGCCCGGCCGGTGCGGTATCGACGGCTGCAACCGCCATTGCCGGCGCCGGTTCCGGTTCGGATTCACCCGCCACGCGGACACCGCCCACCGGTTTGATGTTGCCAACAACAACCTCTTCCGGCTTGTATTCGGCCACCTCGGAGGTCAGATTGCTGGCCAGGATGATCAGGATCACACAGCCAACGGCCAGGCCGCCCATGATGTAAAAGAAAGTGGTGTAAAAACTCTTGTCGTCGCTCACTGTGGTCTCCTGCTCGATCTGGCGAAAGCGGCTCGCGCCTGCTGCATAAAGCGTCTGATTATACTGCAGAAGTGCCGGGGCATAAAAATTTCCGCCCGCCGCCTCCAATGGCCGGCCCGCCATAGACCTGTCATGGCACAGACGTTATCCTGTGCCCAGCCTGCCGCCACCCCTGATATTTGCCGGTTGGCTGTAAAAGCGCCCGTAGCTCAGTTGGATAGAGTGTCGGTTTCCGAAACCGAAGGTCACAGGTTCGAATCCTGTCGGGCGCGCCAGATAATTCAGATTGTCCGCAAGCCAGCGACGTTTAGGATAAAAACAGTCAAGGAAGTCAGCATGAATCTCGACAGAGTCCCTTCGGGTAACGATGTACCCAATGAAATCAACGTCATCATTGAGATACCGGCGCACAGCGACCCGGTCAAGTACGAGGTCGACAAGGAAACCGGCGCCATGTTCGTCGACCGCTTCATGGATACCTCCATGCACTATCCCTGCAATTACGGCTATATCCCGCACACCCTGTCAGAGGATGGGGACCCGGTCGACGTGCTGGTAGTCACACCGGTGCCCCTGATCAGCGGTTCGGTGATTCAGTGCCGTCCCATCAGTGTCCTGAAAATGGCCGATGAATCGGGTCCGGACGCCAAGATCCTGGCCGTACCGATTGACCCGCTGTCCACCCATTACCGGCATATCGACACCCTGGACGAACTGCCTCCCGAATTGCCGGCCTCGATTGCGCATTTCTTCGAGCACTACAAGGACCTCGAGCCGAACAAATGGGTCAAAATCCAAGGCTGGGACGGTATCGATGCCGCCCGCGAGGAGATTCTCTCCAGCTGCCAGCGTTACAAGGATGCACCGGTCAAGCCGCATTTTTAACAGGGTGCGTTATAGCCACCGTACCTTCTTCAACTCTCAAGTTGTGTAGATCGCATGCTGCAAAACCAACACCTCATCCCCGCCTGCGCGGGCATGACGGTACTTGTTTCGGGCCCGCTGCAGGCTCCTACCGCAGTTTTGCCCCCTTCCACGTTTCACCCTCCCACCTTCCACCTTTCACCTTCCACCTTCCACCTTTCACCTTTCACCTTCCACCTTTCACCTTTCACCTTTCACGCATAAGATGCCAAGCATTTATACATGCTATTGATTTATAACAAGTATTTATTCGATAAGTATATGCTTGAACATATATACGGGTAGGCATATATTTAGGCATGGCCATCAACACCGAAACCCTGTTCCGCATGCTGGCCGACCCCACACGCCTGCGCATCATTATGCTGCTGACCGCCGGGGAGGAATTGTGTGTGTGCGAACTGACCCACGCGCTGGCTCTGTCACAGCCTAAAATTTCACGCCACCTGGCGCTGCTGCGTGAGTCCGGCCTGCTGCAGTCGCGCCGAGCGGGCCAGTGGATGTACTACCGCATCAATCCGGCACTGCCCGACTGGGCACGGGTCGTCCTGCAGCACACGCTGGCCGGCAACCGGAAAACACCGCCATTTGTCGAGGACCAGCGCGTCCTTGCCGACATGCCGAACCGTCCCGGCGCCACCTGCTGCGCCTCACAACTTCATCCAGGAGACATGCCATGAGCCGATTGCACCTGCATATCGCTGTACAGGACCTTGATAAAAACATCCGTTTCTACAATGCACTGTTCGATCATGCACCGACTGTGCAGCAGTCGGACTATGCCAAATGGGAGCTTGCGGACCCCGCCGTGAATTTCGCCATCTCGACGCACGGTGCACGTACCGGACTCGATCATGTCGGCATCCAGACGGACGACACAACGGAATTGCAGTCAATACAGGCACGCCTGCAGCAGGCCGGTATCCAGGGCCACGCACAAACAGATGCCAGCTGCTGCTATGCACGCTCTGACAAGTACTGGACACAGGACCCGCAAGGTATCGCCTGGGAAACCTTTCACACGCTTGCTTCAATCCCGACCTTTGGCTCGACCGGCGCGGATAAATCCGCACGCGCCTGTTGTCTGCCATCAAACAGAACCGGTTGCTGCTGAGTCATGGCCGTACGCACCGCCATCAACGGCTTCGGCCGCATGGGCCGGCTGGCACTGCGTGCCGCCTGGGGTTGTGATGAGCTGGAATTCATACACCTGAACGAGATCGCTGGTAATGCGGAATGTGCCGCCCATCTGCTGAACTTCGATTCCGTTCACGGGCGCTGGGAGCGGGAGGCCTCCGCCGGCGACAACCGGGTAACGGTCGACGGGACCGACATGAGCTACTCGCAGCACGATACGCCCGCAGCCGTCGACTGGGCGGGCCATGGTATCGACCTGGTGATCGAGTCCTCAGGCCGGTTTCGCACCCCGGAGTCCCTGCAGGCCTACTTCGACCAGGGCGTGAAAAAGGTGGTCGTGGCTGCACCGGTCAATGGCGCCCTCAACATCGTCATGGGCATCAATGACGACCTGTACAAGGCAGACACACATGACATCGTCACGGCGGCATCCTGTACCACCAATTGTCTCGCGCCGCTGGTCAAGGTAATGCACGAGGGACTCGGCATCCGCCATGGCACCATGACCACCATCCACGACATCACCAACACGCAGACCATCGTCGATCGCGGGCACAAGGACCTGCGCCGGGCACGTGCCTGCGGACAGTCCCTGATCCCGACCAGTACCGGCTCGGCCAAGGCGATCATGCACATCTTCCCGGAACTGGAGGGTCGCCTGAACGGGCTGGCGGTGCGCGTGCCACTGCTGAATGCCTCGCTGACCGACTTCGTGTTCGAGGCAGAGCGCCCCACGACCGTTGCGGAGGTGAATGCCCTGTTGAAAACCGCCGCCGACGGCCCGCTCGCCGGCATCCTCGGTTATGAAGAACGGCCGCTGGTGTCGTGCGATTACACCAACGACCCGCGCTCATCGATCGTCGATGCCCCGTCCACCATGGTGATCGACGGCAGCCTGGTGAAACTATTGGCCTGGTATGACAACGAATTCGGCTACGCCCAGCGGCTGGCAGAGCTGACACGCAAGGTAGCCGCCAGCCTGTAAACCGGTCATGCCAGAAACGATACAGGGTCTGCGCAACTACCTGGTGGTCACCGCCGGATACTGGGCCTTTACCATCACCGATGGCGCCATCCGCATGCTGGTGGTGCTGTACTTCCACACGCTGGGCTATTCCCCGCTGGAAATCGCCTTTCTGTTCCTGTTCTACGAGTTCTTTGGTGTGGTCACCAACCTGGTCGGTGGCTGGATTGGCGCCCGTATCGGGCTCAACCTCACCATGCACGCCGGTATGGCCCTGCAGGTCTTCGCCCTGCTGATGTTGACGATGCCGGATGCCTGGCTGTCGGTACCCTACGTCATGACCGCGCAGGCACTGTCCGGCATTGCCAAGGACCTCAACAAGATGAGCGCCAAGGCCAGTGTCAAGCTGATGGTGCCGGAGGAGTCCGGCTCCCAGCTGTTCCGCTGGGTTGCCATCCTGACCGGCTCGAAGAACTCGCTCAAGGGCGCCGGCTATTTCATCGGCGCAGCCCTGCTCGCTACCACCGGTTTTCGCAATGCGCTGTACATCCTGGCCGGTGGCCTGTTCCTGGTGCTCATTACGACCATGCTGCTGCTGCCGCACGAGATCGGCAAGTCGAAGGCCAGGCCGAAATTCAGCTCCATCCTGTCGAAGAGCCCCCCGATCAACTGGCTGTCGG
The DNA here is from genome assembly GCA_049665685.1 of Gammaproteobacteria bacterium. Taxonomy (GTDB): domain Bacteria; phylum Pseudomonadota; class Gammaproteobacteria; order UBA9214; family UBA9214; genus UBA9214. The sequence continues at coordinate 7,813 of JBATGJ010000355.1, forward strand.
CGGCGCGCTTTTTCCTGTTCGGCTCACGCGATGTCTGGTTCGTGGTGGGCCTGCCGGTGTTTCTCAGTAGCCAGCTGGGCTGGACACACACACAGGTAGGCGGCTTCCTGGCACTGTGGATCATCGGCTACGGCATCGTGCAGGCAAGCGCACCGCGCCTGCTGCATAGCTCGCAGCAGGCACACGGTCCGGATGGCGCTACGGCCCGCCTGTGGGTCATGCTGCTGGCCGTCATACCGGCCGGCATCGCCATTGCGCTGCAGCAGGGCCTGGACCCGGCAATGTCACTGGTCACCGGCCTGGCGCTGTTTGGCATCGTGTTCGCCATCAATTCCGCCGTGCATTCCTTTCTGATCCTCGACTATTCCGACCATGACAGGGTTGCCATGAATGTCGGCTTCTACTACATGGCCAACGCCGGTGGCCGCCTGATTGGCACGGTACTCTCCGGCCTGATCTACCAGACCCATGGACTGACCGGTTGCCTGTGGTGGTCGGTTGGCTTCCTCCTGGCGGCCGGCCTGCTGAGCCTGCCACTGCCCGTTAAATCAGACTTATCACGGTCTCTCTGAATCGGTAACACGGAACCCACCGTACTGCCGCCAGGTCAATATTTGTGGCGTAGCCGACTTATCGTCAGAAACGACGTGATCATCACGTGATAATTGCAGGCTACTCTGCCTTATAACAACAACTTGCAGATGATGCGGACTGTGCAGAGAAAAATACTGCTTGTCGAGGACAATGCCGAGATCGCCCACCTGGTGATGCTGCATCTCGGTGATTCGGGTATGCATGTCACGCATGCCGCGGACGGCGAGGAAGGCCAGCGGCTGGCACTTGGCCAGCGACATGACCTGGTGATACTGGACCTGATGCTGCCGGGTATCGACGGCATGGAAATCTGTCGTGCCATCCGCAGCAGCGACACCTATACGCCGGTACTGATGCTGACCGCCCGCGGCTCCGAGCTTGACCGGGTACTGGGTCTCGAGATCGGCGCAGACGACTATATCACCAAGCCCTTCAGCATCAGGGAACTGGTTGCACGGGTGAAGGCGCTGTTGCGGCGCGTCGAGTCCTGTGCAAACCTTTCTGCCGATAGCGCTTCTGCCGCCCTGAGACTCGGTGATCTTGAAATCGATCCTGCAACCCGCGCCGTACGGCTAAACGAGCGGGACGTGGAACTGACAGCGCGCGAGTTCGACCTGCTGTGGCATTTCGCCAGTCATCCCGGCCGGGTATTTACCCGCGGCCAGCTGCTTGACTGCGTTTGGGGTTACGGACACGAGGGCTATGAACACACAGTCAATTCGCATATAAACCGCCTGCGGTCAAAGATCGAGAGCGACCCCTCATCACCGCAATATGTCCTGACTGTCTGGGGTGTCGGCTACCGCTTCGCCTCGTTGGAAAAAAACGTGCAGGGACACCAACAGGCATGACCCTGTACAACAAGCTCGGTCTTACACTGTTCGTACTGCTGGTGCTGTTCGGTCTGTTTCTCGTTCACAACATGCGCGGCAGCAGCGAAATGTACCAGCAGGAGATCGCGCAAAAACTCAATACCGAACTGGCGGCACATATTGTCGCGGAACATACGCTGATCAGCGATAACAGGATCAACCATGCCGCACTCGAACATCTTTTTCACATGTTAATGGTGATCAATCCGAGCATCGAGGTCTATCTGCTCGATCCCGCAGGCCGGATTGTCGGTCATGCCGCACCGGATGACAGGATCAGGCGCACCCGGGTAGACCTGCAGCCCGTCAGGACGTTTCTCTCGGGAACGGCCGTGTTCCCGCTGCCGGGTGATGATCCGCGCGACAGTTCGCGCGCCAAGGTATTTTCCGCAGCCAGGATTCCCGCCAGCGGGCCATTACAGGGTTATCTCTATATCATCCTTGGCGGCGAGCACTATGATGGCATGGTCGACATCCTGAAGGGCAGCTACATCTTCCGCACCCACAGTCAGGTCCTGCTGGCAGCACTCGTTATTGCATTCATTGCCGGCCTGCTGGCTTTTGCACTGCTGACCCGTCGTCTCGGTGGGCTTACGCGTGAAATCAGGAGCTACTCGGATGAATCCGGGCCGCTGGTATCATCACGGGGTGCTGCTGTGCCTGCGGGCGATGAAATCGCCCGGCTTGAATTCACCTTCAGACAGATGTCGAAACGTATTGATCGTCAGCTGCAGGAACTGGAAAAAACAGACTCCCTGCGCCGTGAACTGGTGGCTAATATTTCACACGATCTGCGCACACCCCTGACGACGCTGCAGGGCTATCTCGAAACCCTTGCGCTCAGGGACACCATCCTGGCAGACGCCGACAGATCACAATATCTTGAAACGGCCCTGCAACATTGCCGGCGTCTGTCCGATCTGGTCGATGAATTGTTCGAGCTGGCCAAGCTTGATTCCTGCGAACGCATCAGCTACTCGGAACCCTTTTCCCTGTCAGAACTGGCACAGGATATCGTGCAGAAATACCAGCTGAAGGCCGCCGAACGGCAGATAGACCTGCACACGGAATGCGCGGACTCAGCGGCCATGGTCTACGGCGATATCGGCATGCTCGAACGCGTCCTGGAAAACCTGATAGATAACGCCCTGCGGCACACCGCTGCCGGCGGACGGGTCGGCGTTGCCCTGAACCCGAAAGGTGAGCATGTCATTGTCAGGGTATCGGACACCGGCTGCGGAATCCCGCCAGATAATCTTGCCCATGTCTTCGACCGCTTCTACCGGGTAGCAGGCAGCAGTAACGACAGCGGACAGCATGCGGGCCTCGGACTGGCAATTGCCCGGCGCATCCTGGAACTGCATGGCAGCGGGATCGAGGTATCCAGCGAGCAGGGCAAGGGCACGGAATTTACATTTCGCATGCCCGCTGTCACGACCTGAGGCCTGAAATCCCTGCATACTATCCACGTGATACTTTTGTGATGTTTGCGTGACCTGCACGTGATCCCCGTTCACTAGGCTGCTGTTGTCCGGCTGACGGATACAACAGTCAAAGTGATAACAGGAGATCATGCAATGAAACACTGGAAACGAATAATCGGTGCTTTGCTGGTGCTATTGCCAGTCACACATGCGCCAGGCCTGCTTGCCAGCGGGAACGAGAGGGCCTTCGCGGTAACGATCACCAACATCACCCACGGTGAAATCTTTACCCCCATTATGGTTGCCTCGCATGGCCGCCAGGTAAAACTCTTCAGCGAGGGCACGGCCGCCGGCCCGGAGCTGGAGATGCTGGCCGAGAGCGGTGATACCATGGCATTGAGCAACAAGCTGCTTGAGGACGGCGCACTCGATGTCGTGACGACAGACGATGTATTACCGCCCGGGGAATCGGTCACGGTATACGTAAAGACCAACCGCCGTAACAATCACGTCAGCGTTGCCGCCATGCTGGTGCCGACCAATGACGCTTTTTTTGCCGTTAACGGTTTACCGGGGCCGCGCCTGTACCGCAGCAACACCGTCATGTCACCCGCCTATGATGCCGGCACGGAATTCAATGACGAGCTGTGTGTCAGCATCCCGGGCCCACCCTTTATCTGTAGCGGCGAGGGCTACAATGCGGAATCCGGTGAAGGCTATGTGTATATCCATCCCGGCATACACGGCATCGGTGATCTGCCTGCCTATGCACATGACTGGCGCAACCCGGTTGCGAAAATCACCATCAAGCAAATCCGGTCCGGGGACTGATCCAGCCACATCCAGTGGCGGGGCGTTGTGCCCCGCCACTGTGACGTATCCCGTTGCCTGTCGCATTGCCTCTGCGTGCGCAACAGATCGTGCCCTGGTAATCTATCGCGCCGGCAAGGCACTGCCGCGTTCCGTGGACTTCGCAACGTCATCATCCGTGTTTTCAAATGCCTCGAGCCAGTAGGGTTCGGCCTCGCAGGTACAGCAATCGCACCAGACCGGCACATTCGCGTGCATGCTGAGACTGTCGCCTGCGGTCATGTCCTCAGTCGCGGGTGTTTTCGCCCGGGTACCCATGTTCCATTCCTCCTGCATGCAACCGTTGCCAGAAGTCTAGTACAGCACCCGCCCATCAGCAGCGCTTTTCAGTTTTGTTACCGGTTCTGCGCCGAGATCGCCATCCAGTCAGCTATCAATTAATCGATGCGGCCGCCGTTACTGTGAAATATCACCTTGATTTAATGGCACAAGCACGACTATCCTTGGACTAATGTCGATAAAATCCAACAAGCTGTTGCTGGCACTCATGATCCTCGCACTGGTGATCACACCCATGCGTAGTGCGTGGGCCGTTGCAACGCCTGCGGACAGCGACACTACGCCACACTGCGCCCAGATGGATATGCCGGCCAGCGAGCAGCTTCCTGACAGCGCGGCTGACACTGGCCATCAATGCAAATTCGGTTGCAACGGCGACTGTTGTGACAGTCAATGCAGCGGCTGCTCGCACATCCTGTTCAGCCTGCTGAACAGCGTCGCGGTGCTACAAAACATACCCGTCACTCCC
>JBATGJ010000356.1:0-15970 GCA_049665685.1 Gammaproteobacteria bacterium
GTTCTACCCAGGTGTCCCGTCCTTTTCTCTCCTGTAACAAAAGCGGCGATGGTGTTCGCGGCCAGGGCGATGTATTGATCTGTGTTTACCGGTAGTTCCTTGAAGTTGCCATCGAGAAGTCTACCGAAGTTTTCTTTTGTTTCGTCCAGCGTGGAAGCATGTTCCACAAAACTCTCATAGATGAGTTCGTAACCAGTCGGAATTGAGCGAGATAGTATTTTACCGTTGATCTCCCAGGCGACCTGAATACTTTTGCTCCCGAAGTCGCTAACGAGCTTATTGGGTGCGCCACCGGTGGCGGCAAGATAGCCCACCTCACCTTCTCTTGCACCGTCGGCAACTTCAATGGTTAGCCCTATTTCACGGGCCAGATCGATAACTTGCTGGTGATTGCTGGCGTTTCTAATGGCGCTGGTAGCGATTGCCAGCACCTTCGACGCCCCCCTCTCAGTGCAATAGCGCATAAATTGGGAGAGTTCCGACTTTATCTCTATCAATTTGTTTCGGCCGATCAGTCCATGATTCTCCGACACTTCTTTTCCAATCTCCAGCCGTTTTTTCCCGATCAGCTCAGTGTTTATAATGCCGTTAGACTTCTGCCCAATGACGTATTTGAAGTTCCTGCTTCCCATATCAATTGCGCCAACCATAGTCGGTTCCTCGTCGGAGCGGGGTGATTGGGCAATGGTACTTTCACCGTTCATGGATGTTCTGGGCGAGAATAATAGGAGTGCATTGGGGTCATCCGGGATTACGACACTCATGTACAAAAGTTTAAAAATGACAGGGCTGTGGGGCCGGTCTTATTGTACTAAAACTCAGTCAATTTACTGAGAATTCACCTGACTCAGAGTAACAAATACGTATTTACCCATAGCCTCGGCGGCGAATGTCTCCTACTGGCAGCCGATAACCGACGCTCAGGAATTCAGCACTACCGGAATTTGTGCTTATGATGAAGGTCTGGTTTATGGCAGTTTACTGTCAGCCCAAAATCCTTTTCACCGACACGTTCCTGTCACTAGCCACGTACAATTACTCAGAAAGGCCAAGTTAATCTCATAATCTCGCCAAACCCGAACTCGCAAAAATGGCGTTTGAGACGATTCGAGGATTTCCGGGAAATTGCAGAAAATGAGTTCGGGTTTCGGGCCTGAACAAGCCCTGGTATCCCTGCTATGTCCCTGAATTCTTGTTGGATTGTCCCTGCCCCGCGGAGACGCGGGACAGAGACCGGACTAGCTGGCGGAGAGAGAGGGATTTGAACCTTTGGTACGGCCTGCGTTTGCATGCCACGGATAATTAGTAAGAATTTCCCAAAGAAACAAGCAAATACCCCTGCAGAGACGCAACACCAGATCAATAAAAGTGGAGCATGCATTCAAACCTATCACATTCATCAGATGCCTCTACCCGCACGCCATTGACCCGCCGATCGATGCAGTCCGCAATGATCCAAAAAAACCCGATCTATAACGTGTTGCGTTATATATCGCGCTGCGTTATAGTCACTCCATGATCCGGCATTTCAGGGACAAGGAAGCCCAAAAGATCTGGGAAGGATCGATTTCCCAGAAGTTGCCGAGCGATATCCAGGCTGTTGCTCGCAGGAAATTGCGAATGCTCAACAACGCGCATCAGCTAAATGACCTGAGAGTACCGCCAGCCAATCGGCTTGAGGCCTTGAAAGGCACAAGAAAGGGACAGCACAGTATCCGGATCAATGACCAGTGGCGTATCTGTTTTGTGTGGCGTAACGGCAATGCCGAAGCGGTGGAAATCGTCGATTATCACTAGGAGTATTTTTCATGAAGACACTACCCAATATCCATCCCGGTGAAATCCTCATGGAGGAGTTTCTCGGCCCGATGGGCATCAGCCAGAATCGCCTGGCCCGCGCCATGGGCGTGCCACCGCGCCGCATCAATGAGATCGTTCACGGCAAACGCGCCGTCAGTGCTGATACAGCACTCCGGCTCGCTCGTGCCCTGGGAACCTCGGAACAGTTCTGGATGGGATTGCAGGCAGACTATGACCTCGAGGAAGCGAGAAAATTATCGGTCAAGGAGCTCAAAAAAATTGAAAATGTCGCAGCCTGATACTGTCGATTAGCCACCGTCTTTTCGGAAACATGCGTGCATAACGGTCAAATTGCACACATCGATGCGAATCCTCAGGTCGTTTGTCATATCCGCCCCCGAACGGTCGCCATTAACGACACATCTTCAACATGATAAAGAGCGATGTGGTACCAAAAAACAGGCCGACTGAGATAATCATGCAGAAAGGTGAAATCTTGCGGGACCATTGTATCTCTGCAGATACGAAAGCTGTTCTCACGATATGGTAACTTGCGGATAGTACGGGGGATACTGGCAGACAAGGGAAATCCAATTATTTCCCTTTAATATCAGTTAGTTATATGGCGGAGAGAGAGGGATTCGAACCCTCGATACGCGTTAGCGTATACACACTTTCCAGGCGTGCTCCTTCAACCACTCGGACACCTCTCCAGTTATTCAAGCATGATCAGACGAATATCAATCATCCCGTTTTAGATAATGAACTGATACCGGCACTAGCCGAAGCTAGCCAACAGAGCGCGGAAGGTTAAACCAGATGTCAGGATGGTTCAAATCCGACCTTCCCGGCGGCTATCTATACACCCGCTGGATAACGGGTAATTAGCGCAAGTTGTTGTTTTTTCAAATGGGCAGAAGCGAACGATTGGCCCGGCATTATCCCCGGAAGCGAACGATTGGCCCGGCATTATCCCCGGAACAGAGCACCGCTCATGGGCGCTGCAGGCCCTCGACAGACTCCAGGTAGGCGGTAAACACACCACCCTTCTCTTCATGCTGGATCTTCACCGGCAAAAAATGCAGGTCATAGGCACACCACATGGTCGTGGTCTGTTTGGCCTTGCGCTGGATCACGACGGTATCCAGTTCCCCCAGTACGGTATCGAGACGTTCGTCGCGCAGGTGCTCAATGTCATAGGTACGCATTTCTCCCCTGCGCGCGACATTATAACTGATATCGCGCGCCCCTTTCGCGAGATCGATCATCAGGTTGACCAGGTAACCGCTCTGATCAAGGGCATCCGGGTGCAAGGCATAAGTGTAAACCGCATCATTGATCTGACTGGTGACGCTACCCGCCTTCCAGTCAAACTGCTGTGAAATGATACGGTCGCGTCGGCCCTTGCGCTGGTATTCATATGCCAGCGGCATGACGCGTTCCCCGTCCTGCTTCAGTCGACTGGTTTCCCTGATCTGCTCGGAGAACAGCAGACTGACTAGACCGGACGCATCGGAAGACGAAACAAACACCAGTTCGCGATTCTCGCCGTAACGCAGTTCACGCGTCGAATGGCCCAGCGCGAACGGGCCCTTCTTCACCACGTAGTTTGCCTTGAACGCAGGCGGCAACCCGGCTGCCTGCACGTTCATGACGCAGAGGCTGGCAACCAGTAGCAATGCATTTCGCCACATCGTTTCGCTTCCTTTTTTGTCCCGTTATCACAACAAACGCCGCCGCAACGGCAAGGTTAACAGACACCGGTTAATACACCGGTATCCCGGCGCGTTGCGGGTGCGGTCAGCCAATCCAACAACCGGCATGCTCGCGATGAGAGCCGAACTGGGACATGACACGGAAATATTGATATTTTCATCAATAAATTACGAGTGAACCTAAGAATTTGATTTATTAATCAAATTATATTTTGCTTTTTAGGTCAATATTATGCGTATAATTGCCGATAATTGACATTTTAATCAAACGACAGGATGACGTATGGAGAGCCGAACCCGCGAAGCAGAGCTGATTAACCGCATCATCGAGGGCGCCCGCCAGCTCAATATCAGCCAGGGCGAGCTGGCCGCACGGGCCGGCATCCGGCAGGAAACACTGTCGCGTGCAAAACGCAACCCGTCTATCAGCCTCAAGACCTTTCAGGCACTCGCCCGGGCCGCCGGTCTGCGCATCCAGCTGGTACCCGATAATCCCGTGGCCGAGCAGGTCGCGGAGGGCAACCTGTTTCCGCGATGAGCACGGACCGCGAGGCGGTTGTCTGGACCCGCCTGGGAAATACGCCCCGCCGCATGGGCCGCGTGTACATTACCGACCGGGAATGCCGCTTCACCTACGACGATGGCTACCTGGACTCCGGTCTGCCCGGCCTTGGCATAGTCTACGCGCCGGAGTTCTTTGGCCGGACGACCATCACGATGCAACGCAGTGAACGCTTCGATTTACTGCCGCCGCTACAGGCGCTGGTGCCGCCAAGGCATGCTGAAAATTTCCAGCGCAATCTCGCTTTGAAATTTCTCGCCTCGAAGGGTGTCACCAGCCTCGGCGGCTTTGATGCGGACTGGGAAATACTGAAGGTCTCCGGTCACGGCGGCATCGGGCACCTTGACCTGTTCGAGGACGACGCCAGGGCACAGGCCTGGTACAACAGTATACCTGTACATGAACTCAACGCCATTTCTGACGAGCTCAGCTTTTCGCTGAAGGAATTCATGACCTGGTATGAAGATGATATCGATGTGCTGATACAGACTATCGGACCAACGCCCAGCGTCGGTGGTGCCATCCCGAAACTGTTACTGTCGATTCCTTCATCCGGCTGGGATGGCCGCATCGGCTTGCCCACGCGGCGAAAGACACCCGGCATTACCGATATTATCCTGAAGTTCGAACAGACCACTCGTTATCCCGGCATCGTGGAACTCGAGGCACTGGCCATGGACCTGCATCGCGAGGCCGGCTTTGACGTGCCGCGCTTCTGGACCTGTCAATTCAAGGATATGCCTGCCCTGGCAATCGAAAGATTCGACCGTGACGTGAACAATGCACCGGTGTTCACCGAGACGCTGTTTTCGATCATTGCGTCAGGCACACCCATTACTGACAATTACGCTTACCGCTATGACCTGATAGCGCAGGCCATCGATACGCCAACCGTCACTATCGCGACCGACATCAGGGCTGCAAAACGTCACCTGTTCAGGCGTTTCATCATGTCAGCACTAACAGGCAACGGCGATCTGCATCTTGAAAACCTGTCGATCATGCAGACCGGTGCGCTACGCCGGTTTACGCCCGTGTATGACCCGACCCCCATGCGTGCATACTCGCAACACGATATGCTGGCCGTCATGTCGTTTGGTGACTATGGTGATATACCGCCGGGCAGTAAAGAACCTGCCAGATTTGCCGAGGCGGTGAGTCGTTTCGCGAGAAGTTGCGGTCTGGGCAAACCCCAGCGACAGGACATCGTGAATCAGTTACTGGAAGTGACCCGTAGTTATGAAACACGCATGAACCGGCTGGCAACCGTACCGGATATCAACAAGGAGCGGTTGATCAAGAATGTTCGGGATGTCAGGGACAAGCTGAGCTGAGCGTTCAACCCTGCAACAGGCCGAGATCGATCATGCCCTGCACCCCCACAAACGCCGCCGAGGCAAGGCACCCGCATACCGGCACCCAACCGGGCACCTGGATGATGCCGATCGGTTGACCGCTGCGGCGCTTCAGGCGCCACAGTGCCAGGTTGACCAGGGCAAATACCACCAGCAGGAAGTAACTGGTTGTCTTGGCCAGCGTCTCCAGCGGCAGCCACAGGGCCATGATCAGCAACAGCAACGCCACGCTCGCGGTGGCTACCACCGGGGTGCGTGTCCTGGCGTTGACCTGGCCGAACTGCGCCGGCAGCCAGCCCTGCCGCGCCATGCCGTACGCCACGCGCGAGGCCATGATGATCTGGATCAGCGCCCCGTTGATGACGGCAAACAGGCTGATCAGGGTAATGGTCACCGGTGCACGCCCGGTCAGGTGCGCATAGAGCCAGGCCAGCGGTGCATCGGATGCTGCCAGCCGGTCGACCGGGGCGCTAAGCACGGCGGCCAACGCTACCAGGAAATACAACACCGTGGAGATAACCAGCGCAATCAGGATGGCACGCGGCAGGTTCCGTACCGGATCGCGCACCTCTTCTGCCACATTGACCATGTCCTCAAAGCCGATAAAGGCATAAAAGGCCAGGAAACCGCCGACGAAGATGCCGGTCCAGTGCATATCCGTCATCGCCAGCGATACATCCGGCATAGTAGCACCCCCCGCCAGCACAGCGGGTGTCGCCACCCACAGGATCATCAGCAGGCCGCCGATCTCGACCAGTGTCACCGCTGCCGCGGTCCACACCGACTCAGTGATACCCCAGGCGGCCAGACCACCCAGCAGGCACGTCATGACCAGAATAACGGCATGGTCCGGAGCGGGGAAAAAGACCTGCAGATAACCGGCAAAACCGCGCAGGATGGTGGCCGCCGATACCACGCCAGCCAGGATGATCAGCAGGCCCACCAATCCCGGCATGAAGCGCACGCCGATACCCTGCTGCACATAGACCGCCTCGCCGGCACTCAGCGGAAAGCGCGCCGAAAGTTCTGCATAGGTGAAGGCCGTCAGACAGGCCAGCAGCGAGGCAAGCAGGAACGAGACCGGCGCAAACACACCGGCATGCCCGACCACCTTGCCGATCAGCACGTAGATGCCCGCGCCGAGGATATTGCCCAGACCATAAAGGGTCAGCAGCGGCAGGGTCAGCGTGCGTCGCAGCGTCGGCGGCTGATTCTGGGCACTGTCTGCGGCCGGTTGCATGGCGTGATTATGGCATGCCCGGATAACAACCGGGAGCGCGCACCTGACGGTGGCAGGACCGGCGGGTTTGTCCGGGCTTGTGCCGGCCGGTTGCGGCGAATTGACTCGCTTCAATGCCCTCATACACCAAATAGGTCTATAATTTTCCTATAGCTAGATGTGACCGCACACTACAGAGGACAGTGAAATGACAAACAAAGACAAAGGCAAGGATGTCGAGAAGACCAGGAAAACCGGCACCACACCGGCGGTGACAAGTCCGTGGGATGAAATGGAACAATGGCTCAACGCGTTTGGCAGGTCGGGCTGGCTGCATCCCCTTCCCTGGAACTGGCCTTCGAAGATGATGGAAGACACAGGGCCCTTCGAAGGCAGAATGCCGAAGGTCGATATGGTCGAACGCAAGGGTGAGGTGGTCATCCATGCCGAGCTCCCGGGCGTCAAGAAGGATGATGTTGAAGTGACGCTGGCCGAGAACACGGTCACGATCGAGGCACACACGTCCCATGAAGAGAAGCAGGAGGAGAAAGGCAAGTACTACCGTCGCGAGATGAGCCGTGGTGATTTCCGGCGTACACTGACACTCCCGTGCAGTGTGGATGAAGCCAGTACGAAGGCGAGCTTTGCTGACGGGGTGCTGGAACTGACATTGCCAAAAACGGAGAAGACCTCGAGCAAGAAGGTCAAGGTCGACTAGACACTGTGATTCAATGATGCCCGGTAGATGACGGGCGTCGTTGTAATCTGATGGCCCACGGCCGTGCCCTTACCGGCCGCATTCTGGCTGTTTGGTTACGGTGCGGTTGGCTTGTTCGCCATCGCGCGTCGCAAACAGGCCCGAGACCCGCAACACTGCATTGAAAGCCCCGCCCCTGGCGGGGCTTTTTTTGGGGGCCAGCCGGCCTGCTAAAAGGTCGGGCGATCGCTTAACCAGTAAAACCGGTATGGTGGTATCACCAGCGTGTCCTTGTAGATTGACGGGGACTCCCCGGAATAAAGATCCTGATTCTCGCCATAGGCAAAATGGCCGCGGTTGTGCAGATCCTTCAAATCGAGTGACTGGGGGTTAGTGTCGAAGTTCGTCACCACCAGCACATTGTCACCGGTCTGGAAGGGGTCGTTGCGCATGAAGACAAACAGGTGGGGATTGCCGGTATCCAGCAGTTCGCGGTTGTTGAAATCGGCGAAGGCGGGAAGCAATTTGCGCACCGCGATCATGCGCTGCAGTCCCTCGAAGATACGCTGTTCGATAGTGCCATGCTGATGCCGCAGCTCGGCCCGCTCCCAGTCGATACGGGGACGATGCAGCCAGCGGTTGTCGTTCGCCTTGGCAGGATCCTGCAGGTATCGGGTGTCATTCAGGGTGCCGATTTCGTCACCGTAGTAAAGCAGCGGTATGCCGCCATAGGACATGATGACGCTGTGCAGCAGCAGGATACGGCGCACGGCCAGCTCGATTTCTTCCGGGTCGCCATCATCCAGCGCCGTGCCGAGGCCGATCAGCGAGGCAAGTGACCCGGAAATGCGGGCATCACCGGTCTTCATGTTGCGCCCGAACGGTCGACCGCGTGCCGGCGAATCGGCAAACTCACCGGTGAAGTAATCCACCAGGAAACGCCGATGCGCCACCGGATCGTAGCCGGCCAGGCGAATATCGCTATCATCGAAGCCCAGGCCGATGTCATCGTGACAGCGGATATAATTCAGCCAGGTGGCACGGTCGAGTTTGTCCGGCAGGTTGCGGACACCGATATTGAGTAAATTGGCATTACGGGTGGCAATCGCATTCCACAACAGGGCCATCAGCGTGGCGTTATAGGCGATTTCACACTCCTTGGCGATCACCGCGTCCTCGCCGAAATACTTGGCAATCTCGACGGGTGCGACAATCGCCTCGGCGATAAACAGGACACCGCGCGCAGTCACCTGGCAGCAGTCCTTCAGCAATTGCAGGATCAGGTGCGCCTCGCGTTCGTTCTGGCAGGTGGTACCGATCTTTTTCCACAGGTAGGCAACGGCATCCAGCCGCATGATATCGGCTCCCTGATTGGCCCAGAACAGGATGATATCCACCATCTCGATGAACACGGCCGGATTGGTGTAATTCAGGTCCCACTGGTAGTTGTTGAATACCGTCATCACCCATTTGCCCATGGTCTCGTCATAGGTGAAGCTGCCGGGCGCCGTCTCGGGAAAGACCTCCGGCATGGTCTCCTCGAACATGTCCGGGATGTCACGATTGTCGAAACAGTAGTAATAGTCCTGGTATTTTTTTTCGCCAGCGCGGGCACGCCTGGCCCATTCATGTTCATTCGAGGTGTGATTGACCACCACGTCGAGTGTCAGCAGTATCTCGCGTTGGCGCATGGAGCTGGCCAGTGAACGCAAATCCTCGAGGCTGCCGGCGCGCTCGTCCAGGGCGCGAAAATCACTGATCGCATAGCCACCGTCGCTGGCGCCTACCGGGCATTTGAGAATCGGCATGATGTGCAGCATGTTGATGCCCAGGTCCTGCAGATAAGACAGCCTGGACTCCAGGCCCTGCAGATTGCCGGCAAAGCCGTCGGCGTACAGCGCCATACCAACCCATTCCTGGCTCAGGAACCAGTTGTGCTGCTCTTCTCGTTGCCGGTCCAGTTCCCTGAGTTCAGGATTGCGTGCCAGATCATGTCGTGCCAGCACTTCAACGAGACGCAGCATCTGCGCCTCGAAGTCCTCGCGCTTGCCATAGAGCTGGTAGAACAATGAATAGATCGCATAGAAATTTGCGCCGAGACGGAGATAGAAATGACGCAGGTCCTGCTTGCGGATGTCCGGACTGAGCTGATCCAGGATCCGGTTCAGCAGTGAGTGTGATACCTGTTCGTACATGTCGTTATCCGGCTGTTACAGGGGGCAGATCCCAGGCTGCGAGCAAGGGGGCGTAGAAGTCGCGGTCGTTTACGGTCGCACCGCGTCGACCGACGATTTGTGAGGCAAAGGTTTGTGCCCGCTCCAGTGTCGTGGCCAGTGGCCAGCCGCTCATAATGCCAAGCATAGCGACCGCCGTGAAGGCATCACCGGCACCCACCGTATCGATCAGCCTGACGCTGGCAGCCGGACGCACCATGCACTTCTCGCCGTCTGCCGTCCAGGCCTGTGCGCCGTCTGCCCCCAGGGTCACGATCAGGCCATTCAGGTTGCGCTCAACCAGCAGCTCGCCGGCACCGTCCGCACCCAGCAGCTCGAGCTCATCGGCGTTGAGTTTGACCCAGTCAGCTGCGCTTATCCTCTGTATGACACCGTCAGCGTCCCACCAGGGCGGTCGCAGGTTGACATCGAGAAAAATCAGCGTCGGAACTGTCTCCCGGATAATGGCATCCAGGGTCTGTCGTGAAGCCGGCGACCTGATGGCGAGGGTGCCATGATAGATAAAACTGCCTGCAGGGATCTGTTCTCGCTGAAACTCAATCGCATCATAGGCAACGTTCGTCACGATATCGTAGGACGGCTCGTCGTCGGCAATCTGCACGCTCACCCGCCCCGTTGGCAGCCTGTGGTCGATCTGTATGGCCTGTGTATCCATACCCCAGTCGCGCATCGCGGCCAGCACAGACTCCCCCTCGTCATCCGCACCGATCCGGCTGATGAAGCGGGGGGCAAGGCCGAAGGCCTGCAGGTGCCAGGCCACGTTGAACGGGGCGCCACCCAGGACCCGTTTGCCATCGGGAAAATGATCGAACAGCACTTCGCCAAAGATGCAGAGGGGAACCTGTTTCAAGTCGGCCTCCACACTGTCACACGGGTCATCCTCATTCGTCTGTCCGGGAATCAATCTTCAAGTTGGACCTTATGGTCTTAAGTTGACACGCGTCAATACTGTACCCGATTCCCTGTGCTACAGGTACACCAGATAGTCAGCATGGCACAAGCGCCGCAGCCGGTCTGCACATATGTCATGCAAGTGGCCATATAATTACACAGATAACGAAGACAAATTGGAAACCGGAGGAGATATAACATGCTGGACAGAATTCTGCTGCCTGTGGACGGCAGCGAAATATTTTCCGAGACTCTGGGCTATATCAGGCTACTGGGCAACGCATCGGCACCCGAGGTAACCCTGCTGCATGTGCAGGACCCTGCCAAGGGCCAACCACAGAACGATACTGATGCGGCCGGCCACCCCCTGCTCAAGGGCTATTACGATAGCCTGCATCACGACGGCTGGACCGTCAGGGCCGAATTGCGCACAGGTAATCCCGTAGATGAGATCACCCGCTATGCAGTTCAGACTGAACCCGAACTACTGGTGATGTCCACGCATGGCCGCTCGGGGCTGGAGAACATCCGCCAGGGCAGCACTACCGAACAGGTCGTGCGCCAGTCGCCCTGCCCCGTGTTTATCCTGCATTCCTCACGTGCTGATTCCCGTGAACCGGGCGGCGAACACCTGTTTCATCGGATACTGGTACCGCTCGACGGAACCGAGGTCTCTGCGGCCATCCTGCCCTGTGTGCAACACTTCGCCAGGCGCTTCAATACCGAAGTGGTACTGTTCCATGACCATCCGGACTGCGAGGAACCGGCCGAGGCAAGCAAGCGCCGGGAGTTTATTGATCGTCACGGTGTGGAACTGGCCAATGCGGGTATCACTGTCCAGCTTGACTGCTCGACACTCCGGCAGCCCATCCAGGAAATTCTTCGGCGCACCGATGACCTCAATATCGATCTCATCGCCATGGTGTCGCACGGCCAGGGCGGTGAACCCCGCGCACTGGACGAATCGGTCACTGCCAATATCATGCGGCACGCCAGCCGGCCGCTGCTGGTCTGGTCATCCGATCCGCAGTGCCCCGCTGTTGGCTAGCGCGGGTCAGCCAGAGATAGTCGATAGAAGGTAAACAAAGCAGGGCCATATCATTCCGGGTTTCATACCCTAGAAAGCGCTGGCTGCTGATTGACAGTCGATTGAAAAAAGCACTCAGCGGTCATGATGACCTTATCCTGTCGCAATTTGAGCAGGTCGAGATCACCAAAAAACTGCTTCTCATACTCGACCCTGATGCTTTCTTCATCGGTCAGCTCTTCTACCCAGCGACGCCAGTGCCAGGCCTCCCCCGGCGCCCAGGTATGGCCGATATTCTCCAATTGAGTCTTCATATTGGTGACCTTCCTGGCAAAGCGGTCATAGCTGCTGAAGGGCAGGTGCAAAATGAGCAAATCCTGCGCTTGACCACGGACCACCGCAGAGTCACTGACCAGATCATGAAAACCCGGAGCGATGTCGCTGACGGATTTGATACTGGTCATGACTTTTGGTCCGACCTTGTGCATGACCCAGGGGATGCCAGGGTTTTCAAGCATTATCTCTCGTGAAAGCACCATTGGCTTAACAATGATTTCCTGCTGAAGCAGTAATTCCGGACTGGCCAGTTTTTCGTAGAAAGCGTCAGCGCCAGCCCTGGGCAAGGCGACGTTATAGCGGGGAAGCGATATCAAGTTGGCCGTCTTGAGAATGTCGCTATGCAAAACAGAGGATGACCCGGGAAGAAGGAATTCATCGGCGTCAATCACCGCCACCCAGCTGCTGCTAAAGGTGGCGTGGTATTTTTCAAACAGCTTTTTCCGCCGCCGGATGAACTCCGGGGAGTCCAGGGCCATTTCGGCAACATTCTGATTAAAAATTACGACATCAGGGCGCTGGCTGGCGAAGTCGTTGATTTTCTCGAGCTCCGTGGCAGCGGAGCCACGCTCACTAAGCAAAAAACAATCAACACCCGCGGACGTATGATAGTCAATATTTCTGATTAATAGGTCGGCTTCGTCTTTAACATTAATGATCAGGCCCAGGCTCATATCCGCCCCTTGTGAATTTGAGAGTAGAGTGAATTACCCTCACACCGGTCGCCGTTGCCGTCGGTAAAACAAGCATGCGCCCGGCTGCGGGTACAACGGAAAGTATTACGAAGGCGTTGCGTGGCGCGGCCAATACGTGGAACAGCGACAGCCGGCGGTACGATAAACATCTGATAAATGGCGGAGAGGGTGGGATTCGAACCCACGTGGGGCGTAATGCCCCCAACCGATTTCGAGTCGGTGCCGTTGTGACCGCTTCGGTACCTCTCCAAATGAGGTATATAGTTAACAAACTTCAATATTATGGTGGCCCTTGGGCTATAATTCCCCCATAATAATTCAGGTATATATAAGGCCGAAGCGGGGGCTGCACGGCCAGCTATCGAGACACAACTGCTGTCACATATCATGTAATGAAGAAAGCGTTACATTCTATCGCATGCCTGACCCGGTTCGCCATGCTCCGGTCGGTGCTGCTGGCTGCCCTGGCGGTGTGGCTGACGGCCTGCGACAACCTGCCCAACACCCTCGAGCGCGTCCAGGCGGATAACGAGCTGATTGTCATTACCCGCAACAGCGCCACGACCTACTACGAAGGACCGGACGGTCCGACCGGTTTCGAATACGAGCTGGCAAAACGCTTTGCCGATTATCTCAATGTCGAGTTGCGCATTGTAATACCACAGAACTTCAAAGACATCCTGCCACTGACGGCACTGGGTGATGCCCACCTGGCCGCCGCAGGGCTGACCGTGACTGAAAAGCGCAAGGAAAAGGTACGCTTCGGACCCGTCTACCACACCATTACACCGCAGCTTATCTACCGCAGCGGCAAGCGTAAACCCCGCAATCCGGCCGAACTCGACGGGCTGCTGGAAGTCGTTGCCGGCAGCAGCCATGAGGAACACCTGGAGCGATTGCGCGAGACCTACCCGGAGCTTGCCTGGGTAGTCGACCAGGAACAGGGCAGCGAGGAACTGCTGGAACTTGTCTGGCAACAGCTGATTGACTACACCATTGTCGATTCCAACGTGCTGTCCGTCAACCGGCGTTATTACCCGGAACTCAGGCCGGCCTTCGATATCAGCGAACCCGAGGCCCTGGCCTGGGCGTTCCCGATGTCAGACGATGACAGCCTGTTCCTGGCCGCAACCACGTTCTTCAACCGGATCAAGGCGGATGGCACCCTGGCACAGTTGATCGAACGTTACTACGGTCACATCCGGGAATTCGACTATGTCGGTACGCGCAGCTATCTTGCACATATCGAGCAACGCCTGCCGCAATACCAGGAACTGTTCGAGCAGGCCGCAGAGAATATCGATATGGACTGGCGGCTGCTCGCGGCTATCGGCTACCAGGAATCACACTGGGATCCGGATGCCGTGTCCCCCACCGGCGTTCGCGGCCTGATGATGCTGACGCAGGCTGCAGCCAAGGACATCGGCGTCGAAAACCGGCGTGATCCCGAACAGAGTATCCTGGGTGGCGCGGACTACCTGTCGAGTATTATCGAGCGGATACCTGAACGCATCGCCGAACCCGACCGCACCTGGATGGCACTGGCCGCCTATAACGTCGGCCTGGGCCATCTGGAAGATGCACGCAACCTGACACAGAAAAACAAGGGCAATGCGGACCGCTGGATTGACGTCAAGAAGAACCTGCCGCTGCTCAGCAAACAGAAATGGTTCAAACAGACACGCTATGGGTATGCACGGGGCTGGGAGCCGGTCCGCTACGTCGAGAATATCCGTACCTATTATGATGTACTGATATGGATGACCGAAACCAGAACGGCCGATGCAACCACACCGCGTGAAACAATAAATTTTGATTCGCCCGCACTGTGAGCGAGTACAAATCCGCTAATCCTTACCCAGCAGTTCCGCCTCCATCGACAGATAGACCTGGTAGGCATTGCGCCGGTTGGCCTCCGCAAAGGCCGGCAACTGCTCGAACTCGCTCCAGTCAATGGCCGCATAGGTGGTGTCGAAAGGCTCGAACGCATCCACCGCCGCACCCATATGCTGGCGCAAAAATTCAAGGTAGCGCCGCGTGAGGCCGACTGCTTCATTGGGATTCTCGGCGACTCCGCCGTGTCCGGGCACCAGCGCCACCAGCTGCTCACGTTCCATGCGCTCCAGCACCCGCACCCAGCGTGCCGTGTTGGCATCACCGAGGAACGGCACCCGGCCTTCGAAGATAATATCACCGGAGAACAGAACCCTGTCCGGCACGACGAACAGAGTGAGGTCACCATCCGAATGCGCATTGCCGACGACCGTGACGATGAACTCGACATCGCCCAGCCGGAAGCGGGTGCCCTCGTCCAGCAAGACGTGCGGGTAGACCAGGCGGGTGTCGTCATTCACCCAGGGATCCAGGGTAAAGCGCCGTTCTTCCAGCCGCTCCTCTGCCTGTGCCGAGTCGAGATAACGCTCGGCACCGACCGGGGCAAGTATCTCCGCCTCCAGGTCCTCGAACACCTGCAGCCCGTAGATATGGTCTGCGTGATAATGACTGACGATAACGCGAACGATGGGCTGATTGGTGACCGTGCGGATTTTCTGCAGCAGGGTATTGGCCAGCGACGGGGAACCCAGCGCATCAAACACCACCACACCGGCACCGGTCACGACGAAGCCGGCATTGGAGATGAAGCCCTCGTGGTCGGTCGCCACACCCGGCTTACCCTGTACGAACCAGACATGCTCGGATATCTGTACCGGCTCCATATCCACACTGACCGGTGGATAGGTAACCCGGTTAGCATCGTCTTCTGCACGGGCGGACAGCTGCCAGGACAGCATCAGCACGGTGAGCAGGGTTGCATTCAGAAAACCACGAATACTCATCTTGTTAGCCAGTGTACTTGGCGGCTGCGGGAAATCAAATGACCGGCTAACTGCGCCGCTGACGAAAAAACTCCCTGAGCATGTCACCGCACTCTGCGGCGAGTACGCCACCGATGGCGTCGACCCGGTGGTTCAGACCGGGCAACTCAAATCCGCGACATACCGTATCCACCGCACCACTCTTCGGGTCTGTGGCACCATAAACCAGCCGTGTGATCCGGGCATGCACCATGGCGCCCACGCACATCAGGCAGGGTTCCAGCGTAACGTATAAGGTGGTATCCGCCAGCCGGTAGTTGCCGGTCGTAATACCGGCCTCGCGCAGACACACCACTTCCGCGTGTGCCGTCGGATCATGCTGACGGATTGGCTGGTTCCACCCCTCTGCCAGCAGGTGATCGCCCTGCACGAGGACGGCGCCGACCGGGACCTCCCCGGCAGCCCCGGCGTGCTGCGCCAGGCGCAGCGCCTGCTGCATCCACTGCAAGTCAGTCGATGCGTGTAGCGGGTTTCCGGTATCAGCGTTCAAAATAAAAGGGGTCAGAATAATTGGGGTCAGAGTCAAAACAAAAGAATAATTGGGAAATAAAAGGGGTCAGAGT
>JBATGJ010000357.1:0-15384 GCA_049665685.1 Gammaproteobacteria bacterium
ATGGTGGCCTCTTCCCACATAGAAGGTAAATGCGGTGAAGGCAAGTGCGGTGAAGGCAAGGCCATGGAAGAAGGCAAAGCCATGAAAGAAGGCAAGTGTGGTGAAGGCAAGTGCGGCGGGGACAAGAAGTAAGCGACCGCTGATGCTTTGACCGTGACTACCTCACGTTATCCCGTCACCGGGACCGGACTTGGACTGCGGCGGACCCTGCTGGGTCCGCTGCGGGACAATCCTCCGGCGAACATCGACTTCTTCGAGGTCGCCCCCGAAAACTGGATCGGGGTAGGCGGCAAGATGGGCAGGAATTTTCGCTATTTCACCGAGCGCTACCCGTTTGTCTGTCATGGCCTGTCGCTATCCATTGGCAGCCCTGCCCCGCTCGACGAAACCTTCGTCCACCGGGTCAAACGATTCCTCGACGATCATGCCATCCGTTCCTATACCGAACATCTAAGCTACTGCAGTGACGATGGCCATCTGTATGACCTCATGCCCATCCCGTTTACAGAAGAAGCCGTGCAGCATGTCGCCGCCCGCATCCGGCGCGCCCAGGACATTCTGGAGAGGCGCATCGCCATGGAGAATATCTCCTACTACGCGGCACCCGGCCAGCAAATGCCGGAAATCGATTTCATCAATGCTGTCCTGGCCGAGGCCGACTGCGACCTGTTGCTGGACGTCAACAACATCTACGTCAACAGCATCAATCACCGCTATGACGCAGAGGCCTTTCTCAAGGCATTGCCTGCTGAACGGGTGGTTTATTTTCACATCGCCGGCCATTACGACGAGGCCGACGACCTGAAGGTCGATACGCACGGTGCACCCGTCATCGACCCGGTATGGGCGCTGCTCGAGACGGCCTACGAACACTTCGGCGTCGTGCCGACACTGCTCGAGCGCGATTTCAATATTCCACCCCTGCCTGAACTGCTTGCCGAGGCCGGGCAAATAGCCGAACGGCAGGCGCGGTATGCGGGCACCACAGCAACGGATACCGTCAGTGGACACACGAGCTGATTTCATCGACACGCAGTATGCGTTTGCTGCACATATCCGTGATCCGGCCAATCAACCTGCACCGGTCGATATCGAAGACCGGCGCATGGGTATTTACCGCGAACTGTTCTACAACAACGTAGAGAACTTGCTGGCAAACTTTTTCCCGGTTCTGCGCGAGATTCACGAAGATGACCACTGGCATGCCATGGTGCGGGACTACTTCCATCACCACCACGCCCGCACCCCCCTGTTTCTTGAAATCCCGCGCGAATTCCTGACCTGGTTGCGCGATGAGCGCGAGCCGCGAGCGGGTGACCTGCCGTTTTTATGCGAGCTGGCGCACTACGAATGGGTCGAACTTGCCCTGGCCATTGCCGAAGACACGACCGGGCGGGATACGGTTGACCCGGCGGGTGACCTGCTTAGCGGCAAGCCGGTACTGTCACCACTGGCCTGGCATATGACCTATGCGTTTCCCGTACACAGAATCGGCCCTGATTTTATTCCGGATGAATCCGGCCAGTCCACGACCAGCCTGGCGGTCTACCGTGATCGCGACGATGAAGTGGGCTTCATGGAAATCAACCCCGTCACCAAGCGGCTGCTGGAACTGCTGGACGCAAACGAAACAGCCAGCGGACGGGAAATACTCACACGAATCGCCGCCGAGATGGCACACCCCGATCCGGAGGTGGTGATCAACGGCGGTCTCGAGATCATGAATAATCTGCGCGAAAAAGGCATCATCACCGGAACAAACAAAGCGTAAGTCCCTTCATAAGGGAGATACGAAAAACAACCAGCCACCAGGGGAGGTGGAACATGATCGGTTTCCTGAATTTTCTGCATAATCTGCTTGACCGTTTTCGCGCCCTCGATTTTCTCGGGCCACTGGCACTGAGACTTTACCTCGTCCCGATCTTCTGGATGGCCGGCAGCAAGAAATGGGGCAGCATGGAAAGCACCATCGAATGGTTCGGCAACCCGGACTGGGGGCTTGGCATGCCGTTCCCTGCAATGATGGCCTACCTCGCAACCTTCACCGAGATTTTCGGCGCCCTGTTCCTCCTGGTCGGCTTCGCGGTGCGCTGGATCGCCATTCCGTTAATGGTAACGATGGTTGTCGCAGCGGTCAGCGTGCACTGGCAAAACGGCTGGCTTGCCATCGCGGAAGGCACCGGTTTTTTTGCTACCGAGCGCACGCAGGGTGCAATCGAGCGTCTTGACCGCGCCAAGTCAATCCTCGAGGAGCAGGCCAATTATTCCTGGATAACAGAAAACGGCAGTCTGGTCATCCTGAACAACGGCATTGAATTCGCAGCCACCTACTTCGTCATGCTGCTGGTGCTGTTTTTCATCGGCGCCGGGAAATACTTCAGCCTCGACTACTGGATTGCGCGCCGATGGAGAAACACCGGCAACACGTAAATTGACAGCTATATCGGTGCTGCATCGACCGGGGACTTGACATAAAC
Organism: Gammaproteobacteria bacterium; assembly: GCA_049665685.1. GTDB lineage: Bacteria > Pseudomonadota > Gammaproteobacteria > UBA9214 > UBA9214 > UBA9214. The sequence continues at coordinate 2,478 of JBATGJ010000357.1, forward strand.
ATGATGACGGACGAAACATTTTCCATTGTCGCCACCGTGATGAACGTAATGGCAACCCTGTTCGTCATCGCCATAGGCATCGGGGTACTGGTTGTCATCGTACTGTTCATTATCGATATCACCCAGACGAAAAGTGCCATCCGCCGCAATTACCCGGTGGTCGGCCGTTTTCGCTATTTCTTCGAACACCTCGGTGAGTTCTTCCGCCAGTATTTCTTTGCCATGGACCGCGAGGAAATGCCCTTCAACCGCGCCCAGCGTGGCTGGGTCTACCGCGCCGCAAAGAACATCGACAATACCGTGGGCTTCGGTTCCACCCGCGACCTGCGCCCGCCCGGCACTGTTATATTCGTCAACTGCCCCTTCCCCACGCTGGGGCAGGATGCGGTACCCACGCGCAACATCACGATCGGCCCCTACAGCCGGACCCCCTACACCACCAATGCCTTATTCAACATCTCCGGCATGAGCTACGGTGCAATCTCCCGACCGGCCGTGCGGGCCCTCTCGCATGGCGCAAAGGCGGCCGGCATCTGGATGAACACCGGCGAAGGCGGGCTGTCGCCCTACCACCTGGAGGGAGATGCCGACATCGTGTTCCAGATAGGCACTGCCAAGAACGGGGTGCGTGACCTGAAAGGCAATCTCAGCGATGACCGGCTGCGCGAGGTGGCTGCTCACAAGGCCGTTCGCATGTTCGAAATCAAGATGAGCCAGGGGGCAAAACCCGGCAAGGGCGGTATTTTACCCGGCGGCAAGGTGACTGGGGAAATCGCGGCGATTCGCGGCATCGAGGTCGGCGCCGATGCCATCAGCCCGAACCGTCATCTCGATATCAACTCGAACAGCGAGCTACTCGACATGTTGCACCGGGTGCGCGAGGTCACCGGCAAACCGGTCGGCTTCAAGTGCGTGATCGGCGCCTATGGATGGCTGGACAATCTGTTTGCCGAAATCAGGGAACGCGGCATCGAGAGCGCGCCTGATTTCATTACCGTGGACAGTGCAGACGGCGGCACCGGTGCCGCACCGATGCCGCTGATCGATGACGTCGGACTGCCGCTCCGGGAAAGCCTGCCCCTGCTCGTCGACAAGCTGCATGAACATGGCCTGCGCGAACGTACCTGTGTCGTTGCCTCGGGAAAGCTGGTCACCCCTACGGACGTCGCCTGGGCCCTGTGTGTGGGCGCTGATTTCATTGTCTCGGCACGCGGCTTCATGTTTGCCCTGGGCTGTATTCAGGCATTGCAGTGCAACAAGAACACCTGCCCGACCGGTATCACGACACACAACAAACACTTGCAGCGCGGACTCAATCCCGAAAACAAGGCCGTGCGCGTGGCGAACTATGCAAAAAATATTGTCTATGAAGTGGGGATCATCGCCCATTCCTGCGGTGTGCACGAACCGCGCGAGCTGAAGCGCTTCCACGCGCGCATCGTTAGTAATAACGGTCTGTCGATTCCACTGGATGAACTGCACCCCGATGTGTCGGGGCCTGGCAGCAATATCCACGCGGCCTGAAATCCCGGGCCTGGAAAGTGTGATCTGCGTCTCAGTTTACCTGGCCCGGCGGGAGGATACTGGGGGCAGTGGCCGGGTCTGACTATCACTCATATTGCACGCATCCCCTGACCTCGTGATACAACGATCCGGCCACTCCACATTTTCCGCCTGTCGCGACAAATCAAACAAATAACGTGATATCAGCACCTTGCGCACTGGTCAGGTAGGTTGCGGCACCCGCCCATTCAGAAATCTCCGGGATAAACTCCTCGCGTTTCCAGCCAAACAGATCGACCGTCATCTGGCAGGCAACCATCTTCACTTCCGCTTCGATACACAACTCGCGCAACTCGGGAATTGACGCAACACCGTGATTTTTTACCGTCATCTTCATCAGTGAAGTCGCCATATTTTCAAACCCGGGAACACCGGCCATGAGCAGATTCGGCATATTCCAGTTGACACCCTGAAACCACTTCGGTCCGAACGGCATCTTCATCGGCATGGCCGGGTTACCAAGCGGACTGATATGCGGGTTCAGGTCCTTCTTTAACAGTGCCAGGCCATAGAACGTGAAAAACAGCGTTGCATCCCAGCCCATCGCTGCCGCGGTCGAACCTACGATGAATGGCGGGTAGGCCCAGTCGAGCGTGCCTTTTGTAACCATGATGGAGAGCCGTGGCGTCCTGCCTTCATCCTGTGCCCGCATTTTTTCATCGAAGCGGTTATCGAACCATGCCTGCAAATCATCCGCTGACATTTCTGCGAGGGACTTCCCTGAAATCTCATTCATTGACAACCTCCGAATTAGGTCTGGGTCATTTATTGTAAACAGCCCTGAGTGGTCTTACCGGTATACAGTCACCAGAAAATCGTCAAAGTCATGCGTCCATTAATACTTTGTCGAAACGCTCTGAGGATTGGCGGAATATATATGAATTACACAGGCCCATCAAACAGGCAGCAACATGGTATATATACTCTTTCAGTAAACAGCCAACGGACTACTTCACTCTGACAGGTAAGTGCAGCAAGGCAGGCGGCAGCACAGGCATGACTAACAGGACACCCAGACTGGCACATAAAAGCCATGGGCGCCTCCAGCTTGCAGTGGTTTTGATGACCCGCCAGGGCATTTACAACTTCATGAGCGAGCAGGTTCCAAGTACAATTGTTTTCCTTATTCACTCAGGCCGACAACCCGCAGGACCATCTTGATGACCATTATTGGTACTCCGCTGTCCCCCACCGCCACCCGTGTATTACTGTGCGGGGGCGGTGAACTCGGTAAGGAGGTGGTGATCGAGCTGCAGCGTCTTGGCGTGGAGGTTATCGTGGTTGACCGATATGCTGATGCACCGGCCATGCAGGTTGCCCATCGCAGCCATGTCCTGTCCATGCTCGACGGCGATGCCCTGCGTGACGTGATCGAGCGGGAACGACCTCACTACATCGTTCCCGAGATCGAGGCCATCGCAACGGAGACACTGGTCGAACTGGAATCGCAAGGCTATACCGTCATCCCCACGGCACGCGCCGCCCACCTGACCATGAATCGTGAAGGCATCCGCCGGCTCGCGGCCGAGGAGCTGGGCATCCGGACATCGCCCTACGCGTTCGCCGCCGACCGCACCGAATTCGCAGACGCGATCACCGGGATCGGCCTGCCTTGCGTGGTAAAACCCATCATGAGTTCTTCCGGCAAGGGTCAGAGCACCGTCAGGGAAGCGGCTGACATCGATCGTGCGTGGGAATATGCACAGGGCGGCGGACGCAGTGGCGCCGGCAAGGTCATCGTCGAGGGTTTCGTGAAGTTCGACTACGAGATCACACAGCTGACGGTACGCCATGCCGGTGGCACCAGCTTCTGCGAGCCGGTTGGTCATCGCCAGGTCGATGGTGACTACCGCCAGTCCTGGCAGCCACAGGCCATGAATCCACAGGCACTGGCGCAGGCACGCGATATTGCCGGACGCGTCACCGCCGCACTCGGCGGTCGCGGTATTTTTGGCGTGGAACTGTTTATTCGCGAGGAGGAAGTAATCTTCAGTGAGGTATCGCCCCGCCCGCATGATACCGGCATGGTCACCATGATTTCACAGGACCTGTCCCAGTTCGCCCTGCACGCACGCGCCATACTCGGACTGCCGATTCCGTCGATCATCCAGTACGGTCCTGCCGCATCCAGCGTGATCCTGGTGAATGGTGAGTCGCGCCAGGTCGCCTTTGGCGCACTGGATACGGCGCTGCGCGAACCCGACACACAGCTACGGCTGTTCGGCAAACCCGCCGTCCATGGCCAGCGACGCATGGGCGTAGCACTGGCCCGTGGCTCCAGCATCGATGAGGCCGTGGCCAGGGCCGACCGCTGCGCCGCGGCCGTGACCGTCGAACTCTAGCAGTCCACGACATCAACGCCTGATTCGGCTATAAAATATATATGTCAGACAATAACTTGCATGATCGCGTCGACGCACTGGAAGTCCGCCTGATGCACCTGGAAGCCGCCCTGGATGAGGTAACACGCACCCTGCTCGCGCAGGAGGCACAGCTGAGGCAACAGGCTGACACCCTCCGGCGACTCGAGTCACTGGTCAAGGGTCTGGCGGACGCAAGTATTAACGATCCGCACAAGGAACCCCCGCCGCCACATTACTGAGTCATCTGCCGCAACGGCTGACACGTGGAAATTCCTAAAGACCGGCACTCGTCGGGCCGATGTTTCTCTGTACTGATTGAAACCGAGCTGTCTGCAGGAATAACCCGTGACTTTCGAAGCACTCATCTTTCTCGCCCAGATCATGTCATGCCTTACCGTGCTTGCCCTGCTGTGGCTGACGGCACGCGCCTTCAGGAAAAACCTGGCCTGGGGCTTCGGGGTCCTGTTGCTGTCACCGGTTGTCGCTACCGCCTTCGGCATCCGTCACTGGCACCGCGAAAAACTGCCGTTCCTCGGCTATATCGCGACCTTTGCAGTGACCATTGGACTGTTGCTATCCCTGTTCAACGTCTGGGGCGGCTGGGAACTTATCCAGGCCAGCCGGAGTGCAAAGCAGGCCTTGCAAACCCGCACACTGACCCGCAACGATGCCGATGCATTCAGGAAGGCAAGCCTGTCGTTTGCGAACAGATCCGGCATCCCCTACCAGAACGAAAGCCTGCTGAAACGCCTGGAGCGTGAGCTCGAGCGAAATGCCGAACACGCACAGATCGACGCACAGGTCCGGGCCATGGAGGAACAGGCAGCCCTGAAGGCACAGGAGGCAGAAAAGGAATATACACTCGAGGACCTCTACCGGCGTGCTCCAAAAAAAAATGAGCGTTACCGACTGAGCTACAAGAAAATCAGCATTGCCGATGCACACAGGTTTATTGGTGCGACGGTCAAGGTGACTCGCAAAAACGTCCTGGAAAAGGAATACCGCCTCGCCGGTGTAACAGGCGACTCATTGAAATTTGCACAGAAAAACCGCAATGGTTCTTTTTCTTTCGCCTTTCGCAAACGCGACATCGAGAACCTGCGCGTACTCATCAAAGAGCCCTATTGAAACTCCCCACCCTGTTGCTTGACAGTCTGCCTGCGTTCTGAAAGTCTCGGGCCATGAGTCTGAAAATCTCGCATTACACTATGTTTACAGCCTGCCGCGCGGACAGCTGGCTGGTGCGCCTGCGCGCGCGTGAGGCCCTGCGATTCGTACCTGACTGATATCCATCAAACAGCAGAATTTCAGAGGCCGCACGGTGTATACCCTGCGGCTTTTATATTGCCGGTTACGACAGCCGGCTGGTTATAACAGGAGGTAGACGCTGTCAGTGCCATTGGCCTACATCGGCATCATCGGGTCCGTGCTGGATTTCGCGATGTATTACTATATCCTGAGGCATGTAGAGGCCACGCGTGTCGCACTCATGACGCTGATTACACCCGTCATGGCGCTGCTGCTTGGCCAGTTGCTGAACGGGGAAACAATTCAGCCAGGAACCCGGGTCGGTACGGCCGCCATCCTCTCCGGGCTGCTGCTGTTTGAATACGGTCATGCCGTGGGCCGGTTGTTTGCCAGATCAGGCACGGCAAACAATCGTTAACTATGCTTCGACATTGCAGAAACATAATACATGGGAAAGGAAACACTGCCGCCGGCACGGTATCTTGACTATAATAGTCCCGGTATTGATGACAGGAACATGACATGATGCTACGACTCATTACCCTTCTGACGGGCCTCGGAATACTGTGTGCCTGCACGACCTCGCCGACGGGCCGATCGCAGCTGGTGCTGATGCCGGACAGCCAGATGAACCAGATGGGACTGCAGGCGTTCACCAGCATCAAGAAGGAAACACCGGTCGATAAAAGTCCCAAGGCCAACGCCTATGTGCAATGTGTCTCAAACGAAATTACACGCGAAGTCGGCGGCAGCTGGGAGGTCGCGGTATTCAAGGACGACTCGGCCAACGCCTTCGCCCTGCCAGGTAACAAGATCGGCGTGTATACCGGACTGCTGCAGGTCGCCAAAAACCAGCACCAGCTGGCAACCGTGATCGGGCATGAGGTTGCCCATGTACTTTCCCATCATTCGAATGAGCGGGTTTCGCAAAAATTCGCCGTCGAACAGTCGCTGAGTCTTGTCAATGCCGTGGCAAACCCGACATCCGGTACCGGCAGGACGGTCATGGGCCTGCTGGGTGTGGGGACACAGTTCGGGATTCTCATGCCATTTACCCGTGTACAGGAGAGCGAAGCCGATCTGTATGGCCTTAAACTGATGGCCAGGGCCGGATTCGATCCTCGCGAAAGCGTCAATCTCTGGATCAATATGGGCAAGACCAACAAGGGACAACCGCCGGAATTCCTGTCGACGCACCCGTCAGGCAGCACGCGCATCACCGACCTCAGGCGAAACATGGATGCGGCCATGCGCATCTACCAGCAGGCACAAAACGCCGGCAAGCGCCCTGCCTGCAGCTGACGCTCCGGTCAGGCAACCGGGTTGCGCAAGGCGCCACACCCGGTGACTTCCACGACCATCTCGTCACCGGCCTGCAGGTATTTCGGTGGAGAAAAGCCCATGCCGACGCCGGCCGGTGTACCGGTTGCGATAATGTCGCCCGGCAACAGCGTCATACCGGCCGACAGCACTGTAATGATGGTTGGCACGTCAAAGATCAACTGGTCAAGTGTTGCAGACTGGCGCAATTAGCCATTCACCATGCAGCGGATCTCGATATCTGCCGGCGCCGGCATTGCACTGCGATGTACCACCACCGGCCCCATGGGCGCGAAGCCGTCCAGGCTTTTGGCCCGAAACCACTGCAGGTGGTCCTTCTGTAAATCACGCGCGGAAATGTCGTTGCAGGCGGTATAGCCGAACACATGCTGCCAGGCCTGCTCTGCGGGGATGTCACGGCCACCCTTACCGATTATCAGCGCGAGCTCCGCCTCGTAGTCCAGCTTGCGCGTCAGGTGCGGATAGGCCGGCACCGGCGCACCCGGTGCGATAACGGCCGTGGTCGCCTTGGTGAAGATGATCGGCTTGCTCGGCGCCTTGTCAGACAGCTGCATCTTGGCTGCCACTTCACGGGCATGGTCCAGGTAGTTCTTGCCAAGACACAGAATATTCCGGCGCGGCACCGGAATCGGCGCACAGGGGCGCACCTCGTCATACGGACGGCAAGCCTCACCACGCCCGGCTGCCCTGGTGGCCAGTTCCCAGGCATGCATGGCGGCTTCGTCACCCGCCTCGACCAGCCCGACCAGCGTATCAGCCGGCAAGGACGCGGAGAGTGCCGCGGCGGCCGCCGGCATATCGACCACGGTCCCGTCGATCAACGCGCCCAGCTGACCGTTTTCAAGTGTCAGGAATTTCATATAGTTGGTTAATAACTGCTGCAGGGGCGTCTTGCAGACGCGCTATTCAATAGTCCCGATGATCGCGTCTGCAAGACGCTCCTGCCTGTATCAATTGAAGGTATTACACAATCCGGCATCGCCGTGTTCAATCCCCTGTTTGAACCAGTGCACACGCTGCTCGGAGGTCCCATGGGTAAAGGATTCCGGCACAACATAACCCTGGGTCTGTTTCTGCAGGCGATCATCACCGATCGCCGTAGCGGCATTCAGCGCCTCCTCGATATCCCCACGCTCCAGCACCTGGCGGCTGCGCTCGGCATGGTTGCCCCACAGACCGGCGTAACAGTCCGCCTGCAATTCCTGCTTCACGGAAAGCGCGTTCGCGGCGGTCTTGCCCAGCCCCTGCTGCGCCTGGCGTACCTGCTTGCTGGTCCCCAGCAAGGTCTGTACATGGTGGCCGACTTCATGGGCAATCACGTAGGCCTGGGCGAAATCGCCGGGGGCGCCATGCCGGCGCTTGAGGTCGGCAAAGAATGACAGGTCGATATATACCTTTTGGTCGGCGGGGCAGTAGAACGGGCCCATGGCCGAGCTGGCCATGCCGCAGGCCGAGCGGACCGAGCCTGAAAACAGCACCAGCTTCGGCTCCTCGTAAGTGCGCCCGGCGCTGCTGAATATCTCGCGCCAGGTATCCTCGGTATCCGCCAGCACCACGGAAACGAATTCCGCCAGCTCTGCTTCCTCGGGTGTCGGGCGGTATTCCGTCTCGGTGGTTGCAGCCGGACCAAGTCCCTCCTGCAACTGCAACAACACGGCGGGATCGATGCCCAGAAAATAGCCGAGCGCCAGGGCAATCACGACTGTACCGATGCCACCCTTTAACGCACCGCCACGCAGACGCTGCCCGCGACGGTCTTCGATATTCGAGCTTCTCCGGCCCTTTCTCCAGCGCATAACAAATCCCTGCACGATGGTATCCGGACATTATAGTGCAATTCCTCAATGGTCTCTGCCATGCTACAGAAAGTCACACTTTTGGATTGTCTGTCTGCCGGATATGCGTCACTATTCAACCATGGAACCGGTAGTGACAGACGACCCGCAGCACGAGCCACGGCGCAGCGGCATGCGCATGTTTCTGATCGTGCTGGCCACCATCATTGTGACAGTCGGGATAACCTACTGGGTCCTGCGGACGTGGGTATTCCCATCCGAGTTCACACCCGTCACGCTCTCCATCAAGGAAGAACAGGTACTGAACCGCAAACTTGAACGGCTCGACAGCCTGCAGAGTGCCAATACACGCGGTTATGCCAAGGCACGGCAGGGCAAACAGGCGCAGGGCAATCAGGGTGCTGACGCCCTGGAGCCAGAGGCCTACAGCGAGGAAGGTGCCGACCGCAGTATCTCGCTGACCGAACGCGAACTGAACTCACTGGTGGCGAAGAACACTGATCTGGCCCACAAACTTGCCATCGACCTGTCAGACAATCTGATGAGCGCGAAACTGCTGATCCCGGTCGATGAAGACTTTCCGATCATGGGCGGGCAGATATTGAAGGTCCGCGCCGGCGTGGAACTGGCCTATCGTGAGGCTCGACCGATCGTGGTACTCAAAGGCGTTAGCATCATGGGCGTACCGGTCCCCAATGCCTGGCTGGGCGGACTGAAAAATATCGACCTGATTGAACAGTACGGCACCGATGCCGGTTTCTGGAAGGCCTTTGCCGACGGCGTTGAAAACATCCATGTCGTGGACGGCAAGATCCATATCCAGCTTAAAGAATAGTAGCCCGCACCACTGGCACACCCTGCCTCCCGCCGCAGCGTAACGTACCCAGCATCCACGTAGTGTACCAAAGGACAATAGTCCTGCCGCTGGCGCATGCCTATGATGGGAACCAGTGGCAAACATAATAATAACAAGCCACCTGATTGGTACCGGCCCGTAAGGGCCGGTTTTGTATCAGACAGAAGAGTGGGCAGAGTAATGAGAAAACGTCAAACAGACCGGCGCAATTACGGGGCTGCGAACCGCTTTCCGCTGAGAGACTATTCCGGCTGCATCATTCCGTTCAACCGCAGCAACAGGCCCGACAGGCGCCTGCGCAGCTATCGACTGAGCATCATCGAAACAGAGGAACTGCAACCGGCTAACACAGATCCGTTGTACGGTTCGCCCTGAATATATTCAGGCTACCGGCCTGTCACATCCCGTCGCAGGTGGCCGCCACCCGCTTGCCGTGCCACTTGTTCTGCATTTCCATGGTATTGCCGCCAATCGTCATGGTCATTTTCATCATGCCTTCCGCAGTACTGCCACGCGAGACGAAGGTACCCTCGCCATTGAATTCCGGCATGTCGTCACCGCCGCATTCCACCCGCCACGTCACTATATTATTGCTCTCTTTCTTGTCAGTGACACGACAGGTATCCTCTTCCAGCATCACTTTGGCCGGATCGAAGTGCCTGTCCTTTATACACTCCATCGTGGTCTCATTGATCGGCTGTCCGGTGACCGGGTTTTGTGACTGCATGGTGATTTCCCATTTGCCCGTATCGAATTCGATGGCACCGGCCGGTAACGACACTGCCAGCACAAGCACTGCAACCGCGGAGTGAGAAAACAATATTCGATTGTTCATTGAATTACCCCTTGCCGGTTTTCTTGCCCAGCAGTTCGATCTGGTACCCGTCAGGATCCTCGATGAAAGCAAGAATTGTGGTCCCCGCGTTCATGGGTCCGGCCTCACGTATTACCTTGCCGCCACGACTGCGCAACTCATCCACGGCCGAGTAGACATCTTCCACTTCGATGGCGATATGACCAAAACCGTCACCCGTCTCGTAACTGTCAGTATCCCAATTACAGGTCAGCTCGAGCACGGTATTATCGGCCTCCTCGCCATAACCGACGAAGGCCAGCGTGAATTTGCCATCCGGGTAGTCTTTCTGCCGCAACAGCTTCATGCCAAGGACGCTAGTATAAAAATCGACGGACCGGCCGATATCGCCGACACGTAACATGGTATGCAGGAGTCGCATGATGTTAATTACCTCATGTTAAAAGTGGCCGCCCTGAATCGCGATGACATTGTTCAGCCAGTATCGTTGCGGCGTGCGGCAATTCGCATGCGCAGGGCATTCAGCCTGATGAAGCCCTCGGCATCCTTCTGGTTATAGGCACCGGCGTCATCCTCGAATGTTGCGATACGTTCATCGAACAGGCTGTCTGTTTCCGACTTGCGGCCGACGACAACCACGTTCCCCTTGTACAACTTGAGCCGCACCGTACCGTTCACATTCACCTGCGATGCATCAATCATCTGCTGCAGGAGTCTGCGCTCCGGACTCCACCAGTAGCCGTTATAGACCATGCTGGCATAGCGCGGCATGAGTTCGTCTTTCAGGTGGGCCGCCTCGCGGTCCAGCGTCAGCGACTCCATGGCGCGATGCGCCTTGAGCAGGATGGTACCGGCCGGGGTTTCATAGCAACCGCGCGACTTCATGCCGACATAACGGTTTTCCACGATGTCGGACCGGCCAATGCCATTGCTGCCACCCAGCTCGTTCAGAGTCTTCATAATATTAGCCGGGCTGGTCTGCACACCGTCGAGTGCGACGGGATCACCCTGCGCGAAAGTAATCTCGACATAGGTCGGCCGGTCCGGGGCCGCCTCGGGCGACACACTCCACAACCACATGGCCTCTTCCGGTTCCGCCCACGGATCCTCGAGTATCCCGCCCTCGTAGGAGATATGCAGGGAATTGGCATCCATGGAATACGGCGACTGCTTGCCTTTCTTGTGCTCAACCGGAATACCACGCTGCTCCGCATAGGCAAGCAGTGTTTCGCGCGAACTCAGATCCCATTCACGCCATGGCGCAATGATCTTGATATCCGGATTCAGCGCGTAGGCCCCGAGCTCAAACCGGACCTGGTCGTTGCCCTTGCCGGTCGCACCATGCGCGATGGCATCGGCACCGGTTTCCCGTGCAATCTCGACCAGTCGCCGGGCGATCAGCGGGCGCGCAATCGAGGTGCCGAGCAGGTACTCGCCCTCGTAGAGGGTGTTGGCGCGAAACATCGGAAATACATAATCGCGGGCAAACTCCTCGGTGAGATCCTCGATATAGATTTCCTTAACACCCATTGCCCGGGCCTTCTCGCGGGCCGGCTCGATCTCTTCGCCCTGGCCGATATCGGCAGTGAAAGTCACCACCTCGCATTGATAGTTTTCTTCCAGCCACTTGAGGATGACGGAGGTATCGAGGCCACCGGAATAGGCAAGTACTACTTTGTTTACGTCAGACATAACAAACTGCCCTATCTACTCCCGCTCCCTCCGGGAGAGGGCTGGGGAGATTAAGTCAGGTAAATTTCACTGGTTCAATGATACACCCTCATCCCCCGCCTTCGCGGGGGCAGGCTCTGGCCTTCTCCCGTAGCACCCAAAAAGCGGGCATAAAGGAGAAGGAATTTTCTTTTTCACGCTGTCGCTTTCTTCTTCGTGCGGCGCAGGCGCGATAGCAAACGCCGTGCCATGTCACCGAACAGTTCGGTCTGCGTGGGATGCGGGTGGATGGCCTCGCCGACCTGCTCCAGGGTCAGGCCGGCTGACACCATCATTACCGCTTCGCCAATCAGCGTATCCGCGTGATCGGCAAGGAAATGCACACCGAGGACACGGTGCGTGGCCTTGTCGGCCACCATTTTGATCAGGCCATGGATCTCGTGGTTGATCATGGCCTTGGCATCGATATTCATCGGCACCTTGACCTCGGCAGCGTCGATACCCTGCGCCTTTGCCTGCTCCATGGACAAACCGGCAAACGCAGCCTGCGGTCGTGTGAAAATCACGCCGCAGTCCTTGTCCTGCAGGTACTTCATGTTTTCGCCGAGAATCGTGGCTGCCGACACCCTGCCCTGCTGGGCAGCGGTGTGCGCCAGCATCAGGCCGCCGACCACGTCACCTACAGCGAATATGTGCGGTACGCTGGTACGACAGCGTGCATCCGCCGTTACGGTACTGCGTTCGATGGCGACACCGGCAAACTCGAGCCCAAGGTTGTCCAGCACCGGCCGCTTGCCGGTTGCCATGATGATGTAGTCGACGGTCAGCGAGTGCTTCTTGCCGTCGGCATCGCTGTAGGCAAGCTTCATCGCACCCGGTGTGCCGGATATACGATTGACTGCCGCCGAGGTCTGCACCGACAGGCGCGGTTCATCGTCAAGGATGGCGGCCAGCATCTTTGCAATTTCCGGTTCGACTTCCACAAGCAGGCGGTCCTGGGCTTCCAGCAGGGTGACACGTGCACCGAAGTCCTGGAAGATTTGCGCCATCTCGACACCGATGGCACCGCCACCGATGACGGCCAGTTTTTTCGGTGGCGCATCGAGTGCCCACACCGTGTCCGAGGTGAGTACGCCGCCGCTGTCGAGCCCTTCCTGCGCACCGGGAATTGGCGGTACAAACGGTGGCGCGCCTGTGGCAATCACGGCGCAACCAAAGCTTATGGTTTTGGCGGCCTTGCCGGACGGCGTGGTAG
>JBATGJ010000358.1:0-22042 GCA_049665685.1 Gammaproteobacteria bacterium
GCTGTACGCGGTGAATGGTACCGTCGGTGTCGTTGATCAGTGCCCAGTTTTCCTCGGACTGCTCCATCGTACCAACCATGCGCAGGCTGTCCAGCGGGAATTCCTCAAGCGGTTCCGTCGGCCGCTCAAAATCCGGCTTTATACCAGAGCTGATCGGTTTGTCGGTTGCCACGGCGGCCTGCTGATGGGAAAAGGCAGGCACGGTGAACGGGTCACGTAAATCGATGGCCGCATAGGTGAAGGATTCGTATGGTTTGAACTCTGGCAGCGGTTCGATATCTGAACGTTGCTGGTTGTTGACCTGCTTGACATAGTCCGCCAGATCGGTGGTTGGATCGCTGCTGCAGCCGATCAGGGCGGTGACGACTGCGGCAAGCAACAAGCTGCGAAACGGGTGACTGGAAATGATCATTTCTTGCCCTTGCCTCCGGATTTCTTGCCCTTGCCCTTTTGCTTGCCTTTTTTACCTTCCGGACGCTCCTCGTCCTCAAGGTAGCGATAGGTCTTTGCGGTCAAATTCATGACCAGGGTACCGGTCTTGCTATTCTTCTTGCGGTTGATGGAAACGTTGTGCAGCGTCACGATGCGCGGCAGAGCGGCCACGCCACTGACGAAATCACCAAACTCATGATAATCGCCGGTCACGCTGATGTTGATCGGCAGTTCTGCGTAGAATTCGCGCGGCACTTCCGCCTGCGGCTTGAACAGCTCGAACTCAAGACCGCTGGCAAGACCGGTTTGCGAAACATCGACCAGCAGATCGGCGACCTCGGTCTTGTTAGGCAGCTGGCGCAACATCGCACCAAAGGACTCGCTCATTTCCGCGAGCTGATTCTCGTAGGCCTCAAGGTTGACGGCTTGTTTGGCCTTCTTTTCGAAGACCTTTTTGAGTTCCTGTTCCTTTCTTTCAACATCTTCCAGAGCTACCAGCTGGTCCTTGCTGTGGAACCAGTAGCCGAGAAATATTACGCATCCCATCAGGAACAGTATGACAACTGCCTTGGCGGCAGCCGGCCAGCGCGCGACGTTTGTCAGATCAAGTTCGTTGATATCCATCGTATTATCCTGCCTCTCCCGACTTCTTCTTGGCCTTCTGCTGGCCGCGTAGGATGAAGTTAGCGATGCGACGGCGCTTGGATGTGGATGACTTGATCTGATCGAGGCGTGGCCCGCCAAACCAGTCCGAGTCCTCTATGCCGCGCATATAATCGGATACGCGGGCATTGGACTGGGCAACACCTTTCATGACGAGGTTGCGACCCTTCTGCGTAAAGGCATGCAGGTAAACACCATCCGGCAGGGTGCGGACCAGTTCATCCATCAGGTGAACGCTTTCCGGTCGGCTGCTTTGCAGTGCCTGGATGACATTCATTCGAGCAAGCAGGTCCTGCTTCATGCTTTCGAGTTCCTTGATGCGACCAATACGCTTGTTGAGCAGGTTGATTTCGCTTTGCAGGAAATCATTGCGCTGTGTCTGGTTATCGATCTTGCCGTTGATATGCAGGTGGGCAAACAGCACAATCAGACCGGCGATCAGAACCGAACCACCCGACAAAAAAGCGAATTCCCGCTGTTTCTGCTTGTTTAGTTCTTCACGCCACGGGAGCAGGTTAATGCGTGCCATGTTAGTCGAAGCTCCTGAGTGCCAGTCCGCATGCGATCAGCAGTGCCGGCGCGTCATTACTCAGTGTCTGCGGTTTTACCCGTGCAGACAGTGACATTGATGCAAAAGGATTGGCGATGGTCGTTTCAACGCCGAGTTTGTCCTGGATCATCTCATCCATACCCGGAATTGATGCGCTGCCACCGGCAAGTACGATGTGATCAACCTTGCTGTGCGGACTGGAAGAATAGAAAAACTGCAGTGAACGACTGGTCTGCTGCGTCATTGCTTCTTTGAACGGCTCCAGTACGTCAGTGACATAATTTTCCGGTAAGCCACCCTGGCGCTTCGCCATGCCGGCTTCTTCATAAGACAGACCGTAGCGACGCATAATTTCCTCGGTCAGCTGTTTACCGCCGAATACCGTGTCACGCGTGTAGACGCTCTTCAAATTATGCATGACGTTCAGTGTCGTCATGGTTGCGCCAACGTCGATAACTGCAACCGTCTTGCCGACACCCTGGTCAGGTAACTGGTCAGCCAGCAATGCAAACGCGTTCTCGCTGGCGAATGACTCGACATCCATGATCTGCGTGCTCAGTCCGCCGGTTTCAACGGCGGCATTGCGCAGGTCCACATTCTCGCTGCGACAGGCGGCCAGCAGGACATCGACCGTGTCCGGGTTTTTCTCCGATGGCCCGATGACCTCAAAATCGAGATTGACCTCCTCCAGCGGATAGGGAACATACTGGTCAGCCTCAAGTTCGATCTGGCTTTCCATGTCGTCCTCGCTGAGGCCGGCCGGCATCGGAATCACCTTGGTAATCGTCGAGGAGCCGGCGATTGCGACCGCGGCATGCCGGGTGCGTGTGCCGGACCGCTTGACGGCACGGCGTACCGCTTCGCCAACGGCATCAACATCGGTGATGTTTTTTTCTACGACGGCATTCGGTGGCAGGGGCTCGACGGCGTAGCTTTCTACGCGATAGCGTGAGCCGCTGCGACTCAGTTCCAGAAGCTTGACCGCTGTGGAACTGATGTCCAGACCGATGAGTGGTGGTGTTGTCCGTTTAAACAGTTGCGCGATTGGCACAATATTTCCCTTTTCTTACCCGCTGTTGTGCAACACAGGTAGTTCGCCGCATTAGAGGACATTGCCAACTGATTGTCAACTAATGTGTAATGTGAATCAAAGGTTGTGTTACTGCTTATCGGACGGTTAGGCTTTTAGTTTAGAAAAAATGTGTCCCCCCTCCGATGAACCTTAATTTATGATGAACCGCAAGGTGGTTCTTTGAACCCGATCACAGGTTGTTGCTTTTCACGATGAAACTGCGTCGAATCTGGCTGTTCCTGCTGTATCTGATGCTGACAGGCGTTTTTTTGACAGCTGTTGCGGGGATTATCATTTATATGAATATCGCGCCGCAGTTGCCCTCGATCGACGACCTGCGCGATGTGCAATTGCAGGAGCCTCTGCGCGTCTACAGCCGCAACCGGCAACTGCTGGCCGAGTTTGGCGAAAAGCGCCGTACGCCGGTGTCCATCGATGAAGTCCCGCCGCTCATGGTGAGGGCCTTTCTTGCGGCCGAGGATGACAGCTTTTTCACGCATTCCGGGGTGGATTTTCCCGGTCTGGCAAGCGCCGCAATCGAGCTGGCGCGGACCGGCAGGAAGCGCCGGGGCGGCAGTACAATTACCATGCAGGTC
The DNA here is from genome assembly GCA_049665685.1 of Gammaproteobacteria bacterium. Lineage (GTDB taxonomy): Bacteria > Pseudomonadota > Gammaproteobacteria > UBA9214 > UBA9214 > UBA9214. The sequence goes on from JBATGJ010000358.1 coordinate 3,314, forward strand.
GCAAGAAACTACTATTTAAGCAGTGAAAAGACCTACTTGCGCAAGCTGACAGAAATACTGCTGGCTTTCAGAATCGAGCGCTCACTCAGTAAAAACGAGATCCTTGAACTGTACTTCAACAAGATTTACCTGGGCCAGCGTGCCTACGGGGTGCAGGCAGCTGCGCGCGTCTACTATGGCCAGAACATCGGCGAACTGTCGCTGGCACGCATGGCGATGATAGCCGCCCTGCCCAAGGCCCCGTCGCGGGTCAATCCCGTGACAGATCCGGAGGCCGCCCTGGACCGGCGCAACTACATCCTCCGCCGCATGCAACAGCTCGGCTATATCGATGAACCAACCTACGAGTCCGCCATCGCCGAGCCTGATGGCGCCAGTCTGCACAAGGTCAGCGCGGTCGCAAGTGCGCGCTATGTGGCCGAGATGGTACGTGACGAAATGGTCAAACGCTTCGGCCCCGACGCATACACATCCGGTTTTGAGGTCATTACCACGATCGACCCCGCACGCCAGGCCGCTGCCAACGTGGCATTACGCAATGGCTTGCAGGCCTATACCCGGCGCCATGGCTATCGCGGGCCGGTGGCAAGGGTCACGCAACAGGAAGGCGACACGGCCTCTCGCCTCGCCATGCTCGCCAGTTATCCAGCGGTCGGCGATCTGCATGCGGCGCTGGTGACGGCAATCGCCGAGCAGACGGCAACATTGCTGCTGGCAAATGGCATGCAGGTCACGCTGACGTGGGACGGGCTGTCCTGGGCACGACCCTACAAGAGCGCCAATCGCATGGGAGCAGAGCCGAAACGAACTGCCGACATTTTGGCGGTTGATGATATTATATATATAAATCAGAATGATGAGGGTGACTGGCGACTCGCGCAGGTACCGAAGGTGGGGGGCGCGCTGGTATCGCTGCGACCGCAGGACGGCGCCATTGATGCACTGGTGGGGGGGTATGATTTCAGCCTCAGCAAGTTCAATCGCGCCACGCAGGCCCGGCGACAACCCGGATCCAGTTTCAAGCCTGTCATTTATTCCGCCGCACTCGAGAAAGGCTTTACACCGGCCAGTATGATCAATGATGCCCCCGTGGTGTTTGACGACCCCAAGCTGGAATCAACCTGGCGGCCGGAAAACTACAGTGGCAAATTCCACGGACCGACCCGCCTGCGCGAGGCGCTGTACCGTTCACGTAACCTGGTGTCCATTCGCATCCTGCGCTCCATCGGCGCTGACTACGCAGCCGAACATGCCGAACGCTTTGGGTTTCAGGCGGACAAGCTGCCGCATGACCTGACCCTGGCACTGGGCAGCGCCAGTGCCACACCCTTGCAGATGGCGCGTGCCTACGCCGTATTTGCCAATGGTGGCTACCTGGTCGAGCCATACCTGATCCAGCGCATCCACGATGCGGCCGGTGATGTTGTATTCAGCGCGCGGCCGTTGGTTGCCTGCGGAGCCTGCCCAGCCACGATGGAGACGATCAGCGGTGCCGGTGAAGATGCGTTGCCACTGGCCAGGCAGGTACTCGCACCGCAAAACGTCTGGCAGATGTCATCCATGATGCAGGATGTCATTCGGCGCGGTACCGGAGTGCGCGCCAAGGTGTTGGGCCGCACGGATCTGGCGGGCAAGACAGGGACAACCAATGACCAGATGGATGGCTGGTTTTGCGGTTTCAATGAACAGGTCGTGGCGACGGCCTGGGTGGGTTTTGATGCGCCGGCACCGCTCGGTCGTGGCGAGACCGGTGGTCGCTCCGCATTGCCGGTGTGGATTGACTACATGGCCGTTGCGTTAAAGGGCATACCCGAGACGCTGCGCAAGCCACCGGAAGACATGGTTACGGTACGCATAGATCCCGCGACCGGCCTGTTGGCTGCCAGCGGCCAGCCGGACGCGATTTTCGAAACGTTCCGCAAAGAACAGGTGCCACGGCAGACAAGCGATCCCCTGTCATCCGGCATCAGCGGGACCGACACGGTCATTGATGAGCAGTTGTTTTAGTTCAGGGATATCCGAACAGGGTATGCTTGTAGGAGCGCCTTGCAGGTGCGATTTCTTTATATTCCAATAAATCGCGCCTGCAAGGGGTTCCTACAATGAATTTATGTCATCCAGGATATTGTCTATCGACGCCTGAAAGCCGGCGCGCTCGGTTTCATCAAGTGGCAGGTCAATAATCCTGCTGATGCCGTTGCGGCCAATGATGGCCGGCACACCGGCTGTAATATCGTGCTGGCCATACTCACCGTCGAGCACACAGACACAGGATAGCAGCCGGTCACGGTTACTGCTGATGGCATCTACCATGGTCGCAACCGCTGCGGCCGGCGCATTGTAGGCGCTGCTGTGCTGGCGCATTTCCAGTACCTCTGCACCACCATGCCGGGTTTTCTCGTTAATGTACTGGATGGTTTTTTCGTCGACAAAGTTGCTGACCGGCAGGCCGTTGATCGTACTGAAACGGGTCAATGGCACCATCGAATCACCATGACCGCCAATGACCATGGTGTGGATGTCCCGGACAGAAATACCGGTTTCCTCGGCCATGAAGCTGGCCATACGCGCTGCATCCAGCACGCCGGCCTGGCCGAATACGCGCCGCCGATCCCAACCGGTGCGTTTCCAGGCATGCCAGGTCAGTACATCGACCGGATTGGTGACCACCAGCAGCAGGCACTCCGGTGCATATTTCATTACATCGTCGACAACGCTTTCGATAACCTTGCGGTTGACGTCGAGGACGTCGCTGCGCGACATACCGGGCTTGCGCGGTGAGCCGGCAGTGACGATGACCAGGTCAGAATCGGCCAGCAGGGCGGCATCACTACCGCCGGTCAAGCGGCAGTCAAAGCGGTGCGCGGCGGCTGACTGGCGAATATCCAGTGCGGCCCCGGCAGCGGCGCCATCGCGTACATCGAGTAGTACGAGATCGTGACAAATGTCCCGTTGCGCCAGAATCTGTGCAGTCGATTCCCCTACGCGGCCTGCGCCGATGATGCTGATCTTGTTCATCCAGTCGTTCCTTTGATAGCTTTTAATTGTGCGGCCGGGAAAAGTCTCGGTAGTATGTAAGGCGGCGGGTTTTCCGTATCCGCTGGTAACACCGAAACTGATTTTCCGGACAAGTATATAGTCCAGACAACGACTGCACAAAATCCGGTTCGCTATATCTAGCGGACAATCTTGATCAAGCTTGAAGGTGCCGGTTCGCCATCGGGGTAATGGCCATTAAGTAACCGTAACTGATCCTCCGGCAGGTGGGTGACGGGTGATTTGCGGGCGAGGTTACTGTAACGTGTTCGCGGGGTTGCCGTGATTAGCCTGATGCGCTTGCCGGCAGCCAGCTTTTTCTCCTTGTCCGTCAGGGCATGATAGCTTTCTATGGTTTCGACAATAGCCGGTTCATAGTCCTGCATCTCGTTGCGATTTTTTGCAGCACCGGCAAATACCCAGGCCTTGTCGCCACGAAACAGGACCGCGTAGCGGACCCGGCGGGTTCCCCAGGGTGTCTTGCCATTGGCGATGGCGGTGTAGCCCTGCAGGCCATCAACCCTGATGGGCTTGCCTGACCGCATGTTCTGCAGCTTCATACGCTGCTGCATGAATGCCTGCGGACTGATGCGCTTGTTGAGATCGGTGATGGTCAATTGCACTATACCCGCGTTCTCCGGTGCAATCGCCAGCACGCGATCCGACTTGTTTTCAATGCGCCAGCCGGCAGGGAAGGTCAGGGCAAAATCCAGCTCGCGGTGATAGAAACGGTTATTGCGCGTAATACCTTCATGTTCGCTGTCGCCGAAGACCAGGCCGTCGATTGCGCGCAGATAGCTATCGCGTCCGATGTGCGAGGTGTTTGCCGGGCGAAATTTATTGGCCGCCGCGACAACTTCCTGGAAGCGCTTGTCGTTATCGGGGTGCGTCGAGAACAGGCCATGATAGGCCCTCGGCTCACGTCCCTCCTGTTTGGCAACCCGCTTGTCGAAGGCCTCCTGATTCTTCAGTATGCCGACAACCTCGAGCATGCCCTCGGGGTTGTATCCGCTCATTGCCAGGTACTCTGCCCCGAGGCGATCCGCTTCCAGTTCGTGTTCACGCCCGTAACCACGCACGACCGCGGTACCGGCCAGTCTGCTCAGGTCGCCGGCACCCTGGATACCGGTGGATGCCGACAGCACTGCACCGAGGAGACCTGTCATGGTCGCCGTGCCATGCTGGCGGACGCTGTGTCGCGCGGTAACATGACCGATTTCATGACCCAGCACCGCCGCCAGTTCTGCTTCCGAGTTGAGGTAGGCCATCATGCCGCGCGTGATATAGATATAGCCGCCCGGCAATGCGAAGGCATTGACCTGGTCACTGTCCAGCACCGAGAAGCGGTATATCAAATCCGGCCGGTGGCTGTTTGCCGCCAGCTGTTCACCGATTTTTTGCACCAGGCTGGTCAGTTCCGGGTCATCATAGACCCGGATTTCCTTCACGATCTCGGCACTGTACTGCCGGCCAAGACTGATCTCCTGTTCTTCCGACATGAGGACAAAGTCCTGTTTGCCGGTCACCGGATTGGTCGAGCAGGCGCTTGCCAGCATGGCGATGATAAGCAGGGGTAACAATCTTGATGCGTATCTGAAATTCATGGCGCTTGGGTGCTGATGGCCGCCAGGGCGGCGGGGTGTCTGACGATCATGATAAGCCCGGAAGGCCGTGCCCGGACCCAGCCACGTAGTTCGACCGCCTGGCCGGCGAGGTGTTCCAAATAGCCAGTCGGGAAGTTGACCTGGTCCTGCTTGCCGACCCGCACGGTGAGCGGGCCGTCCAGCTCCAGCCAGGCGGTACCCCCCGCATAGCGCACGCGCTGCACGGTGGCGTGGATGAGTCGGAAGCCGCGGGTTGCTGCCGGCAGGCTGCGACTGTCGAGGACCTGGTAGCGCGGGTGATCCCAGATGCCGCGCCGCTCGATCCGCGCCTGGTCTTCCTGCTGCTGGTAGCAGTTATGTGCCCAGGTATTCGGTGGTACTACCAGGGTGGTGGCCAGGCCCGCCTGCAGCAGTTGTACGGCGACATTGTCGCCATTGTCCACAAAGGCATGTGCCAGCAAGCGACCATAGTGGTCTTCATGTTCGCGGCCGTATTGCAGCAGCAGGATCCGGTTATTCCGGTTTATCAGCGTTTCCAGTGCGGCCCTGGCCTCATCCGCAAACGGTTCTCCCTCCAGCTGATCGGCCCGAAGCTCCGGCGCATTGATGCCGATCAGGCGTACACGCCGTCCGTCCGCCAGCTTGACGGTGTCGCCGTCATAGACATGTACGACAGTGACGCGTTCGCCGGAGTCCCGTGCCGGGCATGCCCCGCCCAGACCGTGCTGCGAATACAGCAACAGTATAAGGCCCAACGCAAAAGGGGCGCCCTTGACGGACGCCCCTCTGCTGGAAAACCGGGCAGGCATTGCGTGGTTTTTCAGCCCTTGCCGTAGCGCTGGCGGAATTTGTCCACGCGGCCACCGGTGTCCAGCATCTTCTGCTTGCCTGTGTAGAACGGGTGGCACTTGGAGCAGACCTCGATACTGAGGTCATGGCCGACGGTCGAGCGTGTCTCAAAGGACTCTCCGCAGCTACAGGTGACCTTGATGGCCTCGTAGGCGGGATGTGTATCAGCTTTCATAAGTGCTCCGGTTTAAACAGGTTGGCCCCGGATGACAGCCAGGGCCCGGAAAAGGCCGGAGATCATACGTGATTGGTACTCTGTCAGCAAGCGTCAGCGCCGGAAATACAGTATTTCTGCCTTGGCAGGCGGCGTGACTTCTGTCGTTGGCAGCTGCCGGAGGCGGGCCAGCAATCCGTCACTTCCCAGGACGCTCTCCCACATCATTTCCTGCATGCGGACACAGGCGGCCAGCGGGGTGGGCGTAATATCCCGGATCCGGTCAAGTTTCCACTGAATCCGGCGCAGTTGCGCCTGATTGCGTGCCGGGGCCTCGGATATGACGGCCTCGAGGATATTTTTTCTTTCTAATTCAAAAGCTAGCGGATCCGTGTGGGCAAGCTTGGCCCACTTGTCAAAATCAAATCCGCCGTTTTCCTGTTGCTCCTGCATGGCTCACTCCGTGTGGCCAGTTTGTAGGGGCCATTGTTGTTGTCGGGAGTGAATAAAATGCTAGCACAGGCTGTGTATGGTCGATACTGGACAGGAGTCGTAGCATTGAAAATATTTTAAATACATATAGTTATGTTCAATCACCTGTGGATAAACCTGTGGACAGGCCTGTGCATAGGCGGTGATTACCTGTGGACAACCGGGATTAATTCGCCGGGACCGTGCGCTCCCGGGCCCAGTTGCGCAGGCGGGCAATATTCTCCGCCATGACCTGCGACAGGGGCCGGGTCTGGCGGATTTCCCTGCGGAGGTGTTCCGTGTCCAGGACGGCATGTTCTTCGCGCGCCAGGTAGGTGGATGCAACCACCGCCTGCTCGATCTCGGCGCCTGAAAAACCCGGGGTTTCCTTCGCCAGCGCCTGCAGGTCGAAATCCATCGGCGTGAAGTCCCGTTTGCGCAGGTGGATGGCGAAGATCTCCGCACGGGTGGCGGCGTCCGGTAAATCGACGAAAAATATCTCGTCCAGGCGTCCCTTGCGGATCAGTTCCGGCGGCAGTTGCTCGATTACATTGGCGGTGGCAACGATAAACACCGGCGCCTGCCGTTCCGCCATCCACGTCAGCAGATTGCCGAGCAGGCGGCGCGAGGTGCCGTTGTCATTGTCACCCGAGGCAATGGCCTTCTCGATCTCGTCGATCCACAGTACGCAGGGCGCCATGGCCTCGGCGGCCTTCAGCGCCTCGCGCAGGTTGCGCTCGGTTTCGCCGAAGAACTTGTTATACAGGGTACCGAAATCCAGTCGCAGCAACGGCAGTGACCACAGGCCGGCAATGGCGCGCGCGGCGAGACTCTTGCCGCCACCCTGGACGCCGACCAGCAGTATGCCCCGGGGCATGTCACTGCCACCGCTGGCATCCGGAAAGGCACTGCGCCGGCGTTCGACCCAGCGCTTGAGATTGTGCAGGCCGCCAACCGCAGCAAAATCACTGGTATCGAATTCGCACGAGATGGCACCGTTGTGTTCAAGCAGCTGGTAGCGGGCCCGGGTGATGCGCTTGAGGTCCTGGCCATTGATGGCGCCGTCATCATGGATGATGGTGCGGATGATGCGCCGCGCATCGCTGGTCGTCAGCCCGCGCAGTTGACTGCTGACCAGGTCGAGTGTCTTGCGGTCGGTGTGGACCTGCTGCCCACGGTGGGCCTGTGACCAGTGCCCGGCCTCCTCGCGAATCAGGCTATCGATCTGTTCAGCACCGGGCAGGGACAGTTCAAAGCGTGCACTGTAGGCGGACAACTCGGCTGGCAGTTTCAGTTCATGGCTGACAAACACCAGTGTGTGTCCAAGTTCCGGATAATCGAGGGCGATCTCCTTGAGCAGGCGGATGTTGAACGGGTCATCCAGGTAGGGGTGAAAGTCCAGCAGCAGGTAGATGGTCGGGGTGTTGGTCGCCTTGATCTGGCCGAGTGCCTGCTGTGGTTCGCTGGCATGCCGCTGTGGCGCCATGTCCAGATCGATGCGTTGCAGCCCGTTGGTAGCAGACCATGACATCACCGGGGTGGACAGGCTGAGTGACAGGCGGGTGAACAGCTGGCTGACGTGGCGTTCATCCCGTGTTTCGATGGTGATCAGGGGGATGCGCGAGCGCAGTAACAGTTCCAGGTCATGCAGATCGTTGGTCACGTGGGTTTCCGGGTGATGTTGCTTCCCGGGTTATCGACCGGGATGGCATGATTATAAGTGCGGTATTGTGGCCTTATAAAAACGCACAGGCCGTAATACGGTCAAGCCGGATGAGGTGCTCGAGGCCATCCACCTCGCGTACGCGCATGAATTCCTCGCCCCGGTGTGTAAATACATCGACGGGTGTGACGGTCCGGGTATGACTGACCCCGGCAGGATCATGCCAGGACAGCCGCAGGCGACGCTGCTGGATGATGGCAAGCTCGTAGTCACTGTGCTGGCCACAGTCGATCGGCCGGTAGTCAGTCATCATCGCGCCGCGTGTCGAGGGTGAAATCCTCGCCGGACAGCCCGACGTGCAGATTAAACTCGATCGGCCGACAGCAAACCGGACAATCTTCGATGTAATCCTGGCTGCCGGCGGATGTGTCCACGTCTATCTCGACGGGTTCGCCGCAGTAGGGGCATTCAACGCATGTCAGCACTGGCTGTCTCCTCCGGCATCCAGTACTGCAACAGTTCATTCAAAAAGCGACGCCCGCGCTCACTGGCCTGCAGCCGCTGGCCTTGCTCGTTCAACAGCCCGTCATCCACAGCCCGTGCGACCGCTTCCTCGATGCGCTCAAAGGGCAGGCCGGTGGCATGGCTGAAGGCCTGACGTGTAAATCCGGTATCGAGGCGCAGCGCATTCATTACATACTCCAGTGCCGCATCGTCCGCGGACAACACCGTCGACGAGCTGATGCGCGCTGCTTTATATGCGGATTCCAGATAATGCTCGGGGTGACGTGTCTTTGCCGTGCGTGTGATTTGCTGCCTGTTGGCATCGGTGATTTTGCCGTGGGCGCCGGCGCCGATGCCGAGGTAATCGCCGAATCGCCAGTAGTTGAGATTATGCCGGCACTGTTTGTCGGACCGTGCATGGGCCGATACCTCGTAGCGTTCGAAGCCATGTTCTGCAAGTATGGGCTGGCCGCTGGCCTGCATGGACCACAGCGTATCATCGTCCGGGCGTTGCGGCGGGTGTTGATAAAACCAGGTATTCGGTTCGATGGTCAGTTCGTACCAGGAGATGTGCGTGGGCTCGAGGTCGATGGCGGTATGCAGGTCTGCATGCACCTGTGCGAGGCTCTGGCCGGGCAGGCCGAACATCAGGTCGAGATTTAAATTGTCAAAGCCGGCATCATGTGCGGTCTCGGTGGCACGAATGGCCTCGTGACCGCCATGGATACGGCCGATCTTCTCCAGCAGTTCGCTCTGAAAACTTTGTATGCCAATCGACAGCCGGTTTACGCCGGCCTCGCGAAAGCCGCGGAAGTGCGGGTAGTCCACGGTCCCGGGATTCGCCTCGAGTGTGATTTCTGCCTGTGGATCGAGTGAGACACGCGCACGGATGCCGCACAACAGGCGATCAATGGCCTCCGGTGTGAACAGGCTGGGGGTTCCGCCGCCGATGAATACGGTGCCCACCACGCGGCCCCAAACCGCTGGCAGATCCTGCTCGAGGTCGGCAAGCAGGGCGTCCACATAGGCCTGCTCGGGAATACCGTCCCGTACCGCGTGCGAATTGAAATCGCAGTACGGGCATTTGCGCACGCACCACGGGATGTGGACATACAATGACAGGGGTGGTGTGGCGGTAAAATTGAACATGACCAGTGGCTAATATCCGGAAGCAGGTGATTTATCAGAAGCATAGTCAGCCCGCGGGGGAAATAACAGGTTCATCCGGGTCTGGTATCCTGTATGTCCTGGCGAAAGGCCGGCAGCATGGCGTAACAAATCCCGCTGCCATGCCGATACTGCTGTGGGTATGGAACGGTCCCTGAGGCACCCTGAATGAAATATTTTGTCCCGCTTGTCGTCCTGCTGATCCTGCACGTAGTGTTCCTGCTGCTCGATGCCTATTCCATGTCGCACCTGGACAGTGTCTTGCACCTGGCTGGCGGTGTGGCGCTCGGGATATTTATCTACGGTGTATTTACCTGTGCTGTCAGCAAGGGATGGTGTCCCGATCCAGGCAGACCTGTAACACTGATTCTGGTCGTTGCCCTGGTCACAACCGGTGCCGTGTGCTGGGAATTCTACGAGTGGATTTCGGACACGGTCTTCGGTACCCACCTGCAACTCACCGTGGCGGATACGATCAAGGACCTTTTACTGGGGCTGCTCGGCGGTCTCCTGTATGCAGTTTATTCACTCATCGCGAATCCTGACGGTAAGCGCGGCATTGCCAGCCGCAGCGAGTGCCGTCCGCTACGCTCCAAGGGCTAGCGTATTTACCCGACTCTCTCTGCTGTTTGCGCTCGGTGTGCACCTGCAACTTTTCCTTTGCCGCGAGAGGAAGCTGCAGACATGCAGTGCGTGCATGAATGGATTCAGTCAATAGTTATGCGCGGTTGTGTCCCGCGCCTGCAGGGCTGCGAGTAACTGCCGTAATGCCTGGCCCCGGTGGCTCAGTGAATTTTTCACTTCCGGTTTCAGTTCCGCGGACGAACAATCGTGCGTGGGCACATAGAACACCGGGTCATAACCGAAACCGTTGTCACCGCGTGGCTCGAACAGGATGCGGCCTTCCCAGGTGCCCTGGCAGATAAGCGGCGTCGGGTCCTGTGCGTGGCGCATGTACACCAGCAGGCACTGAAAGCGTGCGGTGCGCGCGTCCTGGACTACCTTGCGCAAATCTTCCAGCAGTTTCTCGAGATTCGCCTGGTCGCTGGCACCCGCACCGGCATAGCGTGCTGAATAGATGCCGGGCGCGCCATTGAGTACATCCACCTCGAGTCCGGAATCATCGGCGATGGCGGGCAGGCCGGTATGTGCGGCGGCATTACGCGCCTTGAGAATGGCGTTCTCGACAAAGGTCAGGCCGGTTTCCTCGGCGTCCACCACGTTGAATTCACTTTGCGGTCGCACCTTGATATGCAGCCCGGACAGCAGCTGGTTGATCTCGCGCACCTTGCCTGCATTACTGCTGGCGAGAACGATGTCTGTCATTGAAATACCCAGGTAATAAAATTGTAAAAAGACAGTGCAGGAGCGCCTTGCAGGTGCGAAGCATGATTATCCAGATCTATCGCGCCAGCAAGGCGCTCCGACATTCGAGATTTCACTGTCATTGTGTGGTTTCCTGGACCATGGTCCGCCAACAGGATCCCCCTATTTCGGGCAAGCATCATTTATCTGCAAGCATGCTGCTACGATTCCAGTGCCGCCTGCTGGCTGTCCAGCAACTCGCTTATGCCCTTTCTCGCCAGGGTCAGCATGGCCTGCAGTTCTTCCTGGCTGAAGGCGTGGCCTTCGGCAGTACCCTGCACCTCGATGAAGTCGCCCTGGTCGTTCATGACCACGTTCATGTCGGTCTCGGCATTGCAGTCTTCCGGGTAGTCCAGGTCGAGCACCGGCGTGCCCTGATAGATGCCGACCGAAACCGAGGCGACCCGTCCGGTCAGTGGCATGACCTCGAGCTTCCCGTTGTCGCGCAGTGACTGCAGGGCATCGGCCAGTGCGACGAAGCCACCGGTAATGCTGGCCGTGCGCGTGCCGCCATCTGCCTGGATGACATCGCAGTCGATGGTGATGGTGCGCTCACCGAGTTTTTTCATATCCATCACAGCACGCAGCGAGCGGCCAATGAGCCGCTGGATTTCCATGGTGCGACCGCCCTGTTTACCGCGCGTGGCCTCACGTCCCATGCGACTGGTGGTCGAGCGCGGCAGCATGCCGTACTCCGCGGTCACCCAGCCTTCGCCTTTGCCGCGCAGAAAGGGTGGCACGCGGTCCTCAACCGTGGCATTGCAGAGTACGCGGGTGTCACCAAATTCGACCAGCACGGAGCCCTCGGCATGCTTGGTGTAATTGCGGGTGATGCGCACATGACGCATGGCGTCCGGTTGACGATTACTGGGGCGCATGATGGCTCCTCGGATCGGTGTGAGGCGCGGATTATAACGTGAACCCTCTGGTTTGCACGGTCCGTTTTCCTATTCACACGGTAATGGCTTACCATTGGCCGCCGGAAACATTAATACGCATGGGGAATACCTATGGTTCGCAGCATGACAGCCTTCGCCCGCCGGGAGACCGATCTCGACGCGGGGGCCCTTTCCTGGGAACTGCGTTCCCTGAACCATCGCTACCTGGAAATCTCCCTGCGCTTGCCCGAGGAACTGCGTGCGCTGGAGACCGCGGTGCGCGAGCGGGTTAATGCGCGCCTGGCGCGTGGCAAGGTCGATTGCGTCTGCCGCTTCCACGCGGCGGCCCGCACTGCGGTCCCGATCGATATCGACGCGGACAATCTCCAGCGCCTGGTGGCGGCCTGTGAGGCCGTTTCCGCCGCTCTGCCGGCCGTTACACCGCCCGGCCCGCTGGAGTTGCTGCGCTGGCCAGGGATCGCGCGGGAAGAAACACTGAATACCCAGCCGTTGATGCAGGGCGCGCTGGAACTGCTCGATGCCACCCTGGACGAGCTGGTTGAAAGCCGTGCCCGTGAAGGCGAGTCGATCACCGCCCTGTTGACCCAGCGTTGTGATGCCATGCTCGGGCAGGTAACACAAGCACGCACGCTGTTGCCGGATATTCGTACCGGCCTGCGCAGCAAGCTGGAGCAACGCCTGGCGGAGCTGGATGTCGACGTGGAACCGGGTCGCCTCGAGCAGGAACTGGTGCTGCAGTTGCAGAAGATCGACGTGGACGAGGAACTCGACCGGCTGGAGAACCATGTCGGGGAGGTGCGCCGGGTCATTGGCAGCGGCGAGCCGGTCGGGCGCCGCCTTGATTTCCTGATGCAGGAACTCAATCGTGAGGCCAACACGCTCGGATCGAAATCGGTGGCCACCGATACGACCAATATTTCGGTTGAACTCAAGGTCCTGATCGAGCAAATGCGCGAACAGGTACAGAACGTGGAATAGGCCGGGCAGCGACCATGCAGCCTGTCGAAGACCGGGGAACCCTGTACATCGTCTCCGCGCCGTCCGGGGCGGGGAAGTCCAGCCTGGTGCGCGCACTGCTCGCGTCCGGCCGGGTCGACAGGGTGGAACTGTCGGTCTCGCACACCACGCGCGCACCCCGTCCCGGCGAGGTCGACGGGCAGGACTATCATTTTACCGACATGGCAGGGTTCGAGGCGATGGTTGCTGCGGGTGGTTTTCTCGAGTATGCACGCGTGTTCGATAATTCCTACGGCACCTCACGGGCGGCAGTAGACGCCCGGCTGGAGCAGGGTATCGGTGTCATCCTCGAGATCGACTGGCAGGGCGCGCGTCGCGTGCGTGAGCTGATGCCCGCTGCCGTGAGCATTTTCATCCTGCCGCCCTCACTCGAGGCGCTGGAGGCACGGCTCACTGCCCGCGGCCAGGATGGCGTCGACATCATCGCCCGGCGCATGCGCGACGCGGTGAACGAGATGTCACACTTTGACGAGTATAACTACCTTGTCATCAATGATGATTTCCAGCAGGCCCTGGATGATCTGGTGCTGATTCTGAACGGCGAGGGACAGGACCTGGAGCTGGGCCGGCAGTCCCGGGCGCAGGCGGCCCTGCTCGACGGGCTGTTGGCGAAGCCGGCATAAATACGTTAGACTCGCACACCCGTTCGACGGGTTAAACACAGAGTTTCCGGAGTTTTAGATGGCACGTGTCACCGTAGAAGACTGTCTCGACAAGGTCGATAACCGCTTTCAGCTGGTCCTGGTCGCCACCAAGCGCGCCCGTCAGCTGGCCAACGGCGTCCAGCCACTGGTGCCGTGGGAAAACGACAAACCTACCATTGTGGCGCTGCGCGAAATCGCCGAGGGCCTGATCGGCCCCTCGATCCTCGATGAGCTCATTCACCCGATAATCGAGGAAGAAGACAGCGAGGCAATGGATATGCTGTCCGATGCGGAGCCGGCCACCCGTGAGGAAACTGCCGCCGACGAAATACCGCCGGCAGCACCCGCGACAGACTGACCGGGCCTACGGCCGCATCCATCCGGATGTTGGCTGCACTTTCAGCGCTATCCCATAACGGTTCCGGCCGGAATGTTATGTGCGTGTGTGCCTGATGGGGTTATATTAGGCGTAACCCGGACAGCCACGGCACCCGAGCGATATGGCAACACGCGCTGAAACACTCACCGATAACGAATCACGCTTCCTGATCAGTGATTTATGTAAAGTGCTGGAGGAGTACCTCGAGCCGGAACAGGTGCAGGAAGTCTACCGTGCCTATCTGTTCGGTGCCGAGGCGCATGAAGGCCAGCACCGCCTGTCCGGCGAGCCGTATATCTATCATCCCATTGCGGCGGCGCGCATCCTCGCCGAGCTGAAGCTTGACGCGAAATCGATCATCGCGGCCATCCTGCACGACGTCATCGAGGACACGCCCATCGCCAAGGAGCACATCGCGTCCGAGTTCGGTGAAGATGTCGCCGAACTGGTCGACGGCGTGAGCAAGCTGACAAAAATCGAGTTCGAGTCCTCGGCCGAGGCGCAGGCAGAAAATTTCCGCAAGATGATCCTCGCCATGGTGCGCGACATCCGCGTCATCCTGGTCAAGCTGGCCGACCGCCTGCACAACATGCGCACGCTGGGTGTCATGCGCCCCGAAAAACGGCGCCGGATTGCGCGCGAGACGCTGGATATCTATGCGCCGATCGCCAACCGTCTCGGTATCAACGCGTTGCGTGTCGAGCTGGAAGACCTGGGTTTTGCAGCACTGTACCCGTTGCGCTACCGGGTGCTGGAGAAGGCGGTCAAGGCGGCGCGCGGCCACCGCAAGGAAGTGCTGAACAAGATCGAAAAGGCCATCAAGCGGCGCGTGCGCCAGGAGAAACTGAGCGGGCGTATCCTGAGTCGCGAAAAACACCTCTACAGCCTGTACCGGAAAATCCGCGACAAGACGCTGTCCTTCGAAGAGACCTATGACGTCTATGCCTTCCGCATCATCGTCGAGGATGTCGATACCTGCTATCGCATGCTGGGCGTGGTGCATAACCTGTTCAAGCCGGTGCCGGGCAAGTTCAAGGATTACATCGCCATACCCAAGGGCAACGGTTACCAGTCCCTGCACACTATTTTATTCGGGCCACATGGCATTCCCATCGAGGTGCAGATACGCACCGAGGACATGGACAAGGTAGCCGAAAGCGGCGTCGCGGCGCACTGGGTGTATAAATCCGGCGAGGAAAACATCGATCAGATGCACGCCGGTGCACGCGAGTGGATGCGCGAGTTGCTGGAGATGCAGAAGTTTGCGGGAAATTCGCTCGAGTTTCTGGAAAGCGTGAAGATCGACCTGTTCCCGGATGCCGTTTATGTGTTTACGCCGATGGGTGAAATCATGAAACTGCCGCACGGGGCCACGGTGGTCGATTTTGCCTATGCCGTGCATACCGACATCGGCAACACCTGTATCGCGGCACGCGTGGACCGCCAGGAGGTGCCGCTCAGGACCACGCTGCGTAACGGACAGACGGTGGAGGTCATTACCGCCGTGGGTGCGCGACCGAGCCCGGCCTGGCTGAGTTTCGTGGTCTCTGCCAAGGCGCGCTCCAATATCCGTCATCACCAGAAGAACCTGCAACACGGAGAGGCCATCGAACTGGGCCGTCGCATGCTGGATCGTGCCATGGGCGTGTTCGATGCCTCCGCCGCCGATGTGCCGGCGGACCGGTTGCAGGCCCTGCTCAAGGAGTACCAGCTCAGCACGCCGGATGATCTGCTGGTGGAAATCGGTCTGGGCCGTCGACCATCGGTGCTGGTGGCGCGCGCCCTGATCCGGGCAGAAGACACGTCGGCGGCGGGGAAGGAAGGCAAGACCATGCCACCGCTGGTCATCAAGGGGACCGAGGGCATGGTGACGCGTTTCTCCAAGTGCTGCCGGCCGATACCGGGCGATCCTGTGATTGGCGTGATCACCAGCGGCCGCGGCATGATGATCCATACCCAGAGTTGCAGGAACATCGCCGACGGCAAATACAATGCCGATAACTGTCTCGAGGTGCAGTGGGAGCCGGGTATCGACGAAGAATTCCCGGTCGAGGTCAATGTCGAGGTCGAGGACCGGCGCGGTGTGCTGGCCACGGTGGCGACGGTCATCGGCGATGCCGATTCCAACATCGAGAATGTCGGCATCGATGAAGGCGACGGGCTGACCAATATCCTGAAGTTCCGGCTCACCGTCCACAATCGCCGGCACCTGGCGACCGTCATGCGGCGCGTGCGCAATATCCCGTCCGTTATCCGTATCACCCGTGCGCGAGGGTGATAAAAAATAATCTCGCGCCAAGACGCAAAGGCGCAAAGAAAGCCAAAACCTTTGCCACACGACTATATGGATATAGGAGGTAGAGCAACGCAGGAGCAGTTGCCGAGAGAACACAGAGAAAATTTTTTCCCTCCCCCTCAGGGGGAGGGTTAGGGAGAGGGGGTAATATTCAGTTTGTATTGTTCAATCGAACTACTGATTAACGTATCGAAGAAATAAATCCCTTGCAGAAGGAAACACCATGACACGCACCATCATCCAGACCGACAACGCACCGCAGGCCATCGGCACCTATTCACAGGCCGTGAAGACCGGCAATACCGTCTACCTGTCCGGGCAGATCCCGCTCGACCCGGCCAGCATGGAGCTGGTCAATGGTGACATGGCAGCGCAGATCCGGCGCGTGTTCGACAATCTCGCCGCCGTGTGTGAGGCCGCCGGCGGCTCGCTCAATGACATCGCCAAGCTGAATGTATTCCTGCCGGATCTCGGCCATTTCGCACTGGTCAACGAGATTATGGCGGAGTATTTCAGCGAGCCGTATCCTGCCCGTGCCGCCGTCGGTGTGGCCGCGCTACCGAAAGGCGCGCAGGTGGAGATGGATGCCGTTATGGAGCTGGGCTAGAAGCGATTTCTAGCGCGAAGGCGCCAAGGCGCAAAGAAAATAAAACCACTCACCACAGAGATCTCAGAGGACACAGAGATTTTAAGAATGTAACCTTTAATTCACCACAACCGTCATTTCAGCAATAGTGGGAATGCTAATGAGGTTTTTCGGCAATTGCTCAAGTTTTATTCTCTGTGTCCTCTGTGATCTCTGAGGTGAATTATTTTTCGTGCCTGGCGGCATCGGACACCCTGTCTCCCGCGGCACTTGCATATCCCTCTATATTACAAGGCGTTTCTGAAGGTAACAGATTTTCTTTGCGCCTTGGCGCCTTTGCGCGAGATAGTGTTTTTGAATAACACACCCGAGGCCTCCGACCAGCTCGATTCCCTCCCGGTCACGGTACTCAAGGGTGTCGGCCCACGTGTGGCGGAGCGGCTCAAGCGTCTCCACATCTGCACGGTACAGGATGTGCTGTTTCATCTGCCGCTGCGCTATGAAGACCGCACGCGTGTGATGCCGATGGGTGCTGTGCGTGCCGGCGAACAGGTGGTAGTGCAGGGCGAGATCGAGCTGGCCGAAATTAAATTCGGCCGGCGACGCTCGCTGCTGGTGCGCATCAGTGACGGGACCGGTGCATTGACACTGCGGTTTTTTCACTTCAACAGGCAGCAGCAAGCCGGTTTCCAGCGCGGTCACGGCATTCGCTGTTTCGGCGAGGTGCGCAGTGGCCCGGTAACGCTGGAGATGATCCATCCCGAGTATCAGCTGGTCGACCCGGAGGCCATAGTTGAGACCGAAGATCACCTGACACCGATCTACCCGGCGACCGAGGGTGTGCATCAGCTGACCTTGCGGGCGTTATCCGACCAGGCACTGAAATACCTTGATAGAGGCAGGGCCGGTCTGGTCGACTGGTTACCTCCGGAACTGGTCAGTGACTTCAAAATGACATCGCTGCCCGCAGCTCTGCGTTATGTGCACCGGCCGCCACCGGATGCCTCGCTCGAGCTGCTGGCCACCGGCAGTCACCCGGCACAGCAGCGGCTGGCCTTCGAGGAACTGCTGGCCCATCACCTGAGCCTCAGGCGCCTGCGCGAGCACGCCGCACACATGGCCGCACCGGTGTTGCAGGATGACGCACTGCTGGTCAATAGATTTATCGATCAGTTGCCGTTTGAGCTGACCGGTGCACAGCAACGCGTCATTGGCGAGATCACTGCCGATCTGCACCAGCCACATCCGATGGCGCGGCTGGTGCAGGGCGATGTCGGTTCCGGCAAGACGGTGGTGGCGGCGGCAGCTGCACTGACTGCGGTGGCAGCCGGTTATCAGGTGGCGTTGATGGCGCCGACCGAGTTGCTCGCCGAACAGCATTTTCGCGGTTTCACTGACTGGCTGGAACCACTGGGCATTACGCCTGCCTGGCATGCGGGCAAGACCCGCGGCAAGGCACGCGAGGCGACCCTGGCGGATATTGCCGGTGGCATTGCAAGCATCGCCATCGGTACCCATGCGCTGTTCCAGCAGGACGTGGAATTTGCGCAACTCGGCCTCGTTATTATCGACGAACAGCACCGCTTCGGCGTGCACCAGCGACTCGCCCTGCGAGACAAGGGGCGGCAGGCTGCCCGGCGACCGCACCAGCTGGTGATGACGGCTACACCGATTCCGCGCACGCTGGCCATGACCGTCTATGCCGATCTCGATACCTCGATCATTGACGAGCTGCCGCCCGGCCGGCAGCCGGTCAAGACAGTGGCCGTCAGCCAGGAGCGGCGCGAAGAGGTGATGCAGTCGGTGCGCAAGGCCTGCGCTGCCGGACAGCAGGCCTACTGGGTCTGTACCCTGATCGAGGAGTCCGAGGTACTGCAGTGCCAGGCAGCGGAAAACACCGCGACCCTGCTGGCGGAGTCATTGCCGGAACTGTCCATCGGCTTGATCCACGGACGGCTCAAGTCGGCCGAGAAGGAGCGCCTGATGCATGCCTTCAAGGCCGGCAATATCGATCTGCTGGTCGCGACCACGGTAATCGAGGTCGGGGTCGACGTACCCAACGCCAGTCTGATGATCGTCGAGAACCCGGAGCGCC
>JBATGJ010000359.1:0-12199 GCA_049665685.1 Gammaproteobacteria bacterium
TCATCGGACTGGTCCTGCTGGCCGGCCTGGTGAAAAAACTGCAAGACGATTATTTTGCGACCCCGCAAACCAAAGGAACCGATTCATGAATGAAACGACTACCGCATCCGGTCTGCAATACAGCGACATCAAGACCGGCGAGGGCGAGGCCGTGACCGGCCGCGGGCAGACCGTGGTCGTCCACTACACCGGCTGGCTGGAGGACGACACCAAGTTCGACTCCAGCCGCGACCGCAATGACCCGTTCAGTTTCCCGGTCGATTGCGGCTACGTGATACCGGGCTGGGACGAGGGCGTCGTCGGCATGCAGGTCAGCGGTATCCGTCGCCTCGTCATCCCGCCCGAGCTGGGTTACGGGGCCGGGGGCGCCGGCGGTGCCATCCCGCCGAATGCCACGCTGATCTTCGAGATCGAGTTGCTGGAGATCTCTGGCTGAATGCTGATCGAGGTCCTCGACGAGGCACTGCTGCACAGCGTGCGCGCGGCGCTGGCCGAAGATGTCGGCAACGGCGATATCACGGCCGCCCTGATCCCGGCTGACAGCCAGGCCAGGGCAACGCTCATCTGCCGCGAGTCGGCCATCCTGTGTGGCATGGCCTGGTTCAATGCCGTGTTTGCCGAGCTCGATACGGCAGTAAACATCGACTGGGCGGTAAAAGATGGTGACGCACTATCAGCCGGGCAAACGCTGTGTACGCTCACTGGCCCGGCCCGCGCCATCCTCACCGGCGAGCGGACCGCGCTCAATTTCCTGCAAACACTGTCGGGCACGGCCAGTCTTGCACAGCGCTATGCCGAGTGTGTGGCCGACCTGCCGGTTAAAATTCTCGATACACGCAAGACGATTCCCGGCCTGCGTGCCGCACAGAAATATGCCGTGCGCATCGGTGGTTGCTACAACCACCGTGCGGGTCTATACGATGCTGTCCTGATCAAGGAAAACCACCTCGCCGCCGCCGGCTCCATTGCACAGGCCGTTCTGCATGCCGCAGACGACAATCCGGGGAAGCTGATCGAGGTCGAGGTGGAAAACGAGGCGCAGATTCGTGCCGCACTCGAGACGGCCGCGACCCGTCTGCTGCTCGACAATTTCACCACACAGGCGCTGCGCGCGGCCGTTACACTGGTCGGCGGTCGCGTTGAACTGGAGGCCTCCGGCAGTTTCAACCTGGACAACCTGCGCACGGCGGCTTTGACCGGCGTGCATTATATTTCTGTCGGTGGTCTTACCAAGAATATCCAGGCCACCGACCTGTCAATGCGCTTTGCCGACCTGTAGAAGCGATTTTGCCTGCATGAATCCAGGTCAATCGCGAGCTGCTGGATGCGAGTCAGTGATGCAGGCAAATCAACCACAAGGAAGTCAAACAGACAGGCGATCTGCTCATGACCCGGCGGGCTCTTCAAAGTAGCCGGCAAATCGGTGGTCTTGAAAGTCGGTTCAGCAAATATTCCACACTTACCCCGGTCCACAGTGCCATCTGCCCGGCCTGACTGTCACGCTTCAAAACTCGAGCGCACCACGCAGGCCATAGATCCATCCGTCCGGTCCCTGGCCGGCTTTATAGTCATCATGCTGATACTGAATGTCCGCCGTTAGCCCGAAGGCCTTAGCCAGCTGCCAGCGATAATAGGCCTCGACCACCCTGGATTTGTCGATATTGAGACTGCCGCCGTTCAGGCAGGCAAGGCCCACCCCGATGTTGTCATCAGCACGCCCCCAGGCACTGCCCTTGATATCAAGGCCTCCCGAGTAAATCGCATTGTGGTCGACTGCCGCCTCATCGGTCTGCCAGCCAACCCGGGCCCAGCCACCGACTACCCTGCCGAATTCCTGGTCAACAGAAACCAGGGCTGCGGTGCGGTCCTCCAGTCGGGTACCCGCCGGATTGAGGAAGTCCTGGCTGCCGGCGGTGATAATGACCCGGTAATTACCGGCACCCAGACTGTTACTGACGCTATAACCGGCCTGCACACCATAGAAAGTGTAGTCATTGCCATCATCGTTTTCGCCAACAGCCATCCACACCCCGCGCAAGGACCAGGGACCGGTATCCCATTCCAGCGCGACACCGGCATCATAGGACGGCAGGAACACATTCGGCCCGTTAGTCAGCACGGGATTCATGAACTGGGTGTATTCGTCATTGGCATAGGCGTTTTCATCAAGATAGTCGGTGGCATCGATAATGCCCAGGGTAACACCGAGGCGATGGTCATCACCGGCCGCAAAGGAGTGCCTGTACCAGGCGGTTAACAGATAATTACGGTTGCGCCCGCTAATGTCCTTGACGTCGTCCTCGAGGTCGGCCGCCCAGGGGGCCAAAACAAACGGTGAGTTTTTATTGAGCCCGTTGCCGGCCGCGAATCCGAGTTTGAAAAACACCTCGTCGGTATCGGTCGGCCGGAAACTCACCTCCGGCTGTAAGGGCGCTGCCCCCTTACAGCTATGACTCGAGCCCGGTGCATCGGACAGGTCCTGGCACTGGATGGCGCCGGCCAGGACGCCACTGACCGAGAGTTGCTCATTGACTTCATAGGCAACGGCGGGGGTGGCGATCATCGGCAAGGCCAGTGCCACGATAAAACCTGTTAAAGTTTTAATGTTCATGCATCGTATATATACAAACTACCGCAATGTCGCACATCAAGGCGGTGCGAAGATTTATCGCCCATCGCGTAATAAGGCTGGCCGGCGCAATGCTTTCCCTGCAGTGAATAATCCCGCAAGTATTCAGTGACGGATTGCCACCGGCACACCGCGAGCCAACTGCCCCTCCAGGATTGATACGAGCAAGGGAATTACATCCAGACGGGCAGCAAAGCCAGCCCGGGATTCGCTGTGGTTGCCGAAAAAATTCTCATGCGCTGCAAAAAATGGTGCCGGAGAGAGGAATTGAACCCCCGACCTTCTCATTACGAGTGAGCTGCTCTACCGACTGAGCTACTCCGGCTGTTTGCAGCGGGGCATTGTAAGGGTCTTGCGGCTTGTTTAACAGTCTTTGCCAGTTTACTGCGGTTTATTGCGCACCTGGATGATGATATTCACACCGGTGGCCGTCGTCCCCTCCGGCAGCGTCGGCAGCTCACTGAGCGCCAGTTGATCTGCGTCGATGTCTGTAAGCTCGCCGGTATCGACGTTGAAAAAGTGATGATGGTGCGTGGTCTTCGGATCGTACAGAATGCGCGTCGGATCCACGACGACCTCGTTGACCAGGCCCTTGCGGGCGAACAACCCGAGGGTGTTGTACACCGTGGCCTTCGACACGTGGTCCTGCCCCTCATTGACCTGCTGCATGACCTGCTCGGCCGATACGTGGTGCGGGTTTTCGAACAGTGCACGCGCAATCAGCAGGCGCTGCTGTGTCGGGAGTATCCCGTGCGCCTTCAACAGCCCGGTCAGTTCCTCTGGAGTACTAAGCATCTGTTTATATACCCGTTTTCTATTACCAGTATAAACCTCACTTATTGATCCGTCCATGTCACCAACCCCGGTCAGGCTGACAAGTGCAGGGCATAATCGGCAGGATTTGTGAAACTCTCTCGGCCCAGGATGCCATCGACCAGCAAGCGGGCCGAGGCCGGCGCCATGCCCACACCGTTGCGAAAATGCCCGGCATTCAGAAACATGCCCTCGATCCCCGGCACTTCACCAATCAGGGGTATCCCGCTATCCGAACCGGGCCGCAACCCGGACCAGTGGCCGACCACCGGGTAATCGGATAGCCCCGGCAGCAACCTGAGCGCCCGCCCGGTGAGCAGCGCCCGCGCCGCCTG
The DNA here is from genome assembly GCA_049665685.1 of Gammaproteobacteria bacterium. Taxonomy (GTDB): domain Bacteria; phylum Pseudomonadota; class Gammaproteobacteria; order UBA9214; family UBA9214; genus UBA9214. The sequence continues at coordinate 3,778 of JBATGJ010000359.1, forward strand.
CGTCGTATGCTTGCGAAAGCCGGTCCGCTCGAGTGTACTGCCGGCCAGCACCAGGCCATCACGACGCGGGATCAGGTAGTAGCCGTCGTGCACGACAATCTGCCGCAGCAGGTCGGGCCGTGCCTGGTACATGATCATCTGGCCGAGTACCGGTTCCACCGGCACCCCGGGCACCTGCGACGCCATGATCTGCCCGCTCCAGGCCCCGCCGGCGATCACCACACGCCCGGCCGTGAACCCGCCCTGCTCCGTGGTCACGCCCTGCACCCGGTCGCCCGCCATACGCAGTCCCGTGACGCGGCAATGCTCATGTAGCGAAATACCCTGCAATTCCAGCGCGCGGGCCAGCGCCTGTCCCAGGCGGGGATTGCGTATTTGTGCAACGTCGGGCAACTGCAGTGCCGGTCCGAAACCGTTCGCGATGCCCGGCTCGCTTGCCTGCACCTGTTCCGCCGTCAGCCGTTCCAGCCGGCAGGGATACCGTTCGTGCCAGGCCGTGACCTGCGCATCCAGCTCGCAGTCAAGCAGCAGCAGGCCCGACTGCGTCCACTCGGGATCGATACCGGTTTCTTCCAGCAGGTCGGCGGCAAGCTGCGGGTAACGCGACTGACTCCAGCGCACCAGTGCCATCACGGCATCGGGATACTCCCAGGGGATCAGCGGCGAAATAATGCCGCCGCCGGCCCACGATGACTCGCGGCAGAGGCTGCCCTGCTCCAGCAGGATGACCGACAGGCCGGCGCGGGCAAGTTCGCGCGCGCTGAGCATGCCGATCAATCCGCCGCCAACCACTACGCAGTCCGCACTGTATGTCCTGTCCACCATCATCGTCATCCATTTTAACGGCATGGAACCGGCTTGCGGTTCACGCCGGGAAAATAAATTGCCGCCGGCATTCATCGGCACGAACTGACACGGCGTCTGCCCGAAGTCCGATGATCATGCCGGCGATCCACTGCTTTTCGTGGACACGCCCATCCGTCACAGTGGCTTTAGCATGGAAGCCGGGGATACGACATGCGGAGGCATCGCATCATGCATAGGACAAGACTGACGGGGCTGACACTGCTGGAAGTTATGATCACGCTGCTGATATTGTCGGTCGGCCTGTTGTCGCTTGCGGCCCTGCAAACCCGCGCTCTGCGTCTCGCCGAGACGGCCGGCATGCAGGACCGTGCAATGCGGCTTGTCCGCGATATCAGTGAACGCATGCGCGGCAACCCGGCCGGCGTACAGCACGGAGACTATCGCCTTGTGCGGGGACAGCCACCTGCGGCTACCAATGGGCGCGCACTGGCGGACCTGCAGGCATGGACCGGCGGGCTGGCCGGCCTGCCCGCGGGCAGCGGCGAGATCATCCCGTGTACGCGTACCACGCACATTCGCTGCGCGCACATGGATGGTCATCTCGTCACGGTTTACTGGAATGCAACACGCGACCCTGCCGTCATCGGCTATCACTGTCCACCGCGAACATCCAGCGACCACCGCTGCTTCCGCCAGCTCGCACCATGAAGCACCTGTCAACAGTCACAGTACACCACGCTGCTCCACGGCACGGGTTCGGCATGGTCGAACTCATGGTTGCCCTGCTGGTGGCATCGATACTGGCAGTCGCTATCGGGCAGGTCTTTCTGGCCAGCGGACGCAGCTATCGCATCCATGAGCAACTCGCGCGCCTGACTGAAAACGGCCGCTATGCACTCGAGGTGCTGGTGACAGACCTGCGCCGTGCCGGTCACCTCGGCATCCTCAACGGACGCGCAGCCATCACCGACCGTTCTGCCGGTGGTGTCTCTGATGGTTATCGCACCGCCATCGAAAATGGACGCTGCATGGATATTGACTGGGTACGCATGCTGTCACACCGGGTGTTTGGCAAGGACGACAACCGGGGTGGCTATGACTGTCTGCCATCCGAACCTGTGCCTGTAGGTGATGTCCTTGTCACGCGTTATGCCGCTCCGCGCTACGACCTGCCACCTGCCGGTGCCATGGCGCAGACTGTCGTGCATCCCGATCACCTGTACCTGTTGGCGCGCCCGGACAGTAGCACGGTGATCGAGGGCCGACGGGCGGGCACCCTCCTGTCAGGTGGCATAACCGACAGTGTTGCGGAGCTGGTTGCACACGGTTACTTCATCCGCACGTCTACGACCGGTAGCGGTTGCCCGGCAGTCAACAGCCTCCCGGCGCTGTATCGCCTGGCACAGTCCGGTAACCGGCTGGTAGCACGCGAGATCGCCCGCGGGATCGAGCAGTTCCAGGTGCAGTACGGCATTGACAGCAACAGCGACGGAACGGTCGACCGCTATATGGATGCCATGGATGCGAGTCATCCGGGCTGGCAGCAGGTCATCGCCGTACGCATCTGGCTGCTTGCCCGCGCCGAGTGTCCGGAAACCGGTTATGACAATACACAGCATTATGCACTGGGCAACGTCAGGGTCCATCCGGCGACTACCGACCGGGACAGCGACGGGGTCATCGATGGCGATGTCGATGGCGACGGCAATGATGACTACCGGCGTCGGCTGATGTCGACGACGGTCACCTTGCGGAATCCCCGCGATGTGTAAACCAGGGCCACCGCATGACCACACCTGGCGTCGGGAACGCGGGACCGGGCTGGCCCTGGCCATGCTGTGCCTGGCAGTACTGACACTACTGGGTATCGCCGGCATGAAATCCGCCCGGCTGGAACTGCTGGTTGCCGAGAACCGGCGCCTGCAGTCCACCGCGCTTGCCAATACCGAGTATGTACTCGCCATCGCTGAACAGGACGTGCTGCAACTGCGCGCAAATCCGTTCCATCCGGATGTAGCGGGTGATCCTTTCTACCCGGCCGGCATATATGACCTCGACCCCGGCACGCCCCGGCGCGTGGAACGCGCGACCGACCGGTCCTGGATATTTGGCCATGCCGTGGTCCGCTTGCCGGATATCAACGCTAACGGCATCGCCGATGAGGGTACAGGCGAGTACATCATTCAGGACGCCGGGCTGTTTACCGCCCGCGGAGAAGATGTCTCAGTCAGTGGCACACTGCGGCCCCTCCCCGGCGCACGCAGGCAGGCATTCAGGGTGACGGCAAAGAGCTCCCGCCAGCGCGGTGCACAGCGCGTGGTTCAGACCCTCGTGAGCAGGGAGCCGCTGCCGCGGTAATCACATGAGACATCCCGCCACAATCGGCCTGCTGGGTGCGCTGGTGGTGACCGGCAGCCTGCTGCCGGCAGCTCCGGGTCCGGTCTTGCATGAAAGACTGCCGTCTGCTGCTATCGCCCTGCAGGATCAGGACCTGCGGTACGGGCCGATTGCCGCGTATCGTCCCTGGTCCGACACTGCAACGCGGCAGGGTGACATCGTGGAATATTCCCTGACGGCAAACGCAGGCCTGCACACCGACGTGCCCATCGGTGCCAGCCCGCCGCGTCACGGCCTGGCAGGTGGCTGCGGGCGACCGGCGACCGGCTGCTGGTCGGCGCGTGCCGCCTTTCAGCTGCGTGGGGCCAATGATCCGCATAGCCGCTACTGGCAACAGCGCAAGCTGTTCACCGGCAACCAGGGCCAGGTGGACCTCACCTGGGAGTCGCTGTCACCTGCACAGCAGACCCTGCTGGACGCCGCAACGGCTGCCGCTGGACACACGGGTGCCTGGGCCAGTGACATTCTCAATCATGCACGCGGTGAACGACACCACGAGCAGCAGTATGCACGGCTACCCGGCTCAACCGGGCTGCTGCGTAATCGCGGCAGTACGCCAGGTGAAATCACAACCGCCGCGGTCTACATCGGACCGCCCGGTGAAGCGCTACACGATGAACCCGGTTACGCCGCGTTCGCTGCCGCCCACCGGCAACGCCCGGGCCGTATCGCCGCGGGGTCCGGCGCGGGCCTGCTGCACGTGTTCGATGCAGTAGACGGTTCGGAAGTCTATGCCTACCTGCCCTCGATGCTGCTGGAATCTATTGGCAAGCGTGCCCGGCACGCCACGGCGCCGCCGGTCAGTACGGCCGTTGGCGGCAGTTTAACGGTCGCATCAATCGAAGCCGGCGGCTCTGGCTGGCGCAGCATCCTGGCTGGTGGCGGTGGCAGCGGGTTTACCGGTCTGTATGTACTGGACGTCACCGAACCGGCCTTTACCGACGACAAGCTGCTGTTTGAAAAAAGCGCGGGCGCCTGGGGGCATGTCTATGGACGACCGCGCATCGGGCGCATTGCTACATCGTCCGGCAACAGCGCGTGGACGCTCTTCAGCGGTAACGGTTATCACGCCGCGCCCGGACATCCGTCCGCCCTGATGCTGGTTGATCTTGCGACCGGCAGCGAGACGGTACTCACCTTGCCCGGCAACACAGGCGGATTATCTGCCCCGGTACTGCTCGACACCGACGGCGACGACAGCGTCGATCTCGTCTTTGCCGGTGATACACAGGGCGACCTGTGGATGTTCGCTATCGATCCCCTCAACCCGGCCGGCACGGATGCCACGCGCATCTACCGCGGCAATCCGCAACGGCCACTCATCCATGGCCCGGCAATTGCCCGACACCCGGATGAACCCGGTTACCTGGTGATCTTCCCGGCCAGTCCCCGTCCCGGCTCAGGCCTGTCCGGTACCGTGCATGCCCTCTGGGTCGACCTGTCGGGTCCGGATGTCCAACACGCCGGTTTGCCCGCAACCGACAGTGATTTGCTGACACGCTCACTGGACGAGCTGTCCTCCGGCGCAGGCCGGCGGGTGCGTATTGCAAGCGACCACAAGCCGGTGCGTTATCGGTGTCCGGACAGGCTCAGGCCCTGCCCGGCATTGCACCGGGGTTGGCGTATCGTCCTGCCGGGCTGCGGTGAGCGCCTGACGGGCACACCGTTCATCCGGGCAGGTCGGGTGCAATTCACCACACAGGCAGGCGATACGCAATGTACAGGTACATCACACAACACTGAAAACTGGCTGATGTCACTCGATATCAGCCATGGACATGACGCTGACCAGGCTGTCTACGACCTCAACCATGACCAGGTCATCGACGCGCGCGATGCCTTGCAGAACACCGGCCGTCTCACCTGGCCGGTCGGGATCCAGCCGGGTGACGGCAAGCTGTCGGTACCGGTACTTGTCCGCGTTACAGCGGACAGTGATGCGCTACTCGTCAACCGGCTGCTGCCGCTGGCAGCCGTCGCATCCCCGGGCGGGATGATGGGTCCGTACGGGCAATCCACAGGCCCGCCAGCACTACCCGGTAACGAAAGCGTTCAAACACCGGTCACCCGCCCGGGGATACTCGATCCCGTCGTCCTGCCTGCACGCGGCCCATTGGGCACCGACGGGCGCCGCAGCTGGATGGATAGCGTGTATTAGTCGATGGCATACCACAGGGTTGGAACGGGGATCATGCCCGGCGGATTCACACTGGTGGAAATGTTGATTGTGCTGGTGATTATCGCTGTACTTACCGGTCTGGTCTGGCCGGCCTACCGGGAACAGGTCATGAAAACACGCCGCAGCAATGCTGCAGCGGCACTGGTCGAACTGGCCGCGCGGATGGAACTCTATTATGCCGATCATCGCACTTATGCCAGTGCCATACTGGGCACCGGGACCGGCAAGCTGTTCCCGGCAACCGTGCAAAACGGCTATTACCGGTTGGCCATTACTGCACAGGATGATCTTGCCTTTACGATTACTGCCACACCGACAACCCTGGGGAACCAGGACCGCGACCGGTGCGGGGCATTCACCCTGGATTCACTGGGCAATCGTGGCCTGTCAGGACATACAATCGGCATCCGTCAATGCTGGCGCTGACATTCATATACAGGCATGAGGTTTACATTGAGATAAGCAAATAAAGTGTCGGTGACCTGAGATCTCCCGACGATGGCATAACACAGCGGTTGAAATGCTGCAGTGCACGGCAGAGAATGCCGGCATGGATAAACAGTTAACACTGGAAGAGCTGCAGCAGGAGGCCCTTGCATTCCGCCAGGAATTCGATGCCGTCATGCTGTCGACCATCTCGCCCGATGGCATGCCCGATGCAAGTTATGCGCCCTGCCTCCTCGATGACCAGGGCAGGTGTCATGTCCTGATCAGCCTGCTTGCCCAACACACGAAAAACCTGCTATCAAATCCGGTAGCGAGCCTGATGTGGATCGCCGATAAGGCGTCAAGCCACAATGCATTTGCCCGGCGCCGCCTCTCTCTCCAGTGCGAAGTTGAAAATATCGAACGTGACAGCCAGGTGTGGCACCGCATCCTCAGGCAAATGGAGGAACGGCACGGTAATACGGTGCCATTACTGGCCAGGCTGCCGGACTTTATACTGTTTCGTTTCAATGTAATCGAAGGCAACTATATCCGTGGTTTTGCCCAGGCCCATCCGGTAACGGGCAATGACCTCGTCATGGCCGGGCGCAGAACCCGATAAGCATGGCGGACGGCCAATAAAACGGGATCAAAACCCGTCACTATGCTGGGCAGAATGGTAACCATCAAAATTAAGGTGGAAAATTCTGTCAGGTTATCTATTATCTACATAAACAACGAATTACAAATTCAATTTTAGGGGGGAGCAAGGATGAGTCTATTGCGCAATCTGCTGGCGATCTTCGGTTTTCTGGCGCTGGTGGTCGTGGTCCTGTTCATGGTCCAAATATGGCAAGCAACCCGCGATTTCGACCCGGACGCCTTCGGGCTCTATCAGGAATTCGCCACTAAACTGCTTGAAACCAAGGATATCGCCGATGCGTTCGTATGGGCCGTCCCCGTGGACGAAGGTATCAGTGCGGAAGATGTAAAGGAGTCCATGAAGAGCCTGGCGGTCGCCAGAAACTTCCTGTTTGTCGGCGAATCGGCATTCTACAAGCAGGCTGAAGCCGTCACGGGAGAGCCCTTTCGCCATGTATCGCTAATGAACTTCTGCGATGTGCGTGTTGGCATCAAGATGATCAACCATAACGACGCCTACACCGCCTTCATGCCCTGCACCGTCAGCGTGGTGGAGAACAAGGAGGGCAAGATCTGGTTGTATTCTCTCAATATGGACTTCCTGATCCATGGGGCCAGGGAATTACCGCACGACCTGAAGGCGGATGCCTTGAAAGTCCGCCGCACGATGCGCGAGGTAATGGAAGGGGCGGCCCGCGGCGAATTCTGACGGGAGGATCATTCAAACCGGGAATGACGGGAATGCTTCAATAAACCAGAACTTCCCTGGAAGCTGAGCGTTAACCACTTTTTTTCATTGATCGCGCCTGAGTTCCACAGGCAACGAGAATGTGACCGGTTCCTTCCGGCCCATGGATTCATCCACCGTGTCTGCACCCCACGCCTGCAGCTGCTCGACCACGCCGCGTACGACATCCTCGGGGGCCGAGGCGCCCGCAGTGATGCCGACCGTCGACTTGCCTGTCAGCCAGTCCTGTTCAATCTGCCCGGCCTCGTCGATGAGGTAGGCCGGCACGCCGCTGTTCTCGGCCAGTTCACGCAGGCGGTTGGAGTTGGAACTGTTCGGTGATCCCACTACCAGGATCACATCACACTGCCCGGCAAGATCCTTGACAGCATCCTGTCGATTCTGCGTGGCATAACATATATCGTCCCGTTTGGGTCCCTGGATGGACGGGAACCGCTGCCTGAGTGCCTCGATGACACGGAGCGTGTCATCCACCGACAGTGTGGTCTGGGTGACAAAGGCGATATCGTCCGGATTATTGGCCTGTAACTGCAATACGTCGTCCGGCGTTTCGACCAGATACATGTGACCGCCATGCGATAGTGCATACTGGCCCATGGTGCCCTCGACTTCCGGATGACCACGGTGTCCGATGAGGATACATTCGCGCCCGGCCGCGGCATGCCGGCTCACCTCGAGGTGCACCTTGGTGACCAGTGGACAGGTGGCATCGAACACGCGCAGGTCACGTCGCCGGCCCTCGGCATGCACAGCCAGCGACACGCCGTGTGCGCTGTAGATCACGGTGCCACCATCCGGCACCTCGTCCAGCTCATCGACAAACACGGTCCCGCGCGCACGCAGGCCCTCGACCACATGCCGGTTGTGCACCACCTCATGCCGCACATAGATGGGCGCACCGAACAGATCCAGTGCGCGCTCGACGATCTCGATGGCCCGGTCAACACCGGCACAGAAACCACGCGGATTGGCAAGCAGGATTTTCATTGCAAGTCAGGTTGTGGAAACAGTTGCATTATAAAACATTGCCACAGAGAAAACAGAGGACACAGAGAAAACAGAGGACACAGAGGACACAGAGGACACAGAGGACACAGAGAAAATACTATCTTGTCATCCCCGCGCAGGCGGGGATCCAGTGGTAAATGGTACCGAATAGAAGTAAGTCTGACTCACAAATAAAACAACGAACAACTCTCCAAACCGGTGGTAAACGGACAGAC
>JBATGJ010000360.1:0-2251 GCA_049665685.1 Gammaproteobacteria bacterium
CGAATTCTATTTTATCAACAACAGTATTACCATTCTCTCTGCGGTCATACTCATCACCTATCTTATCTGAACTGCCAATGATGCCGCCTAGTTCAAGTTTGGTATTATCGGCGATATTGGTTTTTATGTACGCAGTCGTCTGGCGAGTTTGTATTGGGGTTGCCTCCGTAGCGGTAGCAGAATCATCCTCCCTGGCAACGTCCTCAGAGTGCATCAAGGTATAGTCAATCTTGCCTATTTTGTTACTGTATTTGACCATGACCAACGGGTTTGCACCCCAGTACACTTCCGGCCCGAAGAGAACCTTGAGCCCGTCGTATTTTCCCTTGCCGACTATTTCCGCACCAAAGGGCGCCTTGGCGTCCCAGATATCCTGGCCTTCCATGTCGGTCGTCTCTCTCAGCAAGCCGAAGAAATCTCCTTCGTACTTCCAGTGGTAACGAGGCGTATGATAGAACGTATTCAGATCAAACTGTTCACCGGTATAGGTGCCATCGAAATCGTAAATCTCGATTTTTTCACGATCGGGATCTTCCTCGTTGAGATTACTACCGTATTCAATTAAATAAATACCATAGTCGGCCGCGTTCGCAAAAACGTTCAGCGAGAATTGTCCCTCGATTTTTTCATTCGGCTGAAATTCAAAATCCAGGAAGACCCATTCCCCGTCGGTAGACTTGAGCCCATCCTCGCCGTCCTCATTGATGTCAGTCTCGTTGCCTTTTAAGGCGAATTCCGCGTTGAGGCTACCGCCGGTAAAACTTAGCAGTCTCTTGCTCTCGTGCCTGTCGTAACCATGCACCCTTTCGCTTTTCAGCATACGGACATCACTCTTGAGGGCCTGGTATTCCATGTTGATGTTGTCAATTTCCTGGTTGATCGCCACTTTTTTATACAAATACGGGTCGATCTTCCAGATCTCGGTCAGCACGTCATAAGCCATCCTCGGTATGGCTTCGTATACGCCGTCGGCATTGGGTGTGCCGAGACGGGCGATACCAAACCACTCCTCGTTCATATTGTTCTTGCCTTCTACGAAGTCGAATGTATAACCTCCATTAGCCCACGATGCATTGGTGTCATGGACATCCATATCTTCCTGATCTTCCAGATTGTATTTCCACCATCCATCACGCCACTGAAAGACAAAGCCCCCGATCGAGTTGCCTTCCTCGCCGTTGCCATAGGTTTTGTTATACATTTCCTGCCACTGTGATTTGAGGAAGTACGCCTGCGCCGCCTCGTCTTCCCTGTTCTCACGCGCATTATAGGCATCACTGCCAAACTCCATGAATAAGATGGGAAGGTCCAGCTTGGCTTTTACGTCTTTCCACAGGTCGCTAAAGCCCGTGCCCCGGTACACATTGGTTCCCAACACATCCATATCCGTGCAATATTCCGCGATCAGGTCGATATACTGGATATCACCATTCACGATGGCAAAAGGATGATTCTTGTCGATACGCTTGCCTGCCGCCATGACCTCGTTCCACAGGCTGTACAAATATTTGGCTTTTTCCCTGTTTTGCTCACCAACCGGGAGATTTTCGATCTCGAAGCTGGACCACGAGAGGCCATAGTTACTTTCATTACCGAAAGCGAACATCAGCACGCCGGGTACATTTTTGTACTTTTCAACCTGCGCCTGCATATCTGCCTTCAGGATCGAACGGGTAAGCTCATCCGAGTAATCAGTATTCGGAATCCATTTGCCGTTAATACTGTATCCATACCTGCCCATGAGGTCGTTTATGACCGACATGATTCCGTGCTCCCTGTAGATATAAGTTACCCATTTAGGCGGTATCTTGCCGAACGTTCGGATCGTATTGATGCCTGCAGCCTTCAACAATCCAAAATCATAATCGAGCACCTTTTTGATGAATTCGTCAGACTCCCCCCACAGGTTGTAGTTAAAATTCTGGCCCCTGGGCAAGTAGCTCCAGACAATACCTTTTATGTAGTAGTCACTGCCATTAACCTGCAGTTTCCATCCGTTTTCATCCTTGTAGGTCGTTACGACATCAGCCGCCTGCGCCTGACTCATAAACGGCGCATGAAAAGCCAGTATGAATGTCAACATACCGCAGACTTTCTTCATGCCTTCAAACAAGTTTAAACCCGACATAGTGACCACCCTTCATTTGCAAAGATTAATTGATGGAAAACTTCCAAAGTGTGCATCGTCTTCACTGCATTTATCAATTTAATTTCACTATTCACATGTCCCATGCAAAACCTGCTCCTGATT
>JBATGJ010000361.1:0-4278 GCA_049665685.1 Gammaproteobacteria bacterium
CGCTACCGGGGCCAGGTGCATCCCGGCGCGGATGATAACGCCAGCGGTATCGCGGTCATGCTGGAGCTGGCGCGTAAACTGGCCGGCAAGCCGCAACCCCGCACCCTCGTGTTTGTGGCGTTTAGCGGCGAGGAAACCGGTCGTCTGGGTTCACGCCACTACGTGCACCACACGCCCCGCTATCCGGTCAACAGGATCATTGCCATGGTGAACCTGGATACCGTCGGGCGTCTTGGCGATGATCCGCTGACCGTTTTCGGTTCCGGTACCGCGGACGAGTGGGTGCATATCCTGCGTGGCGCCGGTTATGTGACCGGTGTGGCGGTCAGGCCGGTGGCCGAGGATATCGGTTCCAGTGACCAGACCAGTTTTATCGAAAACGGCGTACCCGCCGTGCAACTGTTCGGGGGCGTGCACGAGGATATCCACCGGCCCGGTGACACGCCGGAGAAGATTGATGTCCCCGGACTGGTCAAGACAGCGAGGGTGCTGCAGGAGATTGCCGGCTACCTGGCGGAACGTCCCGAACCGCTGAATTCCACACTCGCCGCTGTCGACGGTCCCGCCCGCGCCACGCAGGCAGCGGGCAGGCGGCAGGTCAGTCTGGGTACGGTACCGGATTACGCATGGGCCGGTGCGGGTGTGCTGATCGAGGCTGTCCGCACCGGTACCCCGGCAGAACAGGCAGGGCTGCGGAAAGGCGATATCATCGTGGCTGTAAACACCATGACGGTGAACCACCTGCGCGATTATGCACGGGTCCTCAAGTCGCTCCAGCCGGGTGATGAGGTCCACGTACGTTACCGCAGGGATGGCCGCGAGGAAGATGTGCGCACGCACGTCATGGTTCGATAAACACATCACTACACGGGTAATCATTATGCCAAGACATGCCTGGACAGGCGCATTCCTGAGCGCTGCATTTATGCTAACCACGCCGCAGGCCGGTGCGGGTGACGGCCCCGGCGCCCTGCCGGAACCAAGTGATATTCCGGTTGAACCCCGCCTGGCGAATGTGCGGCAGCTGACCTTTGGTGGCCAGAATGCCGAGGCTTATTTCTCGCATGACGGCGATGAACTGATCTTCCAGTCCACGCGGGGCGAGCTCGAGTGTGATGCGATCTTTCGCATGCGCGCCGACGGCAGCGACACGCGCCAGGTTTCTTCCGGCAAGGGTGTCACTACCTGCGCCTTCATCGCGCCTGATAACCAGTCGATTATCTATGCCTCGACCCACCGGCAGCACACGCGCTGTCCGCCCAAACCGGACCACTCCCGTGGCTATGTCTGGCCCCTGTACCGTGAATATGACATCTACCGGGCAGGCCCCAACGGTGAAAGCCCGGAGCGTCTTACTGCCGACGAAGGATACGATGCCGAGGCCGTGTACTCGCCGCTCGGTGACAAAATCATCTTCACCTCGCTGCGTAGCGGGGACCTCGAGTTGTATCTGATGAATCCCGATGGCAGTGGTGTGGAACAGCTGACCAGCGAAGTCGGTTATGACGGCGGTGCGTTTTTTTCACTCGATGGTCAATCGATCGTCTGGCGTGCATCGCGACCGACCGGCAGCGACCGTGAGGATTACCAGGCACTGCTCAGTCAAGGCCTGATACGCCCGGGCAAGCTTGAACTCTTCATCATGAATCTCAAGGACCGCAAGCCGGTGCAGATCACCGACAACGGTGCCGCCAACTTCGGACCCTACTGGCATCCGGATGGCCGCCACATAATTTTCTCTTCAAACATGGATGATCCTAAGGGCCGTAACTTCGACCTGTACCTGATCGATATCGATACCCGGCAGACCGAGCGCATTACCCGTTACGAGGGCTTTGACGGCTTTCCGATGTTTTCGCATGACGGCCGCCGGCTCGTGTTTGCCTCCAACCGTTTCGGCAAGGTGCGGGGCGAGACCAATGTGTTTATCGCGGACTGGCTGCAGGGATCCGCAGCGGTCTCCGAATAACCTCGCCCCGAGGGCGCTGATGCCCGCGTGGCAGTGATTCTGCCCGAAACATTTGGTATTCAGGCTGCCGGCGCCCTATCAACCCTGCGCCTGGCATTAACCGCCAGGGCTGGCCAGTACGCTCATGTCAGCTCAGGCCGCTCTCCACCGCCGGATTTGCCGTCTGGAGAGTACCCTGCCGCCGCGGCCGTGGCGTAATTATTTATTCTCATTCAGCAACTTAAAGTTGTCTTGCGCGCTGCCGAAGACCTCTAGGGTACGTCCCTCACCGGCCATCCATGGTTCCAGCCGGCGGTCGTACCGCGGGCAAGGAAGCCCGCTAGCGGACCAACAAGGGAATGCGCCATGCCAGAGCAGCATAAGCCGGTCGAGGAGCAGCTTCACGAGCGCGAGCGTGAATTCGAAATGCTCAGGGAGATTGCGCGCGTCGTCACCGGTGGACAGAGCCTCGCTGAGGTATTCACGCAGGTGTGCGAAACAGCCCGCAGACTGCTCAATGCGGAAACCTCGACCATCCCGATTCTCTCCGCTGATCACTCGCACTATACCTACCGCGCGGCAGCCGGTGCACATGCGGACGAGCTGGTTGATTCGGAATTGCCCGTCAGCGTCGGCCTGTGCGGATGGGTGTTGCGTAACCAGCGCCCCTGGTGGCGCGGATCGCTGGACCTGCTGGACGAAGAGGAACGCAATCAGTGGGAGAAAGAGGCCGGGAGTATCTTGCTCGTACCGCTGGTCGGCAAGCAGCGATTCTTCGGCGGTATCGCCTGCATCAACAAGCAGAACGGCGAAGCATTCGACCAGGACGACCTCGACCTGCTGTTGATGTTTGCCGGTCATGTCAGTATTGCCATCGAGAATGCAATGGCGTTCGAGGAACTGCGCGCGGCGAGAAATACTGCAGAGGCATACAGGATACGTCTGGAGAAGCTCAACAACAAGCTGGTGCAGGCGAACAATGAACTCCAGTTTCTGGCCGTGCATGATGCCCTGACGGGCTTGCCGAATCGTGCACTGGTCGTCGATCGCATCGAGCAGGGCATCCTCAACGCGAAGCGCCACGGCCGGCAGCTTACGCTGATCATGATCGATCTCGACAACTTCAAGGAAGTGAACGATACGCTCGGTCACAGTGCCGGTGACGAGCTGCTGGTATCACTGGGCGAGCGCTTTAGCGAGTTACTGGATGATGGTTTTACGGTTGGTCGGCTGGGCGGTGACGAATTTGCCATTGTCCTGCCGGATGCCGGGCTCGACCGGGCACTGGAGGTTGCAGAAACGCTGAAGGAAATACTGCATCAGCCCATGCAGGTTGACGGGCGGGATATTGCGCTGGATGCGAGCATGGGCATTTCTGTTTACCCGGACCATGGTGAAAAGCCGTCGGACCTGATGAAATGCTCCGATGTCGCCATGTATGTGGCCAAGCGCAATCGTGAACCCCTGTCCGTTTATAATTCGCAGAACAACCCCTATAACCACACACACCTGGAGCTGACCCGTGACCTGCGCTCAGCGATCAAACGCAAGGAAATCACCCTGAGTTTCCAGCCGAAGATCGACCTGCACAGCGGGACGCTGATTGGCGCAGAGGCGCTGGCGCGCTGGACACACCCGGTGCATGGCGAGGTGCCCCCTGCGCAGTTCGTGCCGATCCTCGAGCAGTCGGGCCTGATCGCGGAATTTACCCTGCAGGTGCTGGACATGGCGGTGTCTTACTGCAAGCAGTGCGAACGGGCCGGTTACGAGATCAGCGTGGCCGTCAATCTGTCCGTGCATAACCTGCGCGATGAAAGCCTGCCGGACCAGGTCGAGGACATCCTGGCGGAGCATGACCTGGAGAGTCATCGCCTGACTCTGGAAATCACCGAGAGCGCGGTGATGGATGATTATATGAAGAGTATCGAGGTGCTCGGCGAGCTGTCCGACATGGGTATCGAGCTGTCAATCGATGATTTCGGTACCGGCTATTCCTCGCTCGGTTATCTCAAGCGCATGCCGGTCCAGCAGTTAAAAATCGACCGCTCATTCGTGTGTGACATGATTACCGATCGGGATAATGCAGTGATTGTCCGGTCGACCATCGATCTGGCGCATAACCTTGGCCTGGAGACCGTGGCCGAGGGTGTGGAGACGGAGGAGGTGCTCACCGCACTGGGCGAGATGGGTTGTGACATGGCACAGGGATTCCTGATCAGCCGCCCCCTGCCGCAGAATGAATTTTTCCTGTTCCTGAAAAACTGTGAGTGGATTGTGGCGTCGGCGAATGCCGCCTGACGCGGTGAAAACCATGCCACACGGTTTAACAG
>JBATGJ010000362.1:0-3997 GCA_049665685.1 Gammaproteobacteria bacterium
ATGCCATACTGGTCGGGATCAATACGGTGCTTGTCGATGACCCGCGCTTGACTGTTCGTCATGCAAACGGTGAAAATCCAATACCGGTTGTACTTGACTCGCACCTCAGGACACCGCCAACCGCCAGACTCCTGCAGCAGGACAAACAACGGGCGATAATCGCCACCTTGCCAGATGCCAGCAAGGAACGTGAAATGAAACTGCTCGAGGCAGGCGCCCGGGTTATTCGCATGCCTGAGGCGCCGGCCGGCGGGATACAGCTGTCTGAGCTCTTTTCCTGGCTAAGGGAACAGGGTGTGAACTCGCTGATGATTGAGGGCGGTGCGAAGGTCATTTGCAGCGTTCTGGCCGGCCGACTCGCGGATCAGCTGGTATTAACCATTGCACCCAGATTTTTCGGGCAAGGCGGTGTGCGTGCAGCAGCGACACTGCAATGTGCCCAGTCCGCATCCACCCCCTGCCTGACCAACATCGAGATTGAGCAACTTGGAGACGACCTGCTGGTACGCGGGAATGTGTCGTACGACGGCACGGGCCCTGTTGAAGAGTAAGCGCAGGCGTTGCATTTCCTGAATCGATGTATATAGACGGTGTTGTTTTTGGCCTGGTGAACAATGCCGGCAGGATTTCGGAACCCCGGCTGGCCGAAAAGCTCCGCAACTTCACCATAGCCTGGTCGCGCTTTGGTTATCACGATGTCATCCTGGAAAATGATTCACTGGACGGTCTTCTGCATGAGGCCCTGCATCTCGGCTACAGCCACTGCCTGGTTCAGGCTTACGGGCACGTCATCGGCGAAACCTGGATACCAAAACACTGGGAGCAGGTTGATTTCCAGACTGCGCTTGAACAATGGATCAACAATCATGAGTTTTTCGTAACCGGGACGATCCTGCACAGCCAGCAAGGCTGGTATGGGCTGGCTGAAGACTGTCTGCTGGTCAATCTGCAACACTATGCAGCACTCGGGCAACCCGGCTTCGGCCAGCCACTTACAACAACCACTGAACTAACGAGGCCTGGGGTAATCATGGAGCCTGCCCCCGATGACAAACGGTTCCACTCGCTCGAGCCAACACAGGAAACAGAAAGCGTGATGCCGCAGCATGCGGGGTGGAATTTTATCAACTCCAGCCTGCACAGCGGGCTTGCTGTGCTGAATTTCAGCAAGGCCCTTGATGGAGGCCGCATCAACCTTTTTGACCCATCGCCGCGGAACATGAAGGTGTTTGCAGAGTACCTTGACACGGAATTGCCTGACTACTCCAGCTCGGAGCCTGATCCGGACCTTTCTTGCGGGCAACGGCAATTCCTCGATTCCATCGACTCACAGGTAAAGGAATCCAGAAAAGGTGTATTTCTTTTCAACCTGGAATCGTATCAGGATGTTGTCGAGCACCCGGACAATTTCACCCCACCCGTTTCCTCACTCTACTCGGTTGCCGCCGGCTTCAAGCCGAATATGATGTTGCACTCGCTCGGCTTTGACGAGGCGACCCGCATGGTGTTTTACGATTACAGCAAGACGGCGCTGGAAATCAGGAAATTTATCGTTAACGAATGGGACGGCGAGGATTTTCCAGGGTTTGTCCGTCATCTGATGAAGAAATTTCCTTCGGGTGATGTATTTTACCAGCTATGGGCCAACCTTGGCCCTGATGAAATTGCCTGGGATGATCTGCAGAGATTGTGGCTGGATGAGGTCGAAAAGTGGGGAGGTGAATCGGTCTTCAGGGAACACTGGGAGTCTTACAAAAATCTGCAGCACGAATATATACTCTGCAACCTTTTCAAAGACCAGACCAGCCTGCTCGCGGCCATTGACAAGCGGCCCAATGCAGCGATCTGGTGGAGCAATGCATTTTTTACCATATACAGTAACTGGCTGTATACCGCCGATGAGCGGAAGGAAGTGTATGACAACTGGCTGCTAAAACTCGCCGAACGCAATCCCGGCATATTTATCTACGGGTCAGATTACAACAACATCAACGTCAACCATATTCGCCTGGGAGAATATCTGGAGCGCTATCAGCAGGAGTGCAAAAGCTATCTCGAGCCCTGCAAACTGTTTAAGCATGAGATGAGACTCTAGGCTGCATTCGGCAGACTGGAAGAAAAAGCGGCAATCAAAGCCATGCCAATATTGTAAAGGGTCAGCGAACTCAAACCTGCAACCTGATTGTTACTTCTGAATATGTTTTGAATTATGCTAGTATTCTCGATCGTTTGCTGATAGCAATGATTGCAGTGATGTCATCGTTATTCAGATAAAGAGAGCGGCTTCCCTATGTTAAATAGTCATAATATTTCTAACGATAAACCACGACCCGATTCTTCAATAGCAAATCTCTTACCGCGCATCGTTATTTATCTGGTCATATTGCTGGGCAGCCCGTTGGCATGGCCCGTTACAGTGACATCCGGCCCGGCCCTGACCCTGAATCCCAATGGAGTCACGCCCCTTGCGGGCGTTATCCGCCTCAATACAGACATGCCTGCACGGGTTACCCTCGAGGTAAGCGACGGAAGTGAAAGTCGTACTATCGAGTTCGCTGAATTCAGAACAGATTTCTCTCTCCCCCTTCTGGGGCTTAAGCCGGATAAGAAATACTCGATCAAGGTAAGGCTTACAGACCAGGACAACCGGCAGTTGCTCGTAACACCCGCCTTGCAGGCCGTGACGGATCCGTTGCCGGATGACTTCCCAAATATTTTCGTAGTCGTCAGCGAGCCAGCCCTCATGGAACCCGGATATACCATGCTGTCCAGATTTATACGTTTAAGCCCTGACAGGGCCATTACTCTTCGGAAACTCGGCAGTATAGTGAAGCATAAGTTATGGGATTGGGCGTGTTGGGCAATAGACTACAAAACCGCTGCTTGTTCAGATTCTGCTGCTCCCACCTACACAGTCATCGTTGACGACGCAGGCGATGTCGTCTGGTATACAACGCTGGGTGATTATGTTAACTATCAACTGGAAGATGGAACATTATTATACTGGAATGATTCCGACGTTATCGGAATAGACATGCTGGGTGATGAAATACGCCGTGTCACACTCGATGGCCCGGAGACCGGTTTTACGCATGACATGTTCCCTACGGTCAATCAGACATATCTCAGCATTGCAATGCAACAGGCAATTATTCAGGACTTCCCGACTTCTGATGCGGATCCGCATGCTCAAAGAATAACCGCCAAGGTGCAAGATAACCTGATTGTAGAATTCGATCTGGAAGGAAATCTCCTGCACAGCTGGCCTCTGGTAGACATGCTCGATACAAGGCGAATCGGGTATCACTCACTCGCACAGCGAGACCTTGGTCATGACTGGGCACATGTGAATGCCGTTATTCACGATCCGAATGATGATTCGATTATTGCATCACTCAGGCACCAGGACGCACTGGTGAAATATTCCCGATCGACGGGTCACTTGAAATGGATCCTGGGACCACACGCCAACTGGTCACCAGAGTTTCAGCCATTCCTCCTTACCCCGGTTGGTGAACCCTTCGAGTGGCAATATCACCAACATTCCCCGACCATTACTCCCTCGGGAACAATTCTGGTTTTCGACAATGGTAACTTCAGGGCCAGCCCTTTCGATGGCAACGTCAAAATCCCGAACAGCCAGAACTACAGTCGGGCAGTCGAATATGCGATTGATGAGCAGAACATGGAAATACGGCAAGTTTGGGAGTATGGAAAGAATATTGCGAAGCCCTTGTATGCAGGACACATTGGAGATGCGAACTGGATGAGAACAACCGGTAACGTATTGATCACATTTGGCGGAACCAGTTTTATCGGCGGCGTGAGCACTACCAAATTAGGCCTGGGTACGGTCTTAACAAGGATTATCGAAGTAACGCACGATACACCGGCCACAAAGGTATTCGACCTGCTGATCTATGAACCGGCATCCCGTGCCCGGCTACAGGTCTTTCGAAGCGAGAGAATCCCTGACCTGTATCCAGTGGATACAGAC
>JBATGJ010000363.1:0-2765 GCA_049665685.1 Gammaproteobacteria bacterium
TGCGGCTCGAGCACCTCGCGCAATACGCCGTCACAGCGGAAACGGACAACCAGGCGGTTCTCGAACGGTTCGATATGGATATCCGAGGCGTTCTCCTTGACGGCCTCGGTGAGCAGCGCATTGATCAGCCGGATGATGGGCGCATCGTCCTCGCTCTCCAGCAGGTCCTCGGGTTCCTGCAATGCCTGGGCCGCATGCATCAGGTCCACGCCTTCGCCAAGGTCGCCCATCATCTGCATGGCCTCGCTGGAACCCTGTTCGTAGCTGCTGGCCAGCAGCGACTCGAAGCGTTCCGCATCCATGGCCTGCAGCTTGAGCGGCATGCCCATGAAGCGGCGCAACTCGACCAGCGCGGTCGGGTCGACGTTTCCGGTGTGCATGACGAGGGCCTTGCCGTTTTCCTCGCCACTGACCAGCAGCCCGTGGCGCTTGGCAAACATGAACGGCGGGCGGCGCGGTGCAGTCTCGCTACCCGTCAGGTTTTCATCATCATCCTGAAAGTGCAGCTCACTCATCCAGAAACAGGTCAGTTTGTGGTTCAGGTGCAGGTGCGGGTTCGGGTGCAGGCTCGGCTTGCAACTCTGCCTCACCGGGCTTGGCCATGAACTCCTCCAGTGTCGGCAGGACCGGGTGGCGCTTGTTGTGCATCAGGTTGACGCCGTCCTCGTCTTCATTCATCTGCAGCGAGCGGATAAAATTGTACTTGCTGTTCGTATAACTCGACGTGACCACACTGTCGCGCAGGATCACCGGATGGATGAACACCATGAGGTTGGTCCTGGTCACATCGGCCGAGCGCGACTTGAACAGGTTACCCAATAAGGGAATATCGCCCAGCAACGGCAACTTCTGGATGTCTTCGCCGATCGTTTCCTCAATGAGGCCACCCAGCACCACCACCTGGCCGTCATCGACCATGACGCTGGTCTTGATGGACCGCTTGTCGGTCACGATATCGGAGGCACCGGCCACGCTCGGGGCGATGCTGGAGACCTCCTGTTCGATATCCAGGCGCATGGCATCGCCCTCGTTGATCTGCGGCTTGATGCGCAGCGTCAGGCCGACATCCTCGCGCTGGATGGTCTGGAAGGGATTGGCGGTCGCGCCTCCAGCGCCGACATCCGGGGTAAATGAACCGGTCACGAACGGCACATTACTGCCGATCACGATCTCCGCCTCTTCGTTGTCCAGTGTCACCAGGGTCGGCGTGGACAGGAGATTGGAATTGGTATCCGAGGACAGGGCATTGACCACCGCCAGGTAGTTGAAGCTGTTTTCCTCGCCGACATCACCAAACCCGAGCAGGGCATTACCCGAGATGGCTGGCAGGGCGCCACCCTGCGCCACGGTGACAGCCGCATTGGCAAGGTCGGTAACGGAGCGCCCCGTATTGGTGAAATTGATAATGCCAACCGGGGCGCGATCCTCGCTGTCGCCGGCGAACAGCCACTGCACACCCAGTTCACGCGCCAGGTCACCGGAGACTTCCGCGATGACGGCCTCGATCAGCACCTGGGCACGGCGGATGTCCAGCTGGCTGATCACCCGCTTGATGGACTTCATGATGTCCGGCGGCGCGGTGATGACCAGTGCATTGGTCGCCTCATCGGCCTGGATATCGAAACTGCCGCGCGTGGTCGCACCCGTGCCCTGGGCCGTGCCCTGCTCCTCGATCTTGCCCACGCCGGTCAACACTCCAACCAGCTTGGTGGCCTCGGCATAGCGCAGGTAGACCACATCGGTATTGCCGCCGCTATCCAACGGGGTATCGAGATGGGAGATGATGGCGCGCATGCGCAGGCGTTCCGCGCGGTCGCCGCCCAGCAACACGCTGTTGGTCCGTTCATCGGCGACCAGCACCTGTCCGCCGCCCACACCTGCCTTGCCAGCAGCGGCCGATGCCGGGGCGGCCCGACTCAGGCTGGTGAGCACCCGCACCACCTCGTTGGCCGAGGCATGCTGCAGGGCGATCACCTCGATCTCGCTGTCGCTGACCTGGTCGATGCGGCGAATGATGCTGACCAGCCGTTCGACGTTGATGGCACGGTCGGAAATGATCAGTACATTGGTCGCCGGATAGGCCGCCAGGTGACCCTGTTGCGGCACCAGCGGCCGCAGGATGGGGACCAGCTGTGCGGCAGCGACGTTATCGACCTGCACCACACGCGTGACCATCTGGTCACCGCGCCCGGGATTGCTGTCCGTGGTGGTAGGAATACCGTCCTGCTTGGCGTTGACATCCGGGACAATCTTGATGACCTCGCCACTCGGCACAGCCGCGTAGCCATGCACTTTCAGAATGGACAGGAATACCTGGTAGACCTCGTCACTGTTCATGGGCTGCGAAGACACGACCGTCACCTTGCCCTTGACGCGCGGGTCGACGATGAAGTTCTTGTTAGATACCTCCGCTACCGTGCTGATCAGCGCACTGATATCGGCATCTTTCAGGTTCAGCGTGACCGTCTCTGCATGGGCCGGCAGCACCCATGTCAGACATATCAGCAACGCTGCAACCAGATATCCCGGAAACTTCATTCCCTCTCCCTCAACCTGCACTCATTCTATACGTTTCAAGACGAAAATATCGACTCGAAAAATTGCGACCAATGCCTGATTTGTATGCCTTTTTCCTGACACTCACAGGCCATCGAGCGTAACCACCTGTTCCTGTCCGTTACGCAGCAGCGTCACTGCAACCGGCTCACCGCTGCGCAGTGCCTGCAGTGCCGCGGCGCCGTTGTTCGGGTCACTCAGTACCATGT
>JBATGJ010000364.1:0-8272 GCA_049665685.1 Gammaproteobacteria bacterium
ATTGTTCCCGGGCCATGAATACTTTTGTCATTCCCGCCTGCGTGGGGAAGATTTAAAGAAGTTCATAGGTGAATATAAAATCTCTGTGTTCTCTGTGGCGATCGTTTTGTGATTTTCTTCTTGTTCCGGTACCTGTGCGCGAATCATGATCGCGCCAGCAGGCCCGTCACCTCGCAGGCGGAGAGTGCTCCTGCGCCTGACCCAATTGTTTATTCGGATTTCTCATTACGGCGCTGCCAGGGCCAGCGAAATCCGGACTCCTTTTGGTCGTCACCTGTCTCGTTGTCTTCGGAGCGCTCGCGCTCACGGTCCCTGTCTCGTTCACGGTCTTCGCGGTCATCGTTATCATCACGCTCCCGGTCGCGCTCCCGGTCTCTATCACGTTCCCTATCGTCATCGTCATCGTCACGTTCCCGGTCACGGTCTCTGTCCCGGTAACCCTCACGGTCGTCGTGCCGGTCCCGCTCGTGCTCACGCTCCCGCTCGTGTTCGTGATCGCCATGGTCATCGTCATGGCGGCGGTACTGACGTTCGCCGTCATCTCCATAGGAATGTTTCTCCTTCTTGTGCTGCTTTTCTTTCCTGTATTTCTCACCTTCACGCTTGAAACTGGCATTGTCGTCTGCGCGTTCCCAGGCGCGGTCAGCGGGACCCTTCTCACCACCCTTGGCGGCATGTGCCTGTAATGGCAGGGCGAGTACCAGCAGGATAGACATCAGTACGGCAGGTTTTTTCATAGGTTACTCCAGGCTATAAATAAACGATGAGGATATTCTGGGTTATAACGGCTTCGAAGTGAATTCTGTCCCGTAAACAATTGTGACATCCTGCAGCCAGAGAACAGCTCGGCTGGCGCCAGGCGCCGCACGAGCATCCGCTCCTGCAACTGCAATCTAAACGCGGTCTTTGGATTCAGCTTTATTATCCAACGATATGCAGCGCCAGCCAGGGGACGATGTTGAAGAGAAAGATACCGATCTTGTAGAAGGCCATGCCCTGGTAGTGGATAGCATCGAAGCGCTCCGGCGTCAGGCTGAACCAGCGACTGTGGAAGCGCCAGGTCCAGTCGTGTGCCAGCACGATGAAGACCAGCCACCAGGCCAGCAGACCTGTATTGATCAGCGCGCACCAGCCGAGCATTTCGCGCACCTCAAGCACTGTCATGAGAAGCTCTCCGGATCGCGGCCGTGTCGCCGCAGGATCTTGCGGGCAGCATCGCCGTAGCGGCGAATCCATTGTGCGAGTACGGCATCGCTGACCTGACCGCCGCGTTGCAGCAGTGTCTCCAGTCGTTGCAGACCTTCATCAGAGATGCGGTTGTCACGCGAAATGCCGGGCGATCTGTCACTCATCCACTGCGTGTTCCATGTTGAGAGCGCTGAACCGGCAGTCGACAGCTCAGGCCTGCTGGCCCCCGGCTTGCAGGTTTTCCAGGGCCAGCTCTGCTTCTGTCTTCATGCCAAATTTTTTCATCAACCAGCTTGGCGGACAGAAACCGGTAAACGAGCTTTGTAGACAATTAAAGCCGATGAACAGAGTAAACCAGGTCCAGTACGGGTGATGAAACAGTGCCAGCAGACATGTGATCATGACCATCGTCCCGCCAAATGCAAACAGCGTACGCTCTACAGACATGCCTTTTCTCCTGTGCTAATGATGTGGTGCAAATGGTATGGCTCCATGGTTGCACGGGGTCAGCGGTGTTTCAAGCCTGGCATGCCGGTGCCGGCATGACTAGCGCTGGCATTGCGGGCAATAAAACGTCGAGCGCTGCCCCTGGCGGATCTCCCTGATCGGCAGATGGCAGTTGATACAGGGCTCGCCTGTCTTGCCGTACACGTTCAGGTGAAATTTGAAATAACCGGGTTTTCCCTGGTCGTTGACGAAGTTCTGCAGGGTGGTGCCCCCGTGGCTGATCGATTCGTTGAGCACCTCCTTGATGGCCCCCGCGAGCAGCGCGTATTTTTCGCGACTGATGCGGCCGGCCGCGCGTTTCGGATTGATACCGGCCAGGTAGAGCGCTTCACTGGCGTAGATGTTACCAATGCCCACGACGATATGGCTGTTCATGATGTATTGCTTGACATCAACCGTGCGTCCGCGTGATCGTTCATACAGGTAATCGCCATCAAACTCAACGCCCAGCGGCTCGACACCCAGGTCGCATAACAGGCGGTGCTGCTCCGGTGGACGTGTTGTCCAGTGCAGGCTGCCGAAGCGACGTGGATCGGTAAAGCGCAGCGTCATGTAATGCGGGAATACCAGGTCGACATGATCATGCTTTTCCGGTGGCACGATGGCATTGACGATGCGCAGGCTGCCGGTCATGCCAAGGTGCAGAATCAGGGTGCCAGTGCCGGTCTTCATCAGCAGGTACTTCGCGCGCCGGCTCACGCCTTCGATGGTTTGTCCGGTTATCGCCTGTTCCAGTCGCCTGGTGACCGGCCAGCGCAGGTTGCGATTGCGTACGATAATGCGGTGGATGGTCCTGCCGGTGATGTGCGGCGTGATACCGCGGCAGGTGGTTTCGACTTCAGGGAGCTCGGGCATGTTGACGGACCGCCTCGCACGCAGTGTCGTGCCCTGCTATTTCACTCCAATGACGCTATAAACGCAAAGGCAGCAGGCAAATCCGCTCCTGCAGCTATTCATTCGCGGGTTCGGTAAATTCCAGCAGAGCGCTGCCGGCCGCTGCGGGCAGATGATACTGGATGCCCCGGTCGGGTCGCGCAAGGATAATATCCGTCTCGCCGGTACGCAGAAACAATTCCAGTGGTTGGTCACTGCCCTGCAGTTGCACCGCGATTGGCTGGCCGCTGTCGCCGTCATACTCACGCACATACAGGGCACGGGCATTTTCCCAGGCACTGACCAGTGTGCGGATGGCGGCGGCGCTGACGGCCGGGTCCTCGGGTTGCAGTTGCCAGTGATTGTCCGCATCCAGCGTGAGCGACAGTCCCGGCAGTGACAGGGCGGTGACCACGGCATCTGCCGGCAGGAGCCGGCGGTCAACGAAGTTGGTGTAACGCGCGTTCAGCAGGTGCTGGAAGCGGTCCGGCACCAGGTTTACCGTGGTACCGCTCAGTATATACCGGCGTTTATCGATTGGATCCGTACTGCCCAGCTCGAAGCGATCCGTACCCAGTACGACCGTTGCCTGCGGCGGCAGCAGGCCCATGGGCTCCAGGTCGAGCGTGCTGGCCGGGTAATGCCGGTCGGTCGCGGCCGTGGCGAGTGCCAGCAGGGTATTGATCTGGAAGTCATCGGCCGGCAGTTCCGGTTCAGCCTGAATAAACCAGCGGCCGTCGCGTCTGCTGAATTCAATGGGTTCGGCCTGCAGGCGGGTCAGACGGATGGACGAAACCGCATCCGGATCGAGGTTGCTGATTGCGGCAGGGCCGGAGTCCGGCGCCTTGCCGGGCTGCAGATAGATAAGCAGCGCGAGCCCGATGGCCACAGCGACCAGCAGCAGGTTCAGCAACAGGCGGCGACCCATGAGCCTTAACGCCGTCGCCGGCGCAACCAGATGACCAGTCCCGCCAGCAGCAGCAACAGCGGCAGGCCGAACAGAAAACCGAAACCGATGACGGCCCGGGAGGTGTTGCTCAATACCAGGGTGGCGTCGGGGGCGGTGCGCACACGAATATCGATAAAGGCATCGTCGTGGCTCAGCCAGTGCACCGCCTGCAGGCCGAACCCGAGGTTGCCCGCGTTGCCGAGATAGGTATTGGACAGAAAATCGCCGTCACCGATCACCAGGATGCGCTGTTCGCTGCCAGTCTCCCCGGTATCCAGCGTGCGCGTCATGACCACACCGATATCCAGCGGGCCGGCGCGCTCGTCAGTACCCGCATCAAAACGAATCTCGCCCTCGAGCTCGCCCAGCTCGGTCCATGAGCGCTCCAGCGTGGTGAGCAGTGGCAGTGATGCCCATTCGCCGGCCTCGTTGATCTCCAGGGCCGCGACCTCGGGGAACACCGTCACGGCGGCCATCTCGCGCGTGATCTCGTGGCGCGGGTAGCTGGTGACGATGGCAAAGGTGGGTTCGGCGACGCCAAACATCTGCCCGGTGGCATCCACCACCGTGCCGGGCAGGAAGCTGATACCGAGCTGGTCGGCGAGTGGCTGCAGCGATGCCAGCCGTTTTGGCTCGGCCAGCCACAGCAGGTTACCGCCGTTGCTGACGTAGTCCTGCAAGGCACTCACCTCGCCAGGCAACAGTTCGACTTGCGGGCTGGCCAGCACCAGCAGGTGGGTGTTGCCGGGGATGGGTGCCTCGGACAGGTTCAGCGTCTGCACGCGCAACCCCCTGGTTTCCAGTTCGCGCCCGAAGATGCCGAGTCCAAAGTTGGTCTCGCCGGACGGCTTGCGCTCGCCGTGCCCGCTGATGAACACGATCCAGCGCTCGTCCTGGCGGGACAGCCGCAGCAGGGCATTGGTGAACTGCAACTCGGCCAGCGTTTGTACCTTCTCATAGCCATCCCGATAAGCAATGACAATCTCTCCTCCGCTGGCGATACCCAGCTCGCGTACGCGTTCCGGTACCGTATCGGGATTGATGACCTCCAGGGTGATGTTGTCCTTGTAGCGCTGGTAGCTGGCGACCAGGTCGCGCAGCTGTTCCTGCAGCAGCGGGTCGTCGTGCATGAAGGCGGTGATGGTGACCGGGTCCGGCATGGTATCGAGCAGCTCGCGTGTCTCGGGCGCAATACTGTTGCGCGCACCGACGGTCCAGTCGGCCTGGTAAACATACTGCGTGCTCAGCCATGCCAGCATGCCGATGATGCCGGCATATAACACCGTAAAAATAAGGGATTGCAGGCGGAACAGGCTGCTTGAGCGGCGTGATACCTTCATGGGCTCAGTGCGGCAGGCGCGTCGCGTCCAGGCGACGGATGGTGAAACCGGTAAACAGGGCGATCATCAGCAGGTAGTAAGCGACGTCCATACTGTTGAAGACGCCCTTCAGGAGGCCCCTGTAGTGCGACAGCATGGACAGGTAGGCCATGACGCCACCCGCCTCTACAGAACCCGCCTCGTCGATGATCCACAGCAGCAGCAACAGGCCGAAGGTGGTCACGGCTGCAACCACCGGCTGCTCGGTCAGCGCAGACATGCACAGACCAATCGCGGCGAAGGTGGCCAGCAACAGTCCGAGCCCGAGCAGGCCGGCGGCCAGCTTGCCCATATCGAGGTCGGTGCCCACCAGCAGTGAAAGCGGCATGAGGGTCAGTAGCAGCAGCAGGATGAAGAAGAAACCGAGGATACCGAGGTACTTGCCCAGCACGATCTCGGTCATCGACACCGGCGCGGAGAGCAGCAGGCTGATGGTCCGGCTGCGGTACTCTTCGCTGAGGCTGCGCATGGTGATCAGCGGTGTGATCAGCAGCAGCACGATACCTGCGTTGGCCAGTAGCGGCGCCACCACGATGTCGGCCACACCGGGTGCGCCCTCGATCGCGGCCAGCCGCGGCTGCAGCGTCATCCAGGTATCGATCTGCGCCAGGAACAGCCACGCAAGAATGAACTGGGTGACGGCGAGCATCGTCCAGGCCAGCGGCGACAGGAACAGGCTGCGCAGTTCGCGTGCGGCGATGGTGAAGATCATGCGGCTGCCCCGGCGGCGCTATCGGGGGCATCACCCGTGGTCAGCTCGATGAAGATCTGCTCCAGGGTGTGACGCTCTGCGGCGAGTTCCTGCAGCCGCCAGCCGCCGGCCACGGACTGCTCGACCAGTGCCTCCGCAGGGCTGTCCCCGGTGTACTCGAGCTGTACCCGGCCGTCATCCAGCGGGGTCACCTCCGTCACGTGCGGCAGCGTGAGCAGTTGCGCCCTGTCTGGCGTGTTGCCGAAGCGGGCGATCAGGGAGGTGGCGCTCATACGGGCGTCGAGCCCCCGGGTGGTATCGGTGAACACCAGGCGTCCATGGTGAATGATCTGCACCCGGTTACAGGCGGCCTGGACCTCGGGCAGGATGTGTGTTGACAGGATGATGCCGTGGTCCTCGCCCAGTTCACGGATCAACGCGCGGATCTCGCGTATCTGCAGCGGATCCAGGCCGACGGTCGGTTCGTCGAGGATGACGACCGCAGGCGTGTGGATGATGGCCTGCGCGATACCGACGCGCTGCCGGTAACCCTTGGACAGGTTGCCGATCAGTCGCGTGGCGACATCGGCAAGCCCGCAGCGCTCCTTCGCGGTGGCGAGTGCCCGGGCACGCCCCTCGCGCGGGATACGGTTCAGGCGCATGCAGTAGTCGAGGTACTCGTTCACTGTCAGCTCGCGATAGACCGGTGGCTGTTCGGGCAGATAGCCGATTTCGCCCTTGGCGTCCTTCGGCCGGTCCAGCAGGTCGATCCCGTTGATGGTGATTTCGCCGGCGCTGGGTGACAGGTTGCCGGTGAGCATCTGCATGGTGCTGGATTTGCCGGCACCATTCGGGCCGAGGAACCCCAGCACATCGCCCCGGGACAGCTCGAAGCTGACATCGTGGACGGCGCAGTGTTGATTGTAATAGCGATACAGGCCGGCGGCCTTTACCAGGGTGTTTGGCGACATGGCGCTATTATTGCGTTTGGCGCGATTTATACAAGCCGACGGGGAATATAATATTCCTGGTATCAGTATGAATTTGCAGCGTGCCTGAATATCACGTCTCCCCGATTCAACCTGGCGTCCCTTCTCCCATAGCAATCAATGGGGTCAGACTCGATTGATTTATACTCACCAGTGATGCGATCAGCTGGTGGCAAGGATGGCAACGAAAATCAATCGAGTCTGACCCCATTGATTTGGCTCGGTATCGACACCGGTGGCACCTTCACCGACTTTGTCCTCTATGACGGACGGGGCCTCTGTGTACACAAGGTATTGTCGACGCCGGCTGCGCCGGAGCAGGCCATCCTGCAGGGCATCCGCGAACTGGGCCTCGCGACCGACGGCCTGCGGGTTATCCATGGCTCGACCGTGGCGACGAATGCCGCGCTCGAACGCAAGGGGGTACGCACGGCCTATATCACCAACCGCGGGCTGGGCGATGTGCTGACCATCGGGCGCCAGGCGCGCCGGGAACTCTATAATCTGCAACCCGCGCCGCCATTGCCACCGGTGCCGCGCGAGCTGTGCCTGGAGGTGGGGGCACGTACGGGGGCGGACGGCAGGGCAGTAAGCTCGCTGTCTGCGACCGACCGGGATGCGGTGCGTGCGGCGATCGCGGCAATGCAGCCGCAGGCGGTGGCGATCAACCTGCTGTTCTCGTTCCTGGATGACGGTGATGAACGCGAGGTTGCCTCCTGGCTGCCGGACGATGTCTTTGTGTCCTGCTCCGCGGATGTCCTGCCGGAATACCGTGAGTATGAACGCGGTATCGCCACCTGGCTGAATGCCTGGGTGGGTCCGCTGGTCGCCGGCTATGTGCAGCGCCTGGGTAAGGCGCTGGCGCCGGCACCGTTAGCCGTCATGCAAAGCAGCGGCGGCACGCTAAGTGCCGACCAGGCCGGCCGCAAGGCCGTACAACTGCTGCTGTCGGGCCCTGCCGGCGGGCTCATGGGTGCCCGTTACCTCGGGCAACAGGCGGGCCAGGCGCGTCTGCTCTCGTTTGATATGGGCGGGACCTCAACCGATGTCGCCCTGATCGACGGAGAGATTCGCCTGACCTCGGAGGGCCACATCGGCCCGTGGCCGGTGGCCGTACCCATGGTGGACATGCACACCATTGGCGCGGGGGGCGGTTCGATCGCCCGTGTCGATGACGGCGGCCTGCTCCAGGTGGGACCGGAATCCGCGGGGGCCGACCCGGGGCCAGCCTGCTATGGACGGGGTGGTGCCCGGCCCACGGTCACGGATGCCAACCTGGTACTGGGCCGACTGCAGGCGGATGCCTTTCTTGGCGGCGCCATGGCGCTGGATGTCGGGGCGGCCAGGCAGGTCATGCAGACGCTGGCGTCCGGGCTCGAGTGCAGTATCGAGGAGGCGGCCCAGGGTGTGCTGGCAGTCGCCAACGAACACATGGCACAGGCCCTGCGCGTGATCTCGGTGCAGCGCGGGGAGGACCCGGCGAGCTATGTCCTCATGTCCTTCGGCGGCGCGGGCGGGCTGCACGTCTGTGCACTGGCCGAGGCGCTGGGCATGGCGCGTGCACTGGTCCCGGTGCAGGCCGGCGTGCTGTCGGCGCTCGGTATGCTGGTGGCGCCGCCCTCGCGGCAACTGTCGCATACCCTGACCGGCGAATTGCAGGGCTTCGATGAATCCGTCCTCGGCCAGCACCTGCAGG
>JBATGJ010000365.1:0-6957 GCA_049665685.1 Gammaproteobacteria bacterium
GGCCAGCGTACCCGTTGAGTGTCCTTCCTGTAAGGTCGCCGTTTTTCTTTACATCGTGAATGCCCGGGTTTGGCCGGACTCGGACCTTCACAGGGCGAACCCCGGGATTCATGGCTAACAGGTTATCACTCATGACAGGACATCATGGGTGGATGTTACCTCTTCACGGAAAAATTCCTGACCGCCTGACCGAAATCGGAAAGCCTCTGCTTTGTGTGCCGATTGCCATAACGGATCGAGATGAACAGGTCGGTGATCTCGCGGATGGCCTGAGCGGCCTGTGGGTGCAGTGAGCCTGCACGTATGGCAAAGTCGGTGGGTCCCTCGCTGGCCATACGGCTGATGCCGCTGTGTTCCAGTTTGCGGCAGAACTGCTGGTAGAGGCGCAGCTCTGCGGTGGTTTTTTTCCGGCCTGAATGTTGCCAGAGCATGCTGGCGGCCACCAGGGAAAAAACCACGCTGATACCTGCCAGCAGGCCGATGGCCATGCCCTTCCAGTTGTCGAGACCGATACCCAGTTTTGCAAGCAGCTCGCGCTGTGTCCGCTCGCCGTAGCCGATGACCCACTGATTCCAGCTATTGTTGATGGCCTCGAGTGTGTAGCGGAACTGTTTCAGAAGATTACTCCGGGTGCGGACAAAGATGGGCAGGGCATCGGTGTCGAAAACCGAGCCCCCGATGCCCTGTTCAACACGTTGCGGTGCCACCGCGGTCGTCGGATCGACACGGACCCAGCCCTGATCGGCATACCAGACCTCTGTCCAGGCGTGGGCATCAGACTGGCGCACGGTATAGTAGTCATCGATCGGGTTCCGTTCCCCGCCCAGATAACCGGTGACGACCCGGGCAGGAATGCCTGCGGCACGCATCAGGATCGTGAAGGCGCTCGCATAGTGCTCGCAAAAGCCGCGCCGGGTCTCGAACAGGAACTCATCCACCGGCCGATTGCCGAGCAGCGGGGGACGCAGGGTATAGACGAAGGGTTGCTCATTGAAGAATCGCAGTGCGCGCTGGACGATCTCGCGATCACTCTGCGATTCATCGCGCCAGCGCCTCGCCAGTGTAGTGCTCTCGTCAATACCCGTTTCAGGCAGCTGCAGCGCGGCCTTCCTTGCATGCCTGGACAGAAACTCGCCCACCAGGTAGTCGGGATAGGAGGTGAGATCGTAGCGAATCCGCTCACGTACCGGTGCCGCGGCCATCAATCGGTAGTCACTCGTGAGCCTCCCGCCCGGTGGCAGCGTATCGGGCAGCTCCAGCGCAAACAGCCAGCGCCGGTTATGGGGTTCCAGGGTAATGCGGTAACGCAACGGTTCACCGAGCGGGGTGAAGTCTTCGGGTGGCAAGGGGATTCTGCCGTAGCCGCTGCGCCAGCGCCGCCCATCGAAGTTCCACAGCACGGGGCCACGCCAGTAGCGCTGTGCCTCGGGTGGCGGGGGATCGATAAAGTCGACACGAAACGCGGTACCTGCCGACTGAATCAGCTCACTGATCGAGCCGGGGCTCATCTCGTCATCAAGTCCGCTGATACCGCCGTGTGCATCCTCGGGGAGGCTCCACAATTGTACGGGTACGCGGGGAAACAGCACGAACAGAATCAGCATGATCGGTACCGCCTGCGCCAGCAGTGTCGCCGAAAGTCGTAAACGCTCCCGGAGCGGGGGCGGCTCGTGCGTCATGTAGTTGATCGCGATCAGCGTCGAAGTGATGACTGTAACGATCAATACCATATACAAGGCAGTGGGTATCGTCTGGCTAAACAGAAAATTGGTGATGATAAGGAAGTAGGCGATCAGCACGACGATGATGGCATCGCGGTGGGTGCGCAGTTCAATCAGCTTGAGGGCAATCAGGGCAATCAGCCAGGCTGTCCCGGCATCACGTCCGAACAGCCGGCCGTAGCTGAGAAATATGCCGACAGGGATGGCCGTCATGAGGATCACGCGTATCAATATGCCCGGTAGCGGGAATTGACGTTTTGCTGCAAGCCATCGCCACAGGCCGAAGATGAGTGCGATGACCGGTATCCAGACGGGGAGGCGCAACAGGTGGGGCACCGTGACCAGCACAAGGGAGAGGATCAGCCAGGCAATCGTTTCGGGGTGGATGGATGAGCGCAGGGTATACATGGCTAGCGCTCCGGCTCTGCTGTGTCGAGTCCGTACAGTGCCAGGTAGTGAAGAATCTGGTGACGGTGGTGTTCACCACTGTTGGGCTTGAAGGTCCGTTCCGGCATTCTGAGGCCATACTCCATGCCCTCACGATCGGCATCCACGACCCAGCGACAGAGACGCGAGAGTCGCTGTTCAGGGTCGAGTCCGACCAGTTCGTCCCAGACGAACCAGGCGCTTCCACCACCACTTCCGGAAAACTGTTTGATCAGCATGGGTTGTCCACGCGCCACCGCTTTCCATGCGATGTGGCCCATTGGGTCACCGCTTCGATAGCGGCGTAGCCCGGCGAAGTCCTCCATGCCCTCGCCCTGGCGTGCCCCGTGTTCGGTTTCACCCGACTCAAGCGGAGGGAAGGGTGGATTCTGTTCCTGTCGGGGATAGATCAGGCAGCGACTGTCCAGCTCGATCCAGCTCCAGGCGCGAAACAGTCCCAGCGGGAAGGTCGATTCGATCTTGATCCGCCCGGGCTGGCGCCAGCCACGATGGGTACTCTTGAACAGGAACTCAACACTGCCGTGTCGCAGTGGCTCGATCTTGCTGACCTCACGGGTCTCTCCCTCGCACTGCAGCGTGAGCAGGTGGCGGGCCGTCCTGCCGGGATTGTCCAGGTAGACAAGACACTTGGCGTATTCTCCGGCGAATACCGGTAGATTTCGTCCGGCCCGGAGGGTCATACCCTTCAGATTTCTGTAGGTATGCAGAATCGAGACAGTCGCCAGACTGCCAAGCAGAAAGGTGAGCATGAAACCCATGTTGTTGTCGTAATTGATCGAGCAGATCAGCATTACCAGCAATACCACGGCAAACATCAGGCCCTGTCGCGATGGCAGGATGTAGAGGTGACTGTTGTCGATCTCTACTGCATCGGTTTGAGTGCCACGATTGATCAGGCGGCGTCGAAAGGCCGGAAACCTGAGTAGTGCTTCGCCCGGCATCGTTCAGGGAATGGCGACCGAGGACAGGAGCAGATCGCTGCTGGATACAGCGGGATCGCCGCCACTGAGACGATGGCTGGCGACAGCCGGCAGTACGCTCTGAATATCTTCAGGGATCACAAAATCTCTGCCTTCGATCCGGGCCCAGGCCTGAGAGGCGCGCAGTAGTGAGAGCGCGGCGCGCGGTGAGAGTCCGTTCTCGAATTGCGGGGCTTCACGCGAGAAGGTGACCAGTGCCTGAAGGTAGTCGAGCAGCGCATCCGAAACGGTGGTGCCGGGTATCTGCCGTTGCATGCGCAGGAGCTCTTCGGCTGAGATAACCGGCCGGATCTCCTTGAGCAGATCCCGACGGTTCTCTCCACGCAGCAGCAGGCGTTCAGCATCACTGTCCGGATAACCCATCTCTATGCGCATCAGAAAACGGTCGAGCTGGGACTCGGGCAGGGGAAAGGTGCCAATGTGGTGCCCGGGGTTTTGCGTCGCAATCACGAAGAACGGCTCTGCCAGTTGACGGGTCTTCCCCTCGAGGGTCACCTGGTGCTCCTCCATCGCCTCAAGCAGCGCGCTTTGCGTCTTGGGCGTGGAGCGGTTGACCTCGTCAGCGAGTATGAACTGCGAAAATATCGGTCCGGGGTGGAATGAGAAGGTGTTGCGTTCCCTGTCGTAGACAGAGATACCCAGGATGTCGGCCGGTAACAGGTCGCTGGTGAACTGTATGCGCTGGAATGTGAGGCCCAGCAAGCTGGCCAGCAGGTGTGAGAGCGTGGTCTTGCCCATGCCAGGCAGGTCCTCGATAAGCAGATGCCCCCTTGCCAGCAGGCAGGCGAGGGCGAGGCGGATCTGGTGCTCTTTGCCAAAAATAATCGTATTGGCTCTGGTGACGATCTGGTCAATGGTGTTCTTCATATTGCTACTGTCCAAATAGTGGCGATGGATCTCTAGTCCAGCGGTCCGAAACCGTCCGGAGGTCTGCGATGCTGTGTCGCCTGTTCGTAAGCGAAAGCATACTGGAACAGCTTGTGTTCATCGAAAGGCCGCGCCAGGAACTGTAAACCCAGTGGCAGTCCGTTGCTGGTAAAACCCATCGGCACGGTAATGGCGGGCTGACCGGTGTGCGGCGCGATAATCGGACTGTTGTTGCCGTGCGGGCTTTCCAGGTCACCAATCTTTCGAGGCGGATTGTTCCAGCTGGGGTAGATGATGGCGTTCAGGTCGGCGCCGTCCATGGCCGCCACGACTGCCGTCAGAAACTGTTTGCGCCGTGGGTCGCCTGCGACGTCAACACAGGGCGGGTCCTGTTCCTGCGGTGTTCCCGATACTGCCATTGCCCATTGCATGGCCTCTGCACTGCCCGGCAGGTAACGCCGGTCCCGGTAGACGTCATCGAGCGAGCTTATCGGCACCGGGGCACCCAGGGTGTCCAGGTAGTTTTTCAGGTCGTACCTGAAGCGGCTGCAGAAACCGGTGGCCTGTCGAAGCCGGTCGAAGTCGGGAATATCGAACGGGTCGATGATCACGGCGCCAGCGGCCTTGAGTTCCTCGATGGCCTTGTCCATGGTGTCAGTCACTTCGAAATCGGCATCACCAGTGTCCACCAGCGCACGCAGTACGCCAAGCCGGGCACCTTGCAGACCATCACGCCTGAGATAGACACGGTAGTCGGCCTTGACGCGCCCGGCTGCAGGCATGGTGAGCGGGTCAGCAGGATCTGCGCCGGCGATCACCGAGAACACCATCGCGCTATCGGTCACGGTGCGTGTCAACGGCCCCCCGATATCGCGATTCAGCAGCAGTGGGACGATGCCGTCGCGGCTGGTGGCACCGATGGTCGAGCGTATGCCTACCAGCGCCAGGTGCGAGGCCGGGCCGCGGATCGAGTTCCCGGTGTCGGTACCCATGCCGATAATGCCGAAATTGGCGGCAATCGCCGAGGCGGTCCCGCCGCTGGAACCGGCGGGTACCCGTTCGGTGTCATAGGCGTTGCGGGTGATGCCGTGGGTCGAGCTGACGGTCTCGTAGGGGCTGAATGCCCACTCGGCCATGTTTGACCTGGCAAGAATGATAGCGTCGTTGTCACGCAGGCG
This sequence comes from Gammaproteobacteria bacterium, assembly GCA_049665685.1. Lineage (GTDB taxonomy): Bacteria > Pseudomonadota > Gammaproteobacteria > UBA9214 > UBA9214 > UBA9214. The sequence goes on from JBATGJ010000365.1 coordinate 5,194, forward strand.
TTTCACCATGAAGGCATCATCCGGGGGATAGGATCCCTGCAGGGCGATTGAGCCGGCCTCGGTGGGCATGTCGGCGGTGTCGAAATTGTCTTTGAGGATAACCGGCATGCAGTGCAGGCGCTTCATGGCGTCACCAGCGGCATAATGGTGATCGAGCGACCGGGCGCGTTCCAGCGCACGTGGATTCATATAAATAATGGCGTTGAGTCCACCAACCTGGTTGTAGGTTTCGATACGCCTGATATAGCGCCGGGTGAGTTGCTCGCAGCTTATCCGCTGTTCCCTGATGGCCTGCTGTGCGTCAGCGATGGACAGTTCAATGAAGGACAGGGACGCCGGCTGAGCCTCGGGCACCGGCGTGGATGCACAGCCGGCGACAAGGCTGAGGAAAAGAACGAGTGCAGATATTTTCAGCACGCTACTGGCGGACCAGGCGCTGCACGAACTCGAGATATTCGGGGGTGTCCCAGGGGCGTCCGCCAAGCGCCAGATATTGCAGCCGGCCCTCGGGGTCGACAAAGAAGGTTGCCGGCAGGCCGCGCGGTTGCCATTGTTCGGTAACCAGGCCGTCCGTGTCCATGAGTGGTGTTATATCCGGCGCAACTTCGGCAAGGAAGGAGAACACGGTATCTTCCGTTTCCGCGGTGTTGATCAATACAATCTCCAGTTGTGATGCATCGAGTTGCGGGAAGATAGCCTGAATGGTCGGCATTTCCTTGCGGCAGGGACCACACCAACTGGCCCAGAAGTGCACGAAAAGCCAGCGACCACGCGCTTCACTGATATCCCAGCGTTCACCGTCCAGGTTGTCAAGCACAAGTGGCGGCGCTTCACGGCCGTCGAGTTCCAGCAGGCCCTTCGGCAGCGTGCCTGCTGCAATGGAAGGCAGCGAAACGAACAACAGGCAGCCATATACAACTGCGCGGGTCAAGGCGTGTCGGTTACGCATTCGATATCCTTAAAAACGATGGTTTTGAGCGGACCCTGTTTATCGGCGCCGGTGTAAAAATTCATGGTGAGGGTAAAGGGCCGGCTTTGCCAGGGTATCACCACGCTGCCACCGACACGCTCATCGAGACGCAGGTCGCGCACTTCCGGCATCAGTGTCCACCAGAAGGTCGACCGGTGAGCCTGTGTCAAACCCGACTGCTCCCATTGCTCCGGCCAGTAGTCACGTTTTATACGCGGGATCTGTTCTTCGCCGCGGCTGAACTTCCAGTTATCAAGCTCCAGCCACATCACATCCAGGGTTTTGTTATGGATGATCGGGGTGAAGAAACAGGTGCCCAGAATCTGGTCGATTGACGCCTGGTTGAATCCACGTCCCAGATAAAATGCAGTGAGCTGTTCGTGTGAGCGGTGGACAATACGGATGAAGACTTCATCGTCTTCGTACCGGGGTCCGGTCGGCGTAGGCCGCGGATCTCCTTCCGCAAAAGTCTCCGGCGTAACAAGGGTGGCCAGGATCGCCAGCGTACCGAGCGTGCAGGTCATAAGGTGTTTTTTCATGGCGGTATAGTATGTAGTAACCGCCGCTCCAATAAAGGTGTCAGAGCACATTTTCTGCTTATATTACGAAGGAATGTGCTCCGACACCCTTTATCCTTTTCCGCATGATATATGGGCAGGATTAAAATAACGTGCTGATAGACATGATAAATACGCTGCACACGTGTAAATTCATAGCTAATCGGGCTGGCCTGGGCCTGGTGTTGCTCGGCTTGGCGTTCGGAGTCGGTATGGGTATTTCGTTTGGTGTAAATA
>JBATGJ010000366.1:0-17144 GCA_049665685.1 Gammaproteobacteria bacterium
GCGTTGACCGGATAATCCTCGATCTCGGCCACCAGATCGGCGACCTGGCGGGCCGGTGCGAGTTCAAGCGGAAAACGATTGCCGCCATTGCGGCGCCTGAACAACTGGTAATGAAAATGAGCCGGCACCGAGGCACCGGCCCCGTCGCCGTTGTAAAAGCCGACGTAACCCGGCAGTCGCTGTGCCAGGGCAGCCAGGTTGGCAACGATCTCGTCGACCGTAAACTGCCGGGTCCCGGCATCGCCCAGGTTCCAGGCCTGGGGGATATGTTCCTGGGCCGCAACAACAATATGGCCCGGCATCAATGGATAGGCGTTCATCAGGATATTGAACGGCATACCGTTCAGATCGATGACGTAGCCGATCTCAACACCCCGGTACTGCCACTCGATATTGTCACTGCACAGCAAACAGCCGTCATTCACCCTGTCGTTACGTTTGGGTGGCAGGGCATTGACCTTATTCTTCAGCCGGTTCGTGCGGGCCGGATTGTACTGAACCGATAGAAAACGCGCCGGGTCTCGGGGATGTGGAAAGTCGAAATACTGCACGGCATACAGATCATCACGAATAAAGCCCGTCCCGAGCTGATGTTCAGTCAGGCGCTCGACCACGTTCAGCAGGTTACCGTCGTACTGTTCGATGGCGGCCAGTTCATGATTGAGCCTGTCCCAGTCTGCCGGGTATTTGCGTCTGTCTGTGCCGCGCTGGTGCATGGATGCCAAATTCCGGATAAGGACCGCCGGTTGGAGGATCACTGTACAGCCGGGCGGCTATCACACCGGCCCGGCTATGTTAGACTGCCTGTTTGTAACTATCGGGCAAACTGCGGGATTCTATAGTAATCTCGCCCGGGCAAGCGAGGTAATAATGCAGGGCGATACCATTATTATTGAAGAACACCACCACCGGGCCGCAATCTCTGTTGCGGCCAGACTCCTGCCAGCCATCCAGACATTCGATGGAAAATACACGATATCGGTCGCCGGCGAGTCAGGGGCCGGAAAATCCGAGATCGCCGTAGCGATCGCAAGGCATCTGGAGGTTGCCGAAATCCCCTGTCTGGTCATCCAGCAGGATGATTATTTCCTCTATCCGCCAAAGATCAATGACCTCACCCGGCGCAAGGACATCAGCTGGGCAGGACCACAGGAGGTGCGGCTCGACCTGATGAGTGCGCACCTGGAAGCCTTTATCGACAATGAACCTGCAGTCGAAAAGCCACTGGTGGTCTACGAGGAGGACCGGATCGATGCCGAGATCCTGCAGATGAAGGATGCCAGGGTAGCCATCGTGGAGGGGACCTATACGACCAAGGTGGAACATGTGGAAACGCGCGTGTTTATCGATCGCGATTACCGCGATACACGCAAGCACCGCGAACGTCGCAACCGTGATGCCGCCGAGCTGGATGACTTCATCGACCGGGTGCTCGTCATCGAGCATGAAATCATTTCCGCCGACAGGGAACGTGCCGACATCATCATCAACCGTGACTACAGCATAGCCAGCTGAAGACACATGCACATCGCCTTCCTGAATCCGCAGGGCAATTTCGACCGAAAAGATTCCTACCTGACTGAACATCCCGATTTCGGTGGCCAGCTCGTTTACGTCAAGGAGGTCTGTCTGGCACTGGCGTCACTGGGTGTCCGCGTAGACATCCTCACGCGGCGCATCGATGACCCGTCATGGCAGGGTTTTTCCGCACAGACAGGCTGGTATTCGGACGATGAAAGCGGGCCACGTATCGTGCGCATTGATTGCGGCGGCCCCGGCTTCCTGCGCAAGGAACAGCTCTGGCCGCATTTCGGCGAATGGGTCGACAACATTCGTGCGTTCTATGGCGATGATTTGCCGGACGCATTTACCGCCCATTATGCCGATGCCGGTTATTGCGCGGCCCTGCTGAAAAAGGCCACCGGCCGTGGCTACACCTTCACGGGGCATTCGCTGGGTGCGCAAAAACTCGACAAGCTCGGTATGTCGCCGGAAAACGCGGAGGCCATGGAAGCGGAATACTGTTTCTCTGAGCGCATCGCGGCGGAGCGCCTGGCTATGGCGGCGGCCTTTCGCGTCATCACCTCAACACGGCAGGAGCGCTTTAGCCAGTATGCTCACCCCTTGTACCGCGGTGCCATCGACATCCACGACGATGCCCGGTTTGCGGTGATCCCGCCCGGCGTCAACGTCGAGGTATTCTCGACGCAGGCCGGTCCGCAGGATGCCGCAACCCACGCCACACTGCACCGGCAGATCGGCGACAACGATGCGCCGTACATCGTCGCCTCCAGCCGGCTGGATGAGAAAAAAAATATCCTTGGCATCGTGCAGGCCTATGCGGCATCAAATCCGCTGCAGGCCAGCGCCAGGCTGGCGATCTTTCTACGCGGGATCCAGGACCCGTTTGCCGATGTCTCCACCCTGTCGGCGGGCGAACAGGGCGTGTTGCAGCCGATCCTGGACAGCATCCGTGCAGCCGGCCTGCGTGAGCGCGTTGATTTCGTCGATGTCCGTTCGCAACAGGCACTGGCTTCCGCCTATCGCTACTTTGCAGCACGCGGCTCGGTATTCGCCCTGACGGCATTCTACGAGCCGTTTGGCCTGGCGCCCATCGAGGCGGCAGCCTGCGGACTGGCCGTGGTCGCCACCCGCAACGGCGGCCCGTCAGAAATCTTCGAGGACGGTTCCGGCATCCTGGTCGATCCGTTCGACACCGGGGATATTGCGCGCGGACTCGAGGCGTGTCTGGCGCAGCAGTCAGCGCTAGCACAACGCGGTATGGAGCGGGTGAGCTCGACCTATACCTGGGACAGGACCGCAGCGCGTTATCTCGAGACGCTCAAGCAGGGCATTGCGGCGGGGGATATGGATGGGCCGATCGAGATACCCGAGTTGAACAGCCGGGAGCGGATCGATCAGTACCTTAAGCGCGAGGGTGCAGAAGCATAGTCAAATAAGTGTGTGATCTATATCGCCGCTGGGTGTGTATTTGTGTTCCTGCCCAAGCATGACACGATTGACCACGACCACACCACCGGGTGTGCGATGAAAACGCTGGGCGTCTGCTTCCGGATCCTCGCCGATCACGGTACCGGCCGGCACATGACAGCCGTTATCCAGCAGTACGCGCTTCAGGCGGACATTGTCCTCGATCCGGCAGTCGGGCAGCGCCAGTACATCTTCCAGCATACAGTGCTTACCCACATGAACGTTGGAAAACAGCATGGAATTTTCCAGCTGCGACTGGTTGATCACGCAACCGCCACTCACCATCGAGGTACCCATATCCGAGCGGCTGGTCGGCGTGGCGATGAATTTTGCCGGCGGTAACTGCTCCTGATAGGTGCGTATCCGCCAGTCCATTCCATACAAGTCAAGGGCCGGGTCCGGCCGCAGTACTTCCATGTTTGCCTCGAAATAGGCATCGAGGGTGCCGACATCCCGCCAGTAGGCCTTGCTCTCGAAAACCTGCTGGTCGAACGGGTAGGCAATCAGGCGGTGACCTTCCGCGAGCGCGCTGGGGATGATGTCCTTGCCGAAATCATGGCTGGAGTCCGCCATACCGGCATCCCGTTGCAGCTCTTTCGCGAGGTAATCACAGGAAAAGATATAAACACCCATGCTGACCAGCGCAGTGTCCGGGTCGTCGGGGCGGGGCACCGGCCGCGCCGGTTTCTCATGGAATTCACGAACGCGGTGACTGTCATCGACGGTCATCACGCCAAAGGCACTGGCATCGGCCAATGGCACGTTAAAGCAGGCAATGGTGATGTCCGCTTCCTGCTGGACATGCGTGGCCAGCATCTCGCCATAATCCATCTGATAGACGTGATCACCCGCCAGCACCAGCACATACTTGGGTTGATGGCTGGTGATGATATCGAGGCTCTGGTAGACCGCGTCAGCCGTGCCTCTGAACCAGGCCTCCTCGGTGACCCATTGCTGTGCCGGTATGATTTCGACGAACTCACCCATGTCCTCGCGGAAGGTGTCCCAGCCACGCTGAATATGGCGGATCAGGGCATGCGATTTGTACTGCGTGAGCACACTGATCTGGTTAATGCCGGAGTTCAGGCAGTTGGACAGGGCAAAATCGATGATCCTGAATTTGCCGCCAAACGGTACCGATGGCTTGGCGCGCCATTCGGTCAGCATTTTCAGTCGGGAACCGCGGCCGCCGGCCAGTACCAGGGCAATGGTACTGCCGGTTAACCGGCTGACAAAGCGTCGTGATTGAAGTTTCATTGTTAATCCAGATGGAGTGGGTACATGGTATTGCAGATCCTGCGGCGGTTCAAATGAGAGGATAAAAGTTATATTTCATACCGTGCCACACGGTTGCAGATTTCATCTTGTACAATAGGGCAATGAACGCCACCTCCTTCAGGGCCACCTGCGCCACGGGTGATGACTGGGAAGCCATCGCTGATCGCTGCCTGGCCGAGCTGTGCAGCGAGCCGGTGACTGCGAATCTCGGTTTCCTGTACGTTACCGATGCACTGGCTCCCCACCTCGACAGCCTGCTGCAGCGGCTGCGTGAAAAGACCGGCGTTCAGGACTGGGTTGGCACGGTCGGAGCGGGTATCTGCTTTACCGGCACGGAAATCTACGATGAGCCGGCTGCCGCCGTGATGCTGGCCATGTTGCCGGAGGACAGCTACCGCCTGCTCCCATCCGGCATCGAACCGTTGTCAGACATGCTGGTCACCAACAGTAGCTGGCTGGCCGAAAAGAATGCCCATTTCGCTATCGTGCACGGCGATCCGCGTAACACTTATCTCCCGCAAATCATCGAGTCGCTGTCGACCCAGCTTGACCCCGGTTTCCTCGTGGGTGGTCTGACCTCGTCGAATGATGAACATTTTCAGCAGCAGATCGCCGGCGAGATCACCGAGGGCGGCCTGTCCGGCGTGCTGTTCTCGGGCGAAGTGCCGGTTATCAGCAGCCTCACACAGGGCTGTTCGCCGATCGGTGGCAAGCATGTCATCACGGCCTGCAGCGGAAACATTATTTCCGAACTGGACGGCAGGGCCGCCCTGGATGTGTTCAAACAGGATATCGGTGAGGTCCTGTCACGTGAACTGTCACGTGTCGCCGGCTATATCTTCGCCGGCTTTCCGGTGCCCGGTTCCGATACCGGCGACTACCTGGTGCGTAACCTGATCGGTATCGATCCGCAGGAAAAACTGCTTGCGGTCGGGGATAACCTGGAAAATGACACCCGCATCATGTTCTGTCGCCGTGACGGCGATGCCGCACGGGAAGACATGATGCGCATGCTCTCGGATCTCGGCAGGCGGGCGCAGGGACAGATTCGTGGCGGTGTCTATTACAGTTGCCTGGGACGCGGGCGTCACCAGTTTGGTGAAAACTCGGAAGAGCTGAACATGATCCGCGACCAGCTGGGTGATTTTCCGCTGGTCGGCTTTTTCGCCAACGGCGAAATTTCACACAACCGGCTGTACGGTTACACCGGTGTGCTCACGCTGTTTGTCTGAACGGTTATATCGCACCTGCAAGGCGCTCCTGCGCCAATCGACGCCCCTGTAGGTACACCTGGCAGACGCGATCCGTTCCCGCAGGAACATGGATTGAGGTAGAAGCGCCTCGCGATGAACGGGAGGTACAAGTGCCGCGGGAGGCGCGATGATCACGTCTTCCAGTATTGTTCCGTGGTGATCTGCCCGGGTTCCCGACGGCGATTTTTTTTCAGGCCGCGTGCAACCAGTACACCCTGCGTATCGTTGACCATGGCCGGGTTGCCGCAGATCATCACCTGTGAGTCGGCGACATCCAGCCGCAACCCGGCGCGCGCCTCGAGCGTGCCGTCCTCGATCGCAGTCGGCACCCGCCCGCTCAGGGCGAAGTCCGTCTGCTCGCGGCTGACGAACGGTATAAATGTGAGCTGCTGCGGGTGTTGCCTGAGCAGGGCCTGGATCGTATCCGGATAAGTCAGTTCCTGCACAGTGCGGACCGCGTGGACCAGCACGATATTCGCAAATCGCTGCCACGGCACGTCCGTGGACAGGATCGACAGGAACGGGCCAATGGCCGTGCCGGTGGAGAGCATCCACAGGTTGGTGGCATCGGGAATCTCATCCAGCACGAAAAAACCGGCGGCACGCGGGGCGATAAAGACCGTGTCGCCCGGCTGCAGTTGAATCAGGCGTTGCGTCAGTGGCCCGCCCGGCACGAGAATGAAATAGAATTCATGCAGGGGATTGTGCGGCCCGTTGACGAACGAGTAGGGGCGGCCGACCATCTCGCCGTCGATTTCCAGCGCCAGGCGCGAGAACTGACCGGCGGTGAAGGGGGGGATATCGGCCTCGACCTGCAGCGAAAAGTGCTCATCCGTCCACTGATGCAGGGCATGCACCCGGCCTTCGACCCAGCGCGCCATCAGTTAACTGCTCCGGCCTGCATATCAATAGCCGGGACGGGTACGACCGGCAGGCCGATCGTTGTCATATCCCGGTCGTAGCCGGGACTGTATGCCTGCCTGCTGACAAACACGCCAGATGCCTGCTCCATATTATTGCTTCACCCGCTTGCGCCTGATGTCTTATCATATCAGCAATCGCCGTATCCTCAGTCTGCGTATGATATCTCTTTTGATATAGGCAAACCCGGACTTCCCTGATGGATCAGATGTCAACCTGGGAAATGCTCCTGCTCGGGGCACTCGTCTTACTCGTCCTGTTCTGGATGGGTCCTGGCGTGAAGGTCATGCTGGAACGGAGCCGGCAGGCGGAGAACCGTGACTGGGCCGGTTTCCTGTGGCCGATTGTGCTGGTGGTCCTGTTCGTCCTGCTACTGATCAAACTGGTGTAGAGGATGCCCGCCGCACTGAAACTGCGCGATCTGCGCAAGACCTACAAGGGCGGTCATGAGGCGCTCAAGGGTATCAGCCTGGAGGTCGCCGAGGGGGACTTCTTTGCGCTGCTCGGACCGAACGGTGCGGGCAAGACGACCGCCATTGGCATCATTACCTCGCTGGTCAACAAGAGCAGCGGCAGCGTCGAAGTCTTCGGGCACGATATCGACCGCGAACTCTCCGCGGCCAAGGCCTGCATCGGCCTGGTGCCGCAGGAGTTCAACTTCAACATGTTCGAACCGGTCGAGGAGGTGGTCGCCAACCAGGCAGGCTACTATGGCATCCCGCGTGCAGAGGCCTACCGGCGTGCCGAGACATACCTGAAGCACCTCGATCTGTGGGACAAGCGTAGCATCATGTCGCGCAATCTGTCCGGCGGCATGAAGCGGCGCCTGATGATCGCCCGTGCGCTGGTACACCAGCCACGCCTGCTGATTCTTGACGAGCCGACGGCCGGCGTCGATATCGAGATCAGGCGTTCGATGTGGTCCTACCTGCGCGAGATCAATGCCGCCGGCACCACCATCATCCTGACTACCCATTACCTGGAAGAGGCCGAGAGCCTGTGCCGCAATATCGCGATCATCGACGAGGGTGAGCTGATCGAAAATACCAGTACCCGTAACCTGCTCAACACCCTCAGTATGGAGACCTTCGTGCTGGATCTGGCCACGCCCCTGGCGGAACTACCACAGCTGGGACAGCACCGGCTGGTGCAGGTGGATGAAAACACGCTGGAGGCGGAAATTCGCCGTGGTGAATCGATCAATTCGCTGTTTGCCGAGCTGACCCAGCAAGGCATCAAGATCAATAGCATGCGCAACAAGACCAATCGCCTGGAAGAACTGTTCATGAATCTGGTGGAAAACAGCCAGGACGGTGCGGCACCATGAATACGCACGCCAAGCTGATTGCACTGCAGGCCATTGCCACCAAGGAGGTGCGCCGCTTCGCGCGTATCTGGGTGCAGACAGTATTGCCGCCGGTCATCACCACGGCACTGTATTTCATCATATTCGGTAACCTCATCGGGCCGCGGATTGGCCAGATGGGCGGTTTCGATTACATGGAGTTCATCATCCCCGGCCTGATCATGATGTCCGTGATCACCAACTCCTATGCCAACGTGGTGTCGTCATTCTATGGCTCGAAGTTCCAGCGCCACATTGAGGAAATGCTGATCTCGCCCGTCCCGAACTACATCATCCTGGTCGGCTACGTGAGCGGTGGCGTCGCGCGTGGCCTGACGGTCGGAGTTGCCGTCACGCTCGTATCGCTGGCGTTCAACCCGCTCAACATCCACAGTATCGCTGTCATGCTCAGCATGATCGTACTGACATCCATCCTGTTTTCGCTGGCGGGCCTGATCAACGGGGTGTTTGCCAACAGCTTTGATGACATTTCGATCATACCCACCTTCGTCCTGACGCCGTTGACCTACCTGGGTGGTATCTTCTACAGCATTAACATGTTGCCCGATTTCTGGCAGGGCGCCTCAAAAGCCAACCCGATTCTGTACATGGTGAACGCATTCCGCTACGGCTTTCTTGGCATTTCCGATATCAGCCTGTGGATTTCCTACCTGATCAGCATCGGCTTCATCCTCGTGCTGTATCTGTTCAGTCTGTACCTGCTGCGTACCGGTTACGGTATTCGAACGTAGTTGCGTAAGAGCGCTCTGCGAGCGCGAAGTATCCGTGCCCCCGTCGATCGCGCCTGCAAGGCGCTCCTGCAGGTGAGCAGAGTTGCTTAGTAGCCAGTGTGAATGCGGGCCACACGCGCAAGTAGATACGCCTGTAGCAGCGAGGCTGTGCGGGGGGTTCTTTATGCCTCGAGCATAACCGGGGGTTGGACAACCAGCTGACCGTTGTGTATACCCAGTGTCAGTTGGCCGTCCAGCAGGGCCGTCAGACGATCACCGATCAGCGGTTTGCGCCAGCCCTGCATGACGCCGCTGTCCTGGCTGCCCTGGACCAGCTGTTCCAGTTGCTTGCGCGAGGCGAGCACCGTGGGGCTCAGATCATTCTCGGCTGCACTGAGACGGACCACCGCCATCAGTACGTCCACCATCGCGTCCTGCGCGGTGGTCAGTGGTGTGCGTGACCCCTGGTCGGGGAAGGGTTGTGGCCTGGTTTGGGCAGCCGCCACGACCAGCTCGACCAGGGTCTGCCCGGAGCGCGCCAGCAGGCGTTCATTGAGCCCGCGGATCCGTTTCAATGCATCCAGCGTGGCAGGCCGGTGCCGGGCAATATCGACCATGGCATCATCACGCAGCACCCAGCCCTTCGGGCGGTCGCGTTCGCGTGACTCTTCCTCCCGCCACCCGGCAAGGGCCTGCAGCACAGCCAGGCTGGCACCGCGCAGGCGATTGCCCCCCTTGACCTTGAGCCATGCCAGCTCCGGCGGATTTTCATACAGCGCCGGGTCGGACAAATGGCGGAAGTCCGCGGCCAGCCATGCCAGCCGGTCAAGCGACGCCAGTCGTTCATGCAGCGCGCGGTACACATCCACCAGAAAGATGACGTCATCGGCGGCATAGCGTACCTGCTCCGGGGTAAGCGGGCGTCGCGACCAGTCATCGCGGGTGTGCAGCTTGTCGAGCGTGACATTCAGTATGGACTTGACCAGGTTGCCGTAACCGACCTGATCGGGATAGCCGAGCAACGGCGCGGCGATCTGCGTGTCGAATACGGGTGCCGGGACCCGGCCGGTCAGGTGATAGATGATCTCCATGTCCTGCCGGCCGGCATGCATGACCTTGACGATGCGTTCGTCAAACAGCAGGTCGGTGACCGGTGTGAGGTCATCCAGCGCCAGCGGATCGATGCAGGCGGCCATGCCGGGGACCGCGAGTTGCAGCAGGCACAGCTTCGGATAGTAGGTTTTCTCGCGGAGAAATTCCGTGTCGATGGCAATCCATGGAACACCGGCGAGCCGGTCGCACAGGCCGGACAAGCCGTCCGCCGTATCGATGTACTCAAAGGGGATGGCGGTGCTCATCCCGGTGCATGCCAGCGGTTAATCAATATCGCCTTCCACTTCGTCGACGTCGACCTGTCCGGTCATGCGCCGGCGGATATGCGACCAGGAAATGCCGATAGCGAGGACCCCGCACAGGATGACCTGGAAGATCCATGTCATGGCCTCGACGCTGTCCGCGCTGATCCAGCCCCAGTCGATCACCATCCACACCAGCACGCCAAAGAAGGCGGCCGCGAGGAACAGTCCGAAGGCACCCAGTGAACGACCGGTTGCACGCAGGTAGATGGTCCAGCCGATCAGCAGCAAAATGCCTCCCAGCGCCAGCAGCGGTGTGGGCGTGGAGATATTCTCACTCAGCCAGTGGTAGTAGGAAGTGCCTGATGGGTTATAGGTCGAGAACACCAGTACAGCTGCCGCTATGAGACGCAGCAGAAAACCGGTGAGTGTAATGCCCCTCGATGTCGCCATTGTTACTTCTCCTGCCTGCTGAACCGCAATCACGCGTCAAATCGGTGCGTGTGAATACTACCTGAAAGCGGCTGCAACGACAGCTACAGCGGTGTGCGACAAACGCTGTAGAATATAGCGTCATGCAAGCGCCGACCTGCACCGTTTGTGCAGCTGGCAGCCAGTTAAGAAAGAAACTTTCAATTACATTGCATCTTATTGTATTAAAAAGAAAAACAGACATGAAAATCACCCTCATCAATCCGTATGAACTCGGTCGGCAACCCTTCGGCCTGGCTGAACCGGCGGCCTTGCTGGCGAGGGAAGGCTGCACTGTTACCTGCTGTGATCTGTCCATCCAGAAACTCGATGCATGTCTGTATGCAGACACCGAACTGGTGGGAATTTATGTCCCGATGCATACGGCCACGCGGATCGCCGTAGAGGCATTGCCGAAGATCAGACAATTGTCGCCGCATGCACGCCTGTGCATCTTCGGTCTGTACGCGCCTATGAATGTCGATCTGTTTCGTAGCCTGGGCGTGAATGCCGTCATTGGTGGCGAGTTTGAGGGTGGCCTGCTCGAGCTGGTCAGGCAGTTGCGCAGCAGTGATCAGCCACCACCCTTCATGGCCACGACACGGCTCGACAAGGTTCCGTTCATCGTTCCCGACCGCAGCGGACTGCCGACGCTCGACCAATATGCCAGCCTGGTCATGCCGGATGGCACGACCCGCACGGCAGGTTTCGTCGAGACGACCCGTGGTTGCAGATATCACTGCAAACACTGTCCGGTGGTACCGGTCTATGCAGGAAAGTTTTTCGTCATACCAATGGATGTCGTTATGGAGGATATCGCCGGCCAGATTGCCGCCGGTGCGCGTCATATCTCCTTCGGTGACCCGGATTTCTTCAATGGCCCGGGCCATGCATTGCGCATCGTGCGCGCCCTGCATGCACGCTATCCCGACCTGACCTGGGACGCCACCATCAAGATCGAGCATATCGTCAGGTATCCTGACGAGATTCGCGAGCTGGGCAGATACGGGTGTCTGTTTATCCTGTCGGCGGTTGAATCTGTTGACGATGCTCTGCTTGCCTTGCTGGACAAGGGCCATAGCCGTGCGGATTTCATCGCAGCACTCGCGCTCATGCGCGAGGCCGGCATCGTGCTGGCGCCGACCTTCGTCGCCTTCACGCCCTGGACACGGCTGGAACACTACCTTGCGCTGCTCACAGACATCATTGCGCTGCAGCTGGTCGAGGCCGTGGCGCCGGTGCAGCTGTCGATCCGCCTGCTGGTGCCGGCCGGCTCCCTGGTACTCGACATCGAGGGCAGTGAGCGTTGCATCGGTCCGTTTGACCTGGCAGTCCTTGGACATCCCTGGGTGCACCCGGACCCGCGCATGGACCGCCTGCAGCAGGACGTACAGGCCTGGGTGCAACAGGCCGAGTCTGACGGCCGCTCCCGTGCCGACATCTTCACCGGCGTCTGGCGCCTGGCGCATGAGGCGGCCGGCCTGCCAGTCCCGTCCATCGATCTGCACGCGGCCGGCACGCCTGTGCCACGCCTGTCCGAGAACTGGTATTGCTGTGCCGAACCGACCTGTGAGCAACTGGCATCATTCTGATCCCGCATCACCTTGAAGCGCATTATCTTTACCCACGGCAAGAACCCCAAGCCGCCGGCTGCCGCGCATCGGCAGCAGCTGCTGCGCTGTCTGCTGCATGGCGTCGCCAGGGTAGACCGGGAAATCGCCGCGGAAATCGAGTCCAGCGACTGCTTCACACTGGTCGCGTGGAGTCACCTGGTCCATACCCGGAGTCGTGATATCGTTGACGTGCTGCCATGGATCGATCGCCTGCTGGCCGGGACCGATCCACCGGCCGATATCAGGGCGGCACGCCCCCTTAAATACCGGGTCGCCCGTACCCTGTACATGCTTGGCGACCTGATGCCGTGGCTGATCCCGCTGATCCCGGACCCGCGTGTGAAGCGCTCGATCCAGGAAACCAATCACTACTTCTGCAACCAGGACAATACTGCCTGCCATATTCGCCAGCTGCAGAAGGCGCCGCTGCGCAAGGCTGCGGAACAGGGCGAACGCGTGCTGCTGATCGGGCACAGCATGGGCTCCATTATCGCCTGGGATTCCCTGTGGGAACTCCAGTACCTCGAGGGCCTGCAGACCTGTGTCGACTGCTTCCTGACGCTGGGCAGCCCCCTGGGCATGAACTTTGTCCAGCGCCGGCTGGCCGGCCGGGATGCACGCCACCCTGGTCACTACCCGTGCAACATCAATTACTGGGTTAACATCTCATCACGTGGCGACCTGGTCGCGCTGGACCCGATGCTGGCAAATGATTTTCACGCAATGATCGATAACGGTTGTGTAAGCTCGATTACGGACATGCGCAATGACGTTCTCAATCACTACCGGGACGCTAACGGACTCAACGTGCATAAATCCTATGGCTACCTCGTTAATCCGCATGTCGCGCAGGTCATCGCGGACTGGTGGAGCAGGGCATGATCGACATCCTGATCGCACATCGCGGTGAGCCGGAGACCTGGCCGGAGAATTCACTGACCGGCTACCGCGAGGTCCTGCAGGCCGGTGCACGCTATATCGAAACCGACGTGCAGATTACGGCTGACGGCATTGCGGTCCTCAGTCACGATCCGTCCCTGCTGAAACTCACCGACCGGGACCGGAATATCGCCGACCTGTCCTGTGCGGAAATCCTGTCGTTGCCGGCCGGCTATCCTGACCGCTTTGGTAACCGCTACCAGGACTTCCATATGACCACCCTCGCGGAATTTGCCGAGCTGCTGGCCGCATGGCCTGACGCACGCGCCTTTGTGGAGATCAAGCATGCCAGCATCATCGCCTTCGGGATTGAACGGGTCATCGATATCATGCTGGAAACGCTGGCGGAGGTGCGGGGTCAATGCATCCTGATATCTTTCGAGTACACGGCGCTGGAATATGTGCGCATGCGCTCTGCCTTGCCGGTCGGCTGGGTCCTGCCGCACTGGGACGACGACAACCGGCAACGCGCCAGGGCGCTGGTACCGGAATACCTGTTCGTCAATCGTACACGGCTGCCGCCGCCACCCGCGTCGCTCTGGGACGGTCCGTGGCAGTGGGTGGTCTATACCGTGAACCGTGCCGATGAAATCGCGCCGTTCCTCGAACGCGGCTTTGACATGCTCGAGACCAATGTCATTCGCAGTCTGCTGACGGGCGAGCATGACCATGACTGAGCATTTCGATGTGGTCATCGTCGGCGGGGGTATACACGGTGTCGGCGTGGCCCAGGCCGCGGCCTGCGGCGGCTACAGCGTGCTGTTGCTGGAGCAATTCGCACTGGCCAGTGGCAGTTCCTGCCGCTCCAGTAAACTGGTCCACGGCGGCCTGCGTTACCTCGAAGGCTACGATTTCGCCCTGGTCCGCGAAAGCCTGGTCGAACGCGATACCCTGTTGCGCATCGCGCCGGACCTGGTACGTCTGCAACCGTTTCATATTCCGGTCTACCCGGATACCACGCGGCGCCCGCTGATCCTGCGTGCCGGCCTGACCCTGTACGCGCTGCTGGACGGGCTCAGCCACGCCAGCCGGTTCGGCACACTGCCGCGACGGAAATGGGACACACTCGACGGCCTGGACACCGCGAAGCTGCAGGCAGTGTTCCGCTATCACGACGCCCAGACCAATGACGCCGACCTGACCCGTGCCGTGATGCAATCGGCCATCGAGTACGGCGCGGTGCTTGCCTGTCCGGCAGAGTTTACCGCCGCCGCCGTGACGACGTCCGGCTGCGAGATCAGCTACCGTGTTGACGGGGTAGAGCAGCTCTGTACGGGACATGTGCTGGTCAATGCCGGCGGGCCATGGGTGGACAACATTGACGCCCGCATCAGCCCGCGACCGCCACCGGTAGAGGCCGATCTGGTGCAGGGCGCGCATCTCGTCATGCAGCAACCTGTCAAGGCAGGTTGTTACTATGTCGAGGCACCGCGTGACCGCCGTGCGGTCTTCCTGCTGCCGTGGGGCGAGCATGCCTTGCTGGGTACCACCGAACACAGTTATCGGGGTGATCCGCGCGAGGTGCACGTACGCGAGGATGAGCAGTCCTACCTGCTGGAGGTACAGCAGCATTACTTTCCGCAGCGCTCCACAGAAATCATAGACCGGTGGGCCGGCTTGCGCGTTCTGCCGGCGTCTGGCGGAGCGGCCTTCAGCCGCTCACGCGAAACCCACCTGGTCGTCGACAACGCACGCCATCCCCGCACCCTGTCGATCTATGGCGGCAAGCTGACCGTTTACCGCGCCACTGCGGCAAAGGTGATGCAGCAACTCCGGCCGGTGTTACCTGAACGCCGGGTCGTTGCGCGTACGGCGGAACTCGCCCTGATACCGGTCGACTGATGACGGCAGATCATATCCTCGTTATCGACCAGGGCACGTATTCGACGCGTGCCATCGTGTTCGACGGCCAGGGACACGTGCTGGCCTCGGCGCATCAACCGGTATCCCTGGACGCGCGCAGCCACACAGAGATCGAGCAGTCACCCGATGAGATCGTGGACAGCATGCACGGCGTGATCGATACCGTGCTGGCGGACCCGGCCGTGGCTATAGCCCGCATCCGCGCGGCCGGGCTCGCCACCCAGCGTTCGAGTGTGCTGGCCTGGGACCGCGTCACCGGCAGACCACTCAGTCCGGTCCTCAGCTGGCAGGACCGGCGCACGGCGGACGCCATCGACCGGCTTGCGAAACACGAAGCGGAGGTCGAGGCCATCACCGGCCTGCACCTGTCGCCGCACTACGGTGGCGGCAAACTGCAATGGCTGTTGCGTGAATCGGCACCGGTGCAGAAAGCACGTGCGGCCAACACCCTGCTGGCCGGACCGCTGGCGAGTTATCTCGTCTACCGGTTACTGGCAGAGCGCCCGGCCTGTGTCGACCACGCGAACGCCTCCCGCACCCTGTTGTGGAACCTGCAGACACGCGACTGGGATACGCACTTGCTGTCACTGTTCGGCATCCCGCGGGAGATCCTGCCGGTTTGTCGGCCGATAGTCGATGATTACGGCCAGCTGGCGCATCACGCGGTTCCGTTGCGGGTCGTCAACGGTGACCAGACAGCCGCGCTGTATGCACAGGGACAACCGCCATCCGACACCCTGATCGTCAACATCGGGACCGGTGCCTTCGTCCTGATGCCGGTGGATAATCCCCGTGACCGTCCCGATGGCCTGCTGGCCGGCATTTCGCATAGCGAACCCGACAGTGCCCGCTATTACCTCGAGGGGACCGTGAATGGCGCGGCCGCGGCCGTCAGGCAGGTGGCCAGCCAGTACCATGCCGGCGATCTCAGGACACAACTGCCCGGGTGGCTGGACGCCATCGAGAATCCCACGGTGTTCATCAATACCATTGGCGGGCTGGGTGCCCCCTGGTGGAAGTCCGGTCCGCCGCCCTATTTTCTTGATAGCGGCGTGGATACCGCCGGGGCAATGGTGGCCGTTATCGAAAGTATCGTGTTTCTGCTGCAGGCCAATATTGAGCGTCTGTGCCGCTACAATCCGGCAATCAGCCGCATCCGCATCAGTGGCGGACTCTCCAACCTGGACGGCCTGTGCCAGCGGCTGGCCGATCTGTGCGGGCTCGTGGTGCAGCGGCCCGTGCAGATCGAGGCCACCGCACGCGGTATTGCCTGGCAGGTAGCAGGTGGGCCCGCGGACTGGCCGCCAGGCGGAGCAGGGGAGACGTTTAAGCCGCAGACCAACAAACCTCTGCGCTCTCGTTACGAAGGGTTTATTCAGATCCTGAAAGAAACCGTGTAGGAGCGCCCTGCAGACGCGAATGATTATTTGTATTGCGGTAATCGCGCCTGCAAGGCGCTCCTGCAATCGTGTTATTGCGGCGCCGAGAACACCCACAGAAATCCGAAATTGTAGAACATATGCAAAATGATCGGGGCCGTCAGCCTGCCCGTACGGTCCTTGAAAAAGCCGAATACCAGGGAGGGTATGAACACCAGTGCGGCCCACACGGCGGGCTGATAAAAGAAATGCAGGCCGGCAAATATCAGGCTGGTTACCAGGTTGGCAATACTGACGGGGCCCAGCATGTCTTTACTGAAATAGTCCCGCACGAATTCCTGCAGCAGGCCGCGAAACAGGATCTCCTCGACCACCGGGAAAAACAGCACCGGCCACAGGAAGCGTGCGGGGTGGTACAACGGCCAGATCCAGTCGAGTTCCGGGCGGAGGATGAAATACAGCAGCAGCCAAACCAGGGGGGCGGCCAGGATGGCGGCCGGGAACAGCGGGTCTTCGCGCAGCTTCTTACGTGGTTTCAAGTTGCCTAGTTGTTCTTCAGTTGCTGGACCATCTCGGGTTCGAGATCCATGCCGACTGGCCAGTTCGGGTTGATCGAGATGCCGATGCCGCCGCCAACGCGTTCCAGTACCCAGCTGAATTCCGCCAGCAGGCCGCCTTCGTAACCCGGAAAGTCCTGCACGAAGTCCTTGGCACGCTCCGGACTGGTGAACAGGATGAGCACCTCGATATCATCGTCGGTCTTCAGCGTCAGCGGCAAGGCCTTGCTGCTGCTGGTGAAGCCCTCGATGCCAATCGAGTCCTTGACCGGCATGAATATCTGGGTATCCGTCAGGTACTCCATCAAGGCCTCGCTGGACAGCTGGCCTTCCTGGGCCGCGAGCAGTTTCTGTTCGAGTTCGTTGCGTGCGTCGAAGGCGTCGTGCATATGTGTTGTCCTCATCGCTTCCGGCATCCATGCTTCACGCGTTGTACCTGCACCCATGC
>JBATGJ010000367.1:0-12356 GCA_049665685.1 Gammaproteobacteria bacterium
GGCTAATGGGTGTCAGAGCACGGCTAATGGGTGTCAGAGCACGGCTAATGGGTGTCAGAGCACAATTATTGATAATATTAGTAAAAATTGTGCTCTGACACCCATTAATAGCCGACACCCATTAATAGCCTAGCCCAGCAGCCCGTCAATACCGACGACCAGTAATCCGAGTCCTGCCGTCCAAACGGTACAGGCAATCAGGTCATACAGCGTGTACCTGGCCGGTGACAAACCGCTGATGCCGATCAGTAGAGGTACCACGCTTCGTATCGCGGTCATTAGACGGCCAATGATGATGGCCATTTCCCCATGCTTGACCAATATGGTTTCTGTCTTGTCCAGCACGGCCTTGCGCTTGATGGCGAATTGTGTGTGGTGAAACTTTGGGCCAATCCACCTGCCTATATAATATCCGCTGTGGTCAGCAATGGTGGCGCCCAGAAAAGCCAGCGGCAGCATTTGCGATAAGGTCGCAATGCCCTGCGTGTAAAGTACGGTACAAACGCTGAGCAGTATGGCGCCGGAGATAAATAAACCGATGCCAAGGCATGCTTCCAGAAATGCGATGGTTGGGACAATGAACAGTGCGTACTCTTGGTACTTTTCTATCCATTCCAGGAATATATCGCCGATGAACTGTGCCTCGCTGGGGGATGTTACGCATGTTAGCACTGGTGGAGTGACAGCTCTAGAAAAGCCTGTATGGCGATCCGCCTTTGTCGGCGGTTCGATACGGTGCAGCGTAGCTTACAAATCAATGGCTTTTATATCGTCTCCGCCACCTGAAAAGCGGCCTGAAACCAGTTCTCTAAGCATGCTGCAAGGGTGGCAACCGATGTACATAAACGGATGGTTAATTATGAAGGCACTGTGCGTGATGGTAATGGGAACGCTGCTGGCCGGTTGCCAGTCGATGGCGACCAACGACCGCAGCTCCATTTGGTTCAAAATGCCACCCGGATCGGAGCTGGTGCTGAACCGGGCATTGACCATTCCGACACAACGGGCGCATATCATGCTGCAGCACGGAAAGGTTGCCGTGGCGGCCAACGAATTCGAGGTCGCCTGCCGTTTCGAGGTCAGGGATCTTGGCCCGCGAATCATCCAGCCAGATACCTTCCTGATCACCAGCTACAGTAGCCAGCAGGAATGGGAACACCAACCGCACACCAAGCGTTTCTACAAGACCCTGCGGCTGAAATCGAAGCACCAGTCCAGAATCATGCCGATGGTCTGCGAATACATTGACTGGCCCCTGTCCGGACGACCCGTCACCCTGGTCCAGATCGAGGAGGCGCTGGGTGATTATTTCAGTTTCAGGCTTCCCGAGTAACACCCTGTCTGCCCCCGGCAACCCCTCTCAACCGTTCCCGTCACGGGGATAGTCCTCCGATACCCGGCACCCACTACGCCTGGTACGCGCTGACTGCATCGGTTGTCCGGTCACGGTTCGGCCCGCACACACCACTCGATGCTGGAAAGTATTTTTTCAGCTATAATCGCCCGCTTGCCGGATTGGAATATCGGTAAGGGTTCGCAAGGATTTCGTCGCGGCAGTTAACCGGACGAACCAGCAAAATAACTTTTATAAATCAATATCTTATTGATTATATTAGCCAATTTTGGTGGCAATGGTTAACTCCAAGTCAGCGTTCGCACCCGTCCCGGGGAACCCGTTATTTCAAACAATTAAATCGCCACACATCTCCAGGAATAGGTAAACATCACACGCCTCGCAACCATGGGTAACTTCACGCATACAGCACTGGCGCTGGTTTTATCGCTGGCCTTATTGCCGGCACTGAGCGGTTGCGGGATGCTGGGGGAGCCACGCTCGCAGACGACAGATGCCGAACCAGCCCAGCGTCAGGTTGAGCTGTTTTATGTCACTAACCGCGCACCCAGTCTGGACGATGACCTGTATTTCAGCAACGCGCGAAGTACTCTCAGTTACGGCATGAGCAACATCGGTATACCGCCCAGTCATGTCATGGGCCGGCACGAGGAACCGTCACTGCTCAAGTTTGAATGGACGCCGGATGAACACAAACACATCAAGCTGCTCGATGTCCTGACCCTGTCGCAGGATAATTTCGCGCAACTTCTCGGCAGTGCTGTCAAGGCCTCACCGGGCGGCAAACTGATGGTGTTTGTGCACGGCTACAACGAGGAATTTCCCGAGGCCAGCCGATCGGTGGCGCAATTCGCCCACGATCTCAAGTTTGATGGTCCCGTGGTGTTGTTCAGCTGGCCGTCGCAGGGCAGCCTGACCGGCTATACCGTCGACGAAACCAATGCGGAATGGGCGCAGGCCGACTTTGTTGCCTTCATGACGCAACTGCTCGAGCAGTACCCGGTGCAGAGCATTTACCTGGTCGGTCACAGCATGGGTAATCGCATCATCAGCCGCGCCATGGCAACACTGGCGGGCGATCGCCTGGAAAGCGACATGTTTCGCTTCCGTGAAATTATCATGATCGCACCGGACATCGATGCCGAGGTGTTCCGCAAGGACATCGCACCGCGGCTGGCGCGCACCGGCATCAACGTGACGTTGTATGCCTCGTCCAATGACCGCGCCCTGCTCGCCTCCAAGGCCTTCCATGGCTATCCGCGAGCCGGAGAATCAGGGGCGGGGCTGGTCGTGGTCGACGGTGTCGAGACCATCGACGCCAGCGATATCTCGGGCGGCCTGCTGGGTCACTCCTACTTCGCCGAGGACCGCCGCATCATGGAAGATATCTTCTCACTGCTCCAGGCCGGACAGCGTGCCGATCAGCGTTTCGGGCTCGAGGCGCTGGAGGCCGACCAGGGCCGTTACTGGACGTTTCGCAAGTAGGGAGACTGGCTGTTACATCGAAAAGCGATTGCCTGGCGCACACCGGTAAATCCTGACCGTGGCCGAACAGGGGCTTCCCGACAGATGATCATGGCCTGCTTATGCGCAGGCGGTTTAACAGCCTTGACCAATCTTCCCGCTCATCCACCAGCAGGACGGACTACCCGCCGATGCATGGACCTCACTGGAGACGGACCACCCGGGCACCGGCACCTATCCCGATGACCGCTCATTCAATCGTGAGGAACTAGATCGCATCCTGAATAACGGGTGCGATCCGCGCCCGGTGGATAATCGTGCCATAGACTGATCACCGCGGGGAAATGACCTGCCCGAAACGCGTCAACCGGCTAACGGTGTGAATTTTTCCTGCCAGACCAGTGACTTTGCCTGCCACCTCCCGCGCGGCCGTGGCTGACTCGGCCGCGCCCAGGGGCGCATCGGGATGCGCCGGCTGCAGGCCGGGCTGCAACCTGCTGTTAAGAAAAGTTACCACGCGAGCCGCTTGATGATGAAAAAAAAGTGTTCTTTCTGGCCGGATTGCAATAGGATTAAAGCCGATTTTGCCAGACACGGCCAACCGTTAACTGACTGTACATGGCAACTGATACATTCCATATCTAGTGACTAAGTGACGAGGGGGTAATATGAAATCACAGGAAATAACCGAAGATATGATCTTCCAGTGCTTCGCGGCCGCCCAGCAGTCTGACCAGGCAGATAAAACCGCAGAATCATTCGTTGACGTGGAAGAATATGAGAATCAGATCATGTACCCCGAGTTTGCCCGCTGGGCCAAGCAGGCGGGTTATCCGGAGCTGGCTACCCTGTTTCGGAAAGTAGCCGGTGAGGAAAAACTGCATGCCGTGTGGCTGCGCGCCCTGTACGAGGACATCGGTGTACCTCAACGCGGCGAGGATACCCAGCGCGCTATCGATGCGCTCGATACCATTCGCGCCAACTGCGATGAGCTGATCGCAATGAATCCGGACGGCGTGGTCGAGAAGGCGCTGAGTGTCGCTATCCGCGTCGAAGAGCGTGAATACATGGACATCTATCCGCGCTTCCGTGACCAGGCCCTGGCCGATGGCAATGACAAGGCCGCCTCGGTTTACCAGAAGGTCATCGATTCCGAGCATGAACATGCACAGTGGTTCAGGACGGCATTGAGCGATTTCCGCGCCGGCGCAATGGCCACTGCGTCCGCCTGAAACGCAACCGCTCTATCGCTTGCAGGATACCGCAACCGCGGCACAGCACACCGGGTGGTGGGGGGCGCTAAATCCCCCCATCTACCTGGTATCAATACTCCCCGGCCTCGGTGTCGTACTGCTTGCGGGAGACTCCCCAATCTGGCTGACGGGACTGTCGCTGGGTACCCTCGCGGTGGTCCTGATACAGCATGCCATCAACCTGCTCAACGACGTCAGCGACTGGCGGCTGGGCGCAGACACAGAAAAATACGATTCCTGGGTCAGGGTACACGCTGAAGACACCCGTCTTGCCACGCTGCACGGGCTGATCAGCGCCCTGGCAGGGACACTACTGGGCGTTGCACTGCTGATCTGGTCCGACCGGCTCTGGATAATGGTCATTGCTGCACCCATGGTTATGCTGGGCTATCTTTACAATGCCGGCCCGCGACCGCTGTCATACACCTTTCTGGGTGAATGGGTCACCGGTCTGTGTTATGGCCCCGGGGTATTCGGCTGTCTGTGGCTACTCGCGGGCCTGCCGCTGGAGCCCGTAACGGGACTCGGTGCGCTGGCCTTCGCCACACTGGCAATGGCCCTGCTGCTGTCTCATCAACCGCCCCAGATCGAAACCGATCGGGCTGCCGGCAAACATTCCTTTGCAGTGCGCTATGGGGCAACGCGTACCCGCCAGGCTGCACGCTGGCTTGCCGTGCTGTTTGTCGTCAGTACCGGTATCGGCCTCGGCCTGGGTGAACCCCGTCCGGCAACCGCTGCCGTCTTTACAGTGACCGGCCTGGCCGCAATTGTCTACCTGTGGCGGTCATATCCGAATCCAAGGCGCATCCTGCTACCCTCTGCCGGGATTATCATCGCCAGCCTGATAGCAAGCACGATGTGAGGCGGCACTTGCAGTGTGCATCTGAATGGGCCGGGTCATTTGTGATTGTATCCGGGAGAACGGGTATTGCATGAGCATCGGTTCAGGCGAATTTGAACTTGAAATCTGCTGCCTTTAAATACATCGCTTCGCGTTCCAGCTCGGCCTGTGTAAGCGGATGCGCTTCCAGCCAGTCCTCCGGTAACACAATGTTGAGGCTCGCCTTTCCTGCTTTCGCCCGTATGCGTGGAGGCAGCGAATCATCGCGGCTGCGGTGGAACAACACAGCAAGCCGCAACAGGATACAAAGCTTGCTTACAGAACTATTACAGGGTTCAGGCAGGGCATCCAGGACGGCTCGGGGAAATTTCCGGCGGTGACCGAGCACCAGTGCAGCAAGTATGCGCTGCTCAGGCCCGGAGAAACCTGAAAGATCCGAATGTTCGAGCAGGTATGCGCCATGCTTCTGGTACTGGCTGTGCGACACCGACAACCCGGTTTCATGCAGACGCGCGGCCCAGGACAGCATGTCGCCAAACTCCTCAACAGATAGGCCCCATGGCCTCTCAACCTCTTTGAGTAACTGCAATGCAGTGGACTCGACGCGCGCTGCATGTTCGGCATCAAGTCCACAACGGCTGGAAAATTTTGTGACGGAACGTCCGCGTATATCATCATGTTGAATACGGCCCACCAGGTCATAGAGCAGGCCTTCGCGAAGGGCCTCGTCCGAGACGTTCATCTGCTCAATACCCAATGCTTCGAAGACACCGAAGAGTACTGCGAACCCGCCGGGGAATACGGGTTTGCGATCCTCGCTGAGCCCTTCAAGCTTCAGATCATTCAATGAACCTGCTTTCAGCAAGCTGTCACGCAGCTGCTTCATTGATTTCTGCGTTATACCCTGCTCACTCCAGCCCGCCGCCTGTACAACATCGCGAATCGAGCGAATGGTTCCCGAGCTGCCCACCGCCGACTGCCAGCCGATTTTGCGGTAGCTGGTTTCAACCGGCCTGACCTCCAGGCGGGATGCAAGCCGGGCCCTGTCCATGTTTTTGTTCGTGATGGACCCGTCATTAAAATAGGTGCGACTCATGCTGACGCATCCCATGTGCAGGCTTTCGCGCTGAAGAGTTTCGAATCCCTCGCCAATAATCAGTTCTGTGCTACCTCCTCCTATATCAACCACCAATCGACGCTCATCGGTCGCAGCCAGGCCGTGGGAAACACCAAGGTACACCAGCCGCGCCTCTTCGCGACCTGCAATGATCTCGATGGGATGACCGAGCGCCTGTTCGGCCAACACCAGAAAGCCAGCTTCAGCGGTCGCCTGACGAAGTGTGTTTGTGCCGACCGCACGAACACTGCCCTCGGGCATTGAACGCAGGCGCTGCCCGAAGCGCTGGAGACAGGCCAGCGCGCGGGACTGTGCCTCGGCCGTAAGCGTCTTGTCTTCCTGCAAGCCGGCGCCCAGCCGGACCATCTCCTTCATGCGATCAATGATTTGAAGATGACCGTCAGTCATACGGGCGACAATCATATGAAAACTGTTCGATCCAAGATCGATCGCAGCGACCAGTTCGGGTGGCTTCCTGAAGAATTTCGAGAACCCCAGCATGTCGACCCCCTTTATTAGTTTTCTATTTCCTCGATCCGTTTTATCCCGCCACGACTCAGCACGATACGTAATCGTTTGTATTCCTCGCCATGCGCGGCTACATACCTGATTACCAGGTTGATGTGGTAGACCTTGCTGGCCTTCGCATTGCGATAACCTTTACCGTCCAGCACGAAAACCGGCTTCTTCGGATTGTCCATTTTGCGGACAAACCTGTTCATATCGATTCGCCAGATATCAGTAAGTCCGTCTATCGGGATACCGTGATAAATCTGCTCGAAATCGCGGGAGAAAATCTGCAGGCTTTTCCTGTACAGGATTATCTTCTCGCCCAACCGTTCATTATCGATCCGGGTGAGTGGATCACGGTTTCTAAGACTGCTTATTTCCGGTTGCAGGCTGGCTTCGGAAATGAACCGAAAACCCTCCCGGCTGAAACCCAGCCGCTTACCTCCGGAGCCGCCATAGATGTGCACCTTCTGGTCGAAGAACCGTCCCCGGACTTTCTTGTAAATGTACAGGCGCCCCAACTCCTTGAGGCGGTCCTTGAACATATAGCTGACCACCAGCGCAACGAAGAAGGCCAGAGTGAAATTCCCGTATTTTTGCTGCGTAAGGAATGCAATTGCTGTGGCAAACACCATAGCCAGCCCGGCCGCCAGGCTGTATATAACCTGTTCGGTTATCTTGCCCTCGGCGCGTACTCTGGTATTGAGGAACAGGATACTTTCCATATGCCTTTTGAGGGCACCGCGGCGATAAAGAAATTCCTCATTATCCGAATCGGCACTGGCCACGGACGGATAATCTTTTTTGGTTCGATATCTCTTTTCGTCTTTTATAAGTTCGAGCAGCATTGCCCTGTGATTGCCGGCACTATCGTCTTCAATATTTCCGGCCCTCTCCAGGATGTCGAATGTATTTTGCTCAACGAAAATACTGCTATATTCATCGGCCAACGCGTAGATGGAACGAATTCTCTCATCCATAGAGGACAGGTCGGCAGTTTCACCAAGCTTTCTGAACCGGGAAAGGCTCTTGACCACGCTGGTACGATAATGTTCGATCAGGAGCCCCCTGTCAGCAGGACTATGTGTCTCTACGATCAGGGCAACATGATCCTTGATGGAGCTTTTCAGGATACAACAAAACAGCCTGATCTGATTTTCACAGCGGCGGACCGCCTCATCGGTCATTTGCTCCGGCAGAGCCTGCAAACTTTCTTCCAGCAAGTTAAACGGGCTGCTCACGACAGTGGCAATATCGTGCAGGAGGACTGTCGGTATCTTGAACCTGATGTAGGTCTGTGTATCTCTGTAAAAAAGATATTTCGGATAAGTGTCTTCGTTGACGTCGAGACTGTTTGGGATAAAGGCGTAGGTCTCAATCGTGTAGGTCGTATGTTTCCGGTCACGCTCAAGCTTGTAGTCAGACTTGACCTCGACCTGAAACTTGCCAGATACCCTGATGGTTTCTTCTATCATTTACTATCCGGTTGAACAAGATGACATCCGATACCGTTTGGCCAGGTGTTTTATCCCGTGACAGGCGCCTGGCTGCCAACTGCCTGGTAATTCTGTAATGCGGCCGGTCAGGGACAGTCTTTTGTCATGAGTATAGTACCCTGAATTGTTCACGCTACTATGGGCAAGTATTTTTCGATCAGCGGGCCCCGGAACGCGTTGCAGGGCGACCGGCACAGTTACTGTCGACGTTCCGTCACCGGCACCCGATTATGCCGGCACCAGGATCGTTCACCTTCTGCTTGCGACCTTGAAAGGCGGCTAATGCCATGCACGGTCATTATCGCCCCCGGTACTCAGGCGACAGATACACTGAATGCCGTGCGTAATCGAAATATCCAGGCGCTGATATTCCAAACAGTACACGCAGGAATCCATGCTCCTGTCATCCATACTTGAATTGATCCTCAGCATGCTACTATGCTCCGTGATACGGAACGGGCGGCCGCCGGTTACCGATCATTGGGAGGAGTCACATGAAAGCACTATCTCAATTTCTGTTCTGATTCGGCATCATCTCTATTCCCTTGTCCTGGCTGGCGTGGTTCATAGCACCGGAGATCGGGCAGGAAATCCTGGCAGGCGTTTCTGATCCCGACTTAAAGCTGGTCATGCAGGAAGCGCATCGCGAGCGCTGGGGAATTTACGTTGGCCACTGGGCGCCAACCCTGCTGATCCTGAGCTATATCCTCGATAAAAAGGCGGGCTGACGGCTGCTCAACAGGCGCCTGAGAAAACCACCAGAGCACTGTGACTGGATTATAGTGACCTGTCGCCTGACAGTTTATCGTCAGGTCGCCCGGAGTATCGGTTTCCCCGTTCACTCAGCATCAACCGGCCATCAAGTGTGACGGGGGCACGCTGTCACAGGCGTGAGCGTGCAACATGTGTCCTGAATTAACAGGCACAGCCAGCCCGTTGATGCTAGGATTGGAAACAGCATACAGGCGCTACTTCGGAGGCATGCCATGGCAGACGATATCCGCGAGCAACCCGAACAGAACCCGGCCCTCATCCTCGGCAGACCGGTATTCGAGCAACTGAGAAAACAGCTCGCAGCGCAAGCGCGTGCGCGCAGACTGGCCGCAGCGGCCGGCAAGATGGCCATGCGGAAACGACTGGTTACGCGCTTGTTGAACAAGGACCGGGAAAAGCCGCACCTGCGAGTCGTCAAGTAAGCCAGGGACTGGCCTGTCAGCGCAGGTAAATTGACCGGCCCGCGAGAACGACGCGTATATAAAACAGAAAAACCGACATAAAAACTGTCGTCCCACCCCACTGATTCACCCGTCAGGTCAGCCGTTGTAAATGATACCCCGTGCTTCCAGCCAGCTACGAAAGCGCTGAATCTTTGTTTCCAGGGAACAGGTCGGAGGCAGCGTATCCAGGTGCCGGCCGTAGGCCTCGCGCAGTTCGAGCTGCCGGTCAGCGGAGAGCAGTTCCCAGGGGGTCAGGCTGCCGGATTCCGGCATTTCGTTCATGGTGATAAAGAAGCGGCCGAGGGAATAGTAACCACCCCCTGCAACACACGCTCGATTTCAATCGTTGATCGCGCGCCGGGATTTCTTGACGCCCTGGCCGAACCCGGTAACCAGGTATTCCATGAATTCCTCACGCAGCTCCGGGTGCAGCAGTGCATATTCGACTGTAGCCTGCAGATAACCCAGCTTGCTACCGCAGTCATAGCGCTTGCCCTCGAAGCGGTAAGCCAGCACGGTCTCTTCCTGTAACTGCCGCTCGATGGCGTCGGTCAGCTGGATTTCACCCCCGGCACCGCGCGGGATATCGACCAGGTGTTTGAAAATAGACGGGTTGAGTACGTAGCGGCCGACCACGGCCAGGTTCGAACGGGCATCTTCCGGTCGCGGTTTCTCAACGATGCTCTTTAACTTGGTGATGCGCCCATCGGACTCCTCCGGGTCGATAATACCGTACCTGTCGGTGTCCTCATGCGGCACCTCCTCCACACCGAGGACGCTGCATTCGCGGTCATTATAGACCGAGACCATCTGACTCAGCACGCAGTTCAATCCGGTACAAATAAGGTCATCGGCCAGGATAACGGCAAACGGTTCATCACCGACGATCGGCGCGGCACACAGGACGGCATGACCCAGTCCGAGCGCCTCCGGCTGGCGCACGTAGACACAGGTCACATCCTTGGGCACAACATTGCGGACAATGTCCAGCAATTCGGTCTTGCCCTTGCGTTCCAGCTCGGACTCCAGCTCATAGTTCTTGTCGAAGTGGTCCTCGATCGCCCGCTTGCTGCTGCTGGTCACGAAGATGAGTTCCTTGATCCCGGCATTCACCGCCTCCTCGGCGGCGTACTGGATCAGGGGTTTGTCGACGATCGTCAACATTTCCTTCGGATTGGCCTTGGTGGCCGGCAGAAACCGCGTGCCAAGTCCCGCCACCGGGAAGACTGCTTTTCTGATCTTGCTTTCCATTTCCTGTTCCCGTTATCAGTTTTCCTGAACCCTGTCGTAGATATCCTCGAAACGCACGATGTCGTCCTCGCCGAGATAACTGCCGGACTGGATCTCGATGATCTCCAGCGGCGTCTTGCCCGGATTCTCCAGCCGATGTTTCTCGCCGATCGGAATATAGGTCGACTCGTTCTCGTGCAGGTGAAACACCTGGTCACCGCAGGTCACCAGTGCCGTACCCTTCACCACGATCCAGTGCTCGGCGCGGTGATGGTGCATCTGCAGCGAAATCGCCGCACCGGGTTTTACCATGAGTCGCTTGACCTGAAAGCGATGTCCGGCATCGATGCCCTCGTAGGAGCCCCATGGACGGAACACCTCGCGGTGCACCATGTGTTCTGCGCGTTGCTCTTTCTTCAGGTGTTTGACGATTTCCTTGACGTCCTGCGCCTTGTCCTTGCTTACCACCAGTACGGCATCGGCAGTTTCCACGACAATGATATTGTCCACCCCGACGGCCGCGAGGCAGCGATGCTGTGCCAGCAGGAAGGCATCGTGCGAGTCGTGCACGATCACATCGCCCTGCACGACATTGCCGGATGCATCACGCGGGCAGACTTTCCACAATGCCGTCCAGGCGCCGACATCCGACCAGCCGGCGCCGAGGGGTATCACCACCGCGTCGCTGGTCTTTTCCATCACGGCATAGTCGATCGAGTCGGACGGGCACGCTGCGAAGCTTGCCTGGTCTACGCGGTAGAATTCACTCACCTGCTCACCGCCATCCATTGCGGCGCGACAGGCTGCCACGATATCCGGCCGGAACCGTTCAATTGCCTGCAGCCACTTGTCAGCACGCATCAGGAAGATGCCGCTGTTCCAGAAATAGTCGCCGGTGGCGAGATATTGCTCGGCAGTCGCCTGGTCCGGCTTCTCGACAAACTGCGCCACTCTGAAGGCGGCGCCCTCGCGATTGTCGGCATCGCGCCGGAGATAGCCGTAACCGGTCTCGGCCGCATCCGGCACGATTCCGAAGGTCACCAGCAAGCCGGCTTCCGCATTCGCCCTGCCCTGCTGGACAGCCTCCACGAACCGGTCGGGATCGGTCATCACATGATCGGCCGGCATCACCACCATCATCGCATCGGCATCCCGCTGCTGCAGGAACAGGGCGGCCAGGGTCAGTGCCGGGGCAGTGTTGCGCCCCTCAGGCTCGAGAATAATCGTCGCCGGCTGCTTGCCAAGTTGCCTTACCTGCTCGGCGAGCAGGTAACGGTGCTCCTCGTTGCAGACATAGACGGCATCACCGAGGTCTTCGATTGCATCGAGCCGGCAGGCGGTGTCCTGCAGCAATGTCTGATTCGATACCAGCGGCAACAGCGGCTTCGGGTAATGCTCACGCGACAGCGGCCACAGGCGTGAGCCTGACCCACCGGACAAAATAACTGGATACAACGACATGAATGAGATTCCGGGCTGTTACGGGAGCGACCAGTATATGTCCTGTAATCGACTGTGGAAGGATAATATTAAATGACAGGCGGACATCCTGACCCGATTGTGAATCGGCCGGTGCTGATCCCGCCGGAAAAACCGCCACCGGCAACCGCTACGACACGGTGCCCGGTGGCGGCTGACTGGTTAAGATATTGTTTATTAATACCTATTTTTTATTTGCCTGGACCCGGCCGGTGACCGGCACGACCGTCAGTTTCTGTCGGTTGCGTTGTACGGTGCCGGATCCGATGCCCTTTACGTTGGCCAGTTCATCGACGCTGGCAAACGGACCGTGGCGTTCGCGATGCTGAATGATGATGGCGGCCTTTTGCTCGCCGACCCCGTCAATGGCCGCTGCGAGCATGGCAGCATCGGCC
>JBATGJ010000368.1:0-3907 GCA_049665685.1 Gammaproteobacteria bacterium
GACGCCGCCTGTCGCACCTTCAACGTACTGCTTTCGGAAGACCGACGCGTTGTGCTGGCACTGATGCTGGGTTGAGGTCGCGGCCTCCAGCCTCCATCCAGCGGAACAAGACCGTCGAGGAGGCGCAGAACATCAGTAACGACAAGCTGATGTGGTACGTAATTATTCGCCTGGCCTGCGTACAGTCCGCACCCCGGCACACTATGCATAAACGGCCAGCATAAACACCGGTGGGCCGGTATTCACGGCAAAAAAAGTGTTGCACAAAAAATGGGCCGGCATAGCCGGCCCAGCGTGCCCTTTTACCTGCAGGCCGTTTACTAACTGTTTATTTTCGCGGCCCATTTGTCAGCAACGACCTTGGCCGCATCCCTGCCACCAAGACCGAATGCGAGCGCGGCCGCTACCGCCACACTACCGATCGTGAGACCAAAGGCCATGCTGACGATGTCATCGGCCAGACCCATGGCCTTAAGACCCATAGCCAGCACCAGGCCCATTATTGCAATGCGTGCAATATTCGCAAGGCCATTATTGCCGTGGCTGGCCAGCTTGTCATAGGCAATGGTACTCAGGAAGTTGCCTACGATCAGTATTACGCCGCCAACCAGCAGCCCACCGCCGAATTCCAGCACCCTGCCGAATACATCGGAGATGATGTTTATCCCCAGAAGATTCACGGCAGCCGTTGCTGCGGCCACCATCGAGAAGAACATGATCGCGCCACCGATAAGCCGGGTGGGCGTGAAAGATTCGGTAAACAGACCCTGTATGCCCATTTTTTGTGGCAGTGCGTTGATATTCACTCCTTCTAGCAGCCCGCTGAGGATGAATACGACGAACTTCGCGACAAAGTAGACCACCAGCAGGACAATGACCGCGCCGATGATATTGGGCACGGCGGCCATCAGCTTCTCGATCATCGCGGATGCCGGGTCAGAAATTGCCGGGATGTTGAGAACGCCAAGGGCCGAAACTACGACAGGCAGCAGAATGACCGCAAACATGAGTGCGCTGCCAAATTTTGAGATACGGATTTCCTCGTTTCCGGTGCGCTCGGCCAGCTGCTGATCAACCTTGCCGAGCCCGACGCCGACCAGTTGGGAGACGATCTTCGCAATAACCCAGCCCGCATAGGCTATCACGCCCGCACCAATGATATTAGGCACGGCAGTCGTGAATTTATTCACCATCTCTTTCAAGGGCGACAGGACATCAGTCAGTCCGAAATGTTCCAGCACTGCCATCAGAACAAAGATGGTCAGTACCGCTTTGACGAGGGAGGCTATCGGTGATGCCAGATCTATAACTGTACCGTCGGGACTGGTGCGATGCAGCACCGAAACCTTCATCAGCATTCTCTTGAACATACCTACCATGAACTTGACGACAAGCAGGCCAATAACGAGTATCGCCAGACCGATCAGTGCATGACCCAGCGCGCTTGAGCCTGCCGGCCCCAGGACCTCGGTAAGTTTATTGATAATGTCGTTCATGATGTGCTGACCCTCTATAGACCGCATTATATTTGTAGTAACTCAGCTTCCACTTTAAACGCATTACCCCGCAGATTGAATGCATAAATTGTCAAGAATTGTTTCACATATCCATGGAAAGAGTTTCATACCATTAAATATATTAGACAGATAATTGCGAGTCACTTTTACGATCGACACACAGGTCATGTATGTTATGCATATTCTGTTTTATAGATCGAAGAAATCCGGATAATCTGTATGCAGGCATTCAAGGACGATAAGCAGATGTGCTGTGCGCACCATGATCTGCAGTTGTAACACACGATGCGTATGATACACCCTGCAACTACTGTATCTCTGGTACCCGCCAGGACAGACATTCTGGCGTGGAAATCATGGCCAACGACGCCGCCTGTCGCACCTTCAACGTACTGCTTTCGGAAGACCGACGCGTTGTGCTGGCACTGATGCTGGGCTAACCCCTTCCCGCGCAATCACGACGCACGCGCAGGGTACGCTATCGTGTGCGTATTTCTTTAGCAATCAACCTTCCGCGAACCGGAAGGTCGAGTTTGACCCCAAAATGACCCTTTTCAAACGGTCCTCGTTCCCATCCACCCACAATCACGGCTGGACAGGCGGCTGGCCTTGAAGAATAACCGGCAGCTTTCAGTTTTTTTCTGAAGGCCCTGGCATTGACCCTGCTTAAATAGCCGACGGTTTGGCCTTCTATGGCAACACGGACGGCTTGTTTATCATTTCGATTGGAGCGCTCAGGTATTAATATCGCCTGCACATTTTTCCTGATGCCTTCCTCTGTGCGTCCACCACAAATCGTTTCCAGGGCTCTTTGATATTTAGCCTCACCGACAATTTTATATTCGTACGCCCCCGGCCCGGATACTTCGATCCTTGGCCGTGCGGGCCGCGCTAAAATGCTTGCAAGTCCGGACCATAATCGCATCACACTACCCTTCTTCCTCCTGACTGATTGAACAGGTGCGGACGATAGTTTAAGACTAGCCGCTACAAAGACAAGTGGCCAATCATCTAGATTGACAGCGAGACATGACTGGCACATTTGTACTAGCCAGAGGCGGATATGTGCAGGGGCTCGGGAAGCGTCGTGTTAACCCGTCAGGATATTATTGACGTCCTGGCCTGCCAAACGATCCGTTTGGCCTGATTACAGACGGATCGCAGAGACTATTGGGCCACTCCTCCGGTTTTTTTACGATGCAGAACCAAATTGCAGGTAAATACTCACACACTGCGCATGAATGAGACTCATTATCATACTTGTTCCGCGTCATGCCATGACTGCGCCGCGCTTCGGTTGACTACAGCAATTGAATTATGTAGTTTTCGCAATCATCGATTTCTTAACCCTCAGGGAGCGATAATATGGAACATACCAGCAAGCTGAACAAGCTGTTAACGACCAGCAGGGATCCGTGTGAGGTACAGGACTGGATATTTTCGGTGACGCCGGTTGGGGTGGCGTTTGTCTTCTACCTGATTTTTATCATGTCCACGAGTATCGAACCGAAGGGACTGTTTATTGCCTACGGTGCAGCGGCCGGCTTTATCGGCCTGGAAAGCTACTGGATAATCCGCGGCTGGCGTAAACATCATCTACTCACCATCCTGCTGGGATTTGTCGGCATAGCTCTCACCATGGGCCTCCTAGGCATCTACCTGTCGCTCGCCGGGTAGCCTGCACTTTCTGTCCCCGGCCGGGACTTTCCTGGCCGGGACACATCTCATGAATCAACCAGCACACGCGCCCTGTACAGGCGTGAGATCACTTGTTGGTCAGTGTCGAAATAACAGCGGCCAGACAGCCACCCATGAGCATCATCAAACTGCATTGCTGTCAGTTTGACAGGCCAAAGTCAGGAAACACTGATTACAGTGCCCCCCGACTTGGCGATCCTGGTCGTTTATACCGGGCCAATCAGCCGGGCATCGACATTTTGTGATTTGACACGATCCAGCACTTCTGCAGAGGAATACATGTCTCTGTCGTATCTGACCAGCATGAGATGGTAGCGCAATGGACAGAACTCGGCCGCGGTGATGCCGCCGTTAGCTTCCAGTGCGGCAACCAGCTCGCGTCGCTGCTGCTCTTCCAGGTCTTCGGATATGTGCACAACGATTTCGACAGTACGTGCGGGTTCGGTCTGACTGCTTTGTATTGCGTGCTCCATGATACAACTCCCTTTCTGGTGATCAAGACATAGTCATTGTTGTTGCGTTTATTGCCACAGCAGGATCAGGACAGTTCCTTGTTGATACGACATCCGTTGATTGTTCTCTACCTGGATGCCGAGCTCATTTTACCAGTCGCACATAATGTTTACCTAATTACAACATTACCAAATGCTGAAAATACCAGGCTGTTTCTGACTCGGCGTGATATGACGCAG
>JBATGJ010000369.1:0-7584 GCA_049665685.1 Gammaproteobacteria bacterium
ATCATATCGGCCTACGAAAAGTTCGAGCGAGGGGCATGATGAGCACGGCTATGAATATCGACGTACAGTATGCAGTTACGGCGGATGGCATACCGGATGCCGACACCCTCCACCAGTGGGCTGCCGCTGTACTTGCGGAACAGGCAGAACCGGTCGAGCTGGTCATACGTATTGTCGACGAGGTGGAGATGACGGCACTCAATCGCCAGTATCGTGGCAAGGACGGCGCTACCAATGTCCTTTCGTTTCCGAGCGAGGTGCCGCCGGAAGTCGGGTCCGGGCTGATCGGCGATATCGTGATTTGCGCACCGGTGGTTGCGCGCGAGTGTGTAGCACAGAACAAGTCGCACGACGCGCACTGGGCGCACCTCGTTATCCACGGCGTGCTCCACCTGCTGGGATTTGACCATCTGCAGCATGACGAGGCGCAGCGCATGGAGGCCCGCGAGGTTAGCTTGCTCGCTGTGCTCGGTTTTGCCGATCCCTACCGGGAGATGGCCTGAGCCCGCAGGAGTTTTGCAGGTACGGTGGCAATCTTCCCGCCATTCTCGATATAGTGACAACATGCAGGCTGATGAGGGTTGACAGACAACTGATATTGTTTTTATTAATATCACGCAACTAACTAATATTAATGAATAAAGACCGACCTCCCAATGGTCAAACGCGGCCGTCCTGGCAGGACAGACTGATCCGGATATTTGCGCGCGGGCCCGTCAGTAAAGAGCAGCTGATCGATCTGCTGCATTCTGCCCATCAACACAACCTGTACGATGCCGATGCCCTGGCGATGCTCGAGGGTGTGCTGCAGGTGGATGACATGCAGGTCCGCGACATCATGATCCCGCGTTCTCAGGTGGTCATCCTCGAGCGGGACGCCAGTCCGGACGACTTGCTGCGGACCGTCGTCGAGTCCGGTCATTCGCGCTTCCCGGTGATCGGCGACAGCCGCAATGAAGTCGTCGGCATTCTGCTGGCCAAGGATCTGCTCCTGTATGCCTTCCAGCGCACCGATGGACGCTTCAACGTGAAGGATCTGCTGCGACCGGCGGTGTTCATACCGGAGAGCAAGCGTCTCAATGTGCTGCTCAAGGAGTTCCGCGCCAGTCGCAATCACATGGCCATCGTGGTGGATGAATATGGCAGCGTTGCCGGTATGGTAACGATCGAGGACGTCATCGAGCAGATCGTCGGCGAGATCGAGGACGAACACGATGTCGAGGAAGATGACACCATCCGCAAACACAGCGAGGTGCATTACACCATCAAGGCGCTGACGCCGATCGAGGATTTCAACGAGTATTTCGACACGGCGCTGTCTGACGAGGACTTCGACACCATTGGCGGGCTGGTCGTGCATGAGATCGGCCATCTGCCCATGCGCGGTGAGCGTATTGTCATCGGCAACCTGTTGTTCAAGGTGCTGCGTGCGGACAGTCGTCGCCTGCATATGCTGCAGTTGACGGTACTGCCGCGGCCGGTTGAGGAAAATACCGGCCAGCTGAACGTCAAGCCGTGACGGACACACGCACGCCGGCAACGGCGATGTGGGTCCCGGTTCCTGAAGGTCTGCAACCCTGGCTGGTCGTTATCGCGGGCGTACTCGCCGTCGGCGCCTTTGCGCCGTTCTCCATTTACCCGCTCGCGTTCCTGTCTCTCGCCGTCCTGTTCAACCAGTGGCAGGTCGATGACCCGCGCCGTGCACTGCGGCACGGTGCCCTGTTCGGCATCGGTTTCTTCGCCACCGGGGTCTCCTGGGTATACGTCAGCGTCCAGGTCTACGGCCAGGTGCCGGTTGTGCCGTCCATACTGGTCGCTGCCCTGCTGGTACTGGTGCTCAGCGTCTTTCCCGCACTGGGCGGTTACCTGTGCCGGCGTTACCTGCCGGCGACTGGCCCGGGCGGCCCGCTGCTGGTGCTGCCAGCCGGGTGGGTGCTGGCGGAGTGGGTGCGGGGGTGGATTTTCACCGGCTTTCCCTGGCTCGATATCGGTGCCAGCCAGATCGACGGCCCGCTGGCCGGCTTTCTGCCGGTTATCGGCGAGTATGGGGTCACCTGGCTGGTCGGTGTGGGCGCCGGGCTGCTGCTGGCATTCGTGGCCAACCGGTATCGTATGGTCAGTGCCGGATTGCTGGCTGCACTACTGGTCAGCGGTTATCTGCTGGAACAGGTGGACTGGACGTCGCCGCGCGGCGATCCCCTGCGGGTCAGTCTTGTGCAGGGCAATATCGCGCAGCAAGACAAATGGGCGCCGGAACACCTCGAGCGCAGCCTGTTGCTGTATGCGGACCTGACATCGGCCGATGTGGACAGCGACCTGGTGGTCTGGCCGGAGACGGCAATTGCCGCGTTCTATCACCAGGTCGAGGACAGTTACATACCCTATCTCGAAGAGCAGCTGGCACAGACCGGCAAGAGTCTGCTGACCGGTATCCCGGTGCTCGACCGCGATACGTGGAACTACTACAACAGCATCATTGCATTGAACGGACAGCGCGGCTTCTACAACAAGCAGCACCTGGTCGCGTTTGGTGAATACCTGCCGCTGCGCTGGCTGATCGGTGACACGCTGGATGCGCTGGCCGTGCCGAATGCCGATTTCACCCCGGGCAGCAGTGGTCAGCCGTTGCTGGTGGCCGCCGGTTACCCGGTTGGTACCTCCATTTGCTTCGAGGTGGCATTCGCGCGGGTCATCAATGATGCCTTGCCGGCCGCGGCATTTCTCGTCAACGTCAGCAATGACGGCTGGTTTGGACGCTCACTGGCACCGTTCCAGCACCTCGAGCTCGCACGTGTGCGCGCCAGGGAAACCGGCCGCGCCCTGCTGCGTGCCACCAATACCGGCATTTCGGCGATTATCGACCATAAGGGATCCGTGCAGGCCAGCAGCCCGCAGTACGAGCAGACGGTGGTGAAGGGCGAAATCGTACCGAGACAGGGCGCTACGCCCTATGTGCGCTTCGGTGACTGGCCGGTGCTGGTTATTGCGGTGCTGGCTTTGTTACTGGGGCGGCTACGATCTACATAACAATATTTCGCGCAAAGCCGCCAAGGTGCGAAGAAAAAAATCACCGCAGAGAACACAGAGGAAAATAATTCTATAGCACAGCTGTAGAAATACTCCGTTGTCATTGCCGCACAGGCGGATTCCAGTCTGGGAATTGCGACTGCAATAACTACTGGTCAACCTGTGGCTACAGTGCACTGTTCTTTCGTAAGCAGCAAATAGGGCGTGCGATTGTTATATTTGACACTGGATTCCCGCCTGCGCGGGAATGACAGTAGAATTTTGTGCTTTTAGTAGTAGTCTTTCTCTGTGTTCTCTGTGTTCTCTGTGTTCTCTGTGGTAATGGGTTAAAGTTTTTCTTCGCGCCTTGGCGGCTTTGCGCGAGTATTAGTGGGTGCAGCCTGCGCCTTACTGGAAATCAAACACCCTGATCTTTGCCACCAGCGGTTTCAGGGTCTCGTTGACCAGTTTCACATGCAGCGGATGGACCAGGTAGGCATCCATATCAGCCTGGTTGGTGAAACTTACAATCAGGGCAACATCAAAACTGCTGTCGACGATGGCACGCTCGCTGGCGATGACGGTGCCGCTTTTCAGGGTGCGGACACCCGGTATCGTCCGCAGTATGTCGCTTGCATCGAGGATCGTCTGCCGGTGCGTGGCGTTGCCGGGTTCCTTCAGCCACACGACCACGACGTGCTCCAGGGTAGGGGCAGGTTGTGTGGCCGGTAGTGCGCAGGCCAGCAGGCTGCCGGCCAGTAACAGGCAGCTGAGCGCGCGGGTCTATGCCCGGCCGGTTTGTCTCAAGGATGCAGCGCTTCCGGTTTTGTCTGACGGTGGAACACGGTATGGCCGCAGTCGGGGCAGGCGGGAATCTCGCCGGTGGCGTGAAAGCGTACCAGCGCGCCGCAGGTCTCGCACACCAGGGTGCCCGGACCGGTGATTTCGCCGGTGTTCCAGGCGGGACCTTCCTCGATATCGTGCTCAAACTGCTGCATTTCGAGTTTCGTGTGGTCGGCCACGCGCGCCAGGATGTCCAGGAACCGGTCCTCGATCAGGCTGACGTCAAAACGCAGCCAGTCACCCAGCTCGTGGCCGGTTTCTGCCAGGTGCTGGCCGGCATCCTCGATATCCCGCTGCAGGTAGAGGGCTACCTTCTCGGCCTCGTCCTTGGTCAGTTCCTCCAGTTCGACGGTGGTATCACGGGCCTTCTGAATGAACTTGCGCAGTACCGGCAGGGTGCTTTCCTCCGCTTCCTCCAGGGCCGTCTTGACCCGAACCATCATGTTGTCATAGGCCTGCAGCCACTTTTCGCGGGTAGGGTGTTCGTCCGTCATAATGTCTTCCTGTCTGTTTCGCCTGCTTCAAGTTTGGCCCAAATCCCTGCCGAGGTGAAGGAAAACCGGACCGTGGCGTGTTGTGGGGTGGATCAGTGCTACGGTATTCTTCCTGCTCCTGAAAAGCACCCTGAGACCGATGGAAGAAACCTACCGGCCCGGCGATGTCGAGGCCACGGCGCAGCAATACTGGGAA
The DNA here is from genome assembly GCA_049665685.1 of Gammaproteobacteria bacterium. Lineage (GTDB taxonomy): Bacteria > Pseudomonadota > Gammaproteobacteria > UBA9214 > UBA9214 > UBA9214. The sequence continues at coordinate 4,540 of JBATGJ010000369.1, forward strand.
GAGCACGACTGTTTCCGTGCCCTCGAGGAGCCCGGCCGCGAAAAATACTACTGCCTGTCCATGTTCCCCTATCCCAGCGGGCGCCTGCACATGGGGCACGTGCGCAATTACACCATCGGCGACGTCATCAGTCGCTACCAGCGCATGCTGGGGAAAAATGTCCTGCAGCCAATGGGCTGGGACGCTTTCGGACTGCCGGCCGAGAATGCGGCCATCCAGAACCAGGTGCCACCGGCCAGGTGGACCCGGGAAAACATCGACTACATGCGCAACCAGCTCAGGCAGCTCGGTTTTGGTTATGATTGGCAGCGCGAGATCGCGACCTGCGACCCCGACTACTACCGCTGGGAACAATGGTTCTTTACCCGCCTGTTCGAGAAGGGGCTGGTCTATAAAAAGACCGCGCTGGTGAACTGGGACCCGGTTGACCAGACCGTGCTGGCCAATGAGCAGGTTATCGACGGGCGTGGCTGGCGTTCCGGTGCGCCGGTCGAGCGGCGCGAGATACCGCAATGGTTCATGAAGATCACCGACTATGCCGACCAATTGCTGGCCGACCTCGAACAGCTCGATGGCTGGCCGGAACAGGTCGTCACCATGCAGCGCAACTGGATCGGTCGCTCGGAAGGCATCGAGATGCAGTTCGGTATTGCCGGTCGTGACGATAGGCTTTCCATCTACACGACACGCCCGGACACACTGATGGGCGTCACCTACGTAGCTGTCGCGCCCGAGCATGCACTGGCGGCCGAAGCGGCCGTGGACCATTCCGCCCTGCGTGACTTTATCGAATCCTGTGCACATACCCGCGTGGCCGAGGCCGACATGGCGATGCTGGAGAAGAAGGGTGTCGATACCGGCCTCAAGGCGCTGCACCCGATCACCGGTGAGGCTGTGCCGATCTGGGCCGCAAATTTCGTGTTGATGGAATACGGTTCCGGTGCCGTGATGGCGGTGCCGGCACACGATCAGCGTGACTACGAATTTGCCCGGCAGAATGGCCTGCTTATCAGGCAGGTGGTACGTCCGGCCAGTGATGACGTGCACGCAGACCTCGTACAGGCCGCGTTTACCGACAAGGGCGTGTTGACTGATTCCGGAGAATTCACCGGGCTCACCTCTGCCCAGGCCTTCGAGGCTATTGCCGACTGGCTGGAGGCAAGGGGCCGGGGCAGCCGCCAGGTGAACTACCGCCTGCGCGACTGGGGCATCTCGCGGCAGCGCTACTGGGGTTGTCCCGTCCCGGTCATCAATTGCGGACAGTGCGGCACCGTGCCGGTGCCCGCACAGGATCTGCCGGTCACCCTGCCGACCGATGTGACCGTTGATGCCAGCGGGTCACCGCTGAAGAATATGCGCGGATTCATCGAGACGACCTGCCCGCGGTGTAACGGCCCGGCCGAACGCGAGACCGATACCTTTGATACCTTCTTCGAGTCTTCATGGTATTTCGCACGCTATGCCTGCGCCGATCAGGACAACGCGATGCTGGACGAGCGGGCCGATTACTGGCTGCCGGTTGATCAGTATATCGGTGGTATCGAGCACGCGGTGCTGCATCTGTTGTATGCGCGCTTCTTCAACAAGCTGATGCGTGACGAAGGTCTGTTGCAGCCGGACGAGCCCTTCACGCGCCTGCTGACCCAGGGGATGGTGCTGAAGGACGGTGCCAAGATGTCCAAATCACGGGGCAATACCGTCGACCCGCAGGGCCTGATCGACCGCTATGGTGCGGATACCGTGCGCCTGTTTACCATGTTTGCTGCACCGCCGGACCAGTCGCTGGAATGGTCGGATACCGGCGTGGAAGGGGCCTCGCGCTTCCTGAAACGCCTGTGGAAAGGCGTTTTTCGTCACCTCAGTGGAGGGCCGGCCAGCGTGCCGGACCTGGCTGCGCTCGATGCCGGGCAAAAGCGCCTGCGTAACAGTGTGCATGCCACGCTCGCCAAGGTTGGCGATGACATCGGCCGCCGCTATACCTTCAATACCGCGATTGCTGCCAACATGGAGCTGCTGAACGAGCTGACCCGCTTCGATGATGATTCTGTTCAGGGACGTGCGGTGATGCAGGAGGCGCTGGAGCTGGTGGTGCTGATGCTGGCGCCCATCGTCCCGCATATCTCACATACCCTGTGGCACGCACTCGGTCATGCCGGGGCCGTCATCGATTGCGCCTGGCCGGTCGTGGATCAATCCGCCCTGGTGCAGGACTCGGTCACCCTGGTGATCCAGGTCAACGGCAAGGTGCGTGGCCGGGTCGATGTAGCAGTCGATGCGGCGCGCGAGGCCATTGAAGCGGCCGTCATGGCGGATGAAAACGTGCAGCGGCATATGGATGGCAAGCTGCCCAGGAAGCTGATCGTGGTGCCGGGCAAGCTGGTGAACATCGTTATTTGATATTCTATGGCCACGGAATACACGGAATCCACGGAATGAAAAATATTGAGTTCAGGATGAAGTCTGTGAAACAAGGGATTTCTGCTTGTCTGATATGATTTGAATATATGAAAATGTCAAACAACAAGCCGAGTTATTTTTCCGTGTTCTTCCGTGGCTGATCTTAAAAAATTAAATGCACTGCTCCTGGTGATTGCCCTGCTTGCAGGTTGTGGATATCAGCTGCGCGGCAGCACCAGCCTGCCGGAGGCGATGTCGGTGACCTACATCAAGGGATTGGCTCCCTACAGCGTGCTGGTTACTGATTTTGCCCATGCGTTACGCACGCGCAATGTCACTATCACCACGGACGCCACTGCCGCGAGCGCCATCCTGAATATTACCGGCAACAATACCGAAAGGCTGGTGCTGTCCGTGGATACGGCCGGTAATGTGCTCGAGTATGAGATTCGGCAAACCATTCGCTTCTCCGTCAGTGGTCCCGACCGGCGGAACCTGCTGCCTGAACAGTCCATCACGCTGAGCCGCAGTTTTCTCTATACCGCTACCGATGTGCTGGCCAAGGAGCGCGAGGAAAAGCTTGTGCGCCGCACCTTGCAGGAAAACCTGGTGAGCCTTGCCATGTTGCGTATCGCATCGCTGGGGCGC
>JBATGJ010000370.1:0-3634 GCA_049665685.1 Gammaproteobacteria bacterium
ACCCAGGCGCGGTCCCGGCGGGATAAACAACTGCTTGGTCTCGTTGCGCTGCTGCGATTCCTGCGAAGCCAGTTCCTCGAAGCGGGCCAGGCGCGCCTTGCTCTTGGCATGTCGCCCCTTGGCGCCCGCACGCACCCATTCGAGTTCCGCCTTCATGGCCTTCTGTCGCGCCGAGGCCTGCTTTTCCTCGATCTCGAGACGCTGCTCCTTCTGTTCCAGCCAGGAGGAGTAATTACCTTCCCAGGGGATGCCGTGGCCGCGGTCCAGTTCGAGGATCCAGCCCGCCACATTGTCGAGGAAGTAGCGATCGTGGGTCACGGCGACGACCGTGCCGGGGAATTCAGCCAGAAAGCGTTCCAGCCAGGCAACGCTTTCTGCGTCAAGGTGGTTGGTGGGCTCATCCAGCAGCAGCATGTCAGGGTTGGACAGCAACAGCTTGCACAGGGCCACGCGGCGGCGTTCGCCGCCCGACAGTATCGTGACATCGGCATCCCAGGGTGGCAGGCGCAGGGCGTCGGCGGCGATCTCCAGTTTGCGTTCGAGGTTGTGTCCATCGCTCGCCTGCAGGATGTTTTCCAGGCGTGCCTGTTCGGCGGCCAGTGCGTCGAAATCGGCATCCGGTTCCGCATAGGCCGCGTATACCGCGTCAAGTTTTTGCTGTGCGTCGGTAATGTCGGACAGGGCTTCTTCCAGGTTGCCGCGCACATCCTTGTCGGGATTCAGTGGCGGTTCCTGCTGCAGGAAGCCGATCTTGATGCCGGGTTGCGGGCGTGCCTCGCCCTCGATCTCGGTGTCGACACCGGCCATGATGCGCAGCAGGCTGGATTTGCCCGAGCCGTTCAGGCCGAGCACACCGATCTTGGCGCCGGGAAAGAAGGACAGGGAGATGTCTTCGAGGATCTTGCGTTTTGGCGGGACAATCTTGCCCACCTGATTCATGGTGTAAACGTACTGCGCCATAGGAACGCGAGTCAGCCTCCTGTATCAGTGGCGCACATTATAAGCGTCACCATGCTGCGGGCAAGCGATGATTATCCAGGCGAGAATCTCCTGTAGATGTATCGCGCATGTTACTGAACCCTCGTTTGATGAGCATTGCGTTGTGTCCGGCACAGGCCATAATGGGCGTATGGGTGATGCAACCTGTGTATACATTGGCGAGGCCCTGGCCAGTTATGGCTTCGGCGACGGCCATCCGTTCGGGCCGGACCGGCTGGCGGCGTTCTGGTCACGCGCACAGCATGAGGGTCTGGATGCGCGCGTGACCCAGTGCCGCCCGGTCATCGCCGGGCGCGAGATGCTGGAGCATTTCCATACACCGGCCTACGTCGACCGGGTCATCGAGCAATCGGCCAGCGGGACCGGTTACCTGGATGCCGGCGACACACCGGCGGTGCGCGGCATCTACGAGGCGGCGTGCGTGGTGGTCGGTTGCGTGCTGGATGCCATCCAGCGCATGCTGGACAGCGAGTGCCGGCATGTGTTCGTGCCCATTGCCGGCCTGCATCATGCCCGGCGCGACAGTGCAGCCGGCTTCTGCGTGTTCAACGACTGTGGCATTGCCATCGAGGTACTGCGCGCAGTGTATGGTATACGGCGTGTTGCCTACGTGGATATCGACGCCCATCATGGTGACGGCGTGTTCTACAGCTTCGAGGCGGATCCGGATCTGGTGTTTGTCGATCTGCATGAAGACGGGCACTACCTGTATCCCGGCACCGGCGACATCACCGAAACGGGGCGCGGGCTGGCGGCCGGGACCAAGCTCAACATCCCCATGCCGCCGGAGGCCGGCGACGAGCTGTTCTTCACGGCCTGGGAGCAGGTGGAGCGCTTCATCGACCGGCAGCCGCCGGAGTTCATCCTGTTCCAGTGCGGCGCCGACAGCATTGCCGGTGATCCGATCACCCACCTGCGCTACACGCCCGCTGCCCATGCGCACGCGGCGCAGCGCCTGAGTGTGCTGGCGGCACGTCACTGCAAGGGGCGGCTGCTGGCGATGGGCGGGGGCGGGTATAACCGCGACAATCTTGCCCGAGCCTGGTGCGCGGTACTGGCGGCCATGGCAGGGTAAATTGACCGGTGGGTCGTTACTATACCTATTGGGTGTATCGCACCGGGCATTGATTTCGGCTATTATTCAGACCCTTAATATTTTGGGTATTTCATAAAGTTAACGCCAATGTTTGATAAAAACATGCAAATTGCGGGTTTCGATGACGAGCTGCAGGCCGCCCTCGATGCCGAGCGCACGCGCCAGGAAGAGCACATCGAGCTGATTGCCTCGGAGAACTACGCCAGCCCGCGGGTGCTGGAGGCGCAGGGCTCCGTGCTGACCAACAAGTACGCCGAGGGCTATCCGGGCAAGCGTTACTACGGGGGTTGTGAGCACGTCGATGTTGCCGAGCAGCTGGCGATCGACCGTGCGAGGCAGCTGTTCAAGGCGGACTATGCCAACGTGCAGCCGCACTCGGGCTCACAGGCCAATGCTGCGGTATACATGGCACTGATCCAGCCGGGCGATACGATCCTGGGCATGAGTCTCGATGCCGGCGGACACCTGACCCACGGTGCCCGCCCGAACTTTTCCGGCAAGCTCTATCATGCCGTCCAGTACGGCCTTGACAATGAGACGGGCGAGATCGACTACGACCAGGTCGCGGCTCTGGCAGCGGAGCACAAGCCGAAGCTGGTGATTGCCGGCTTCTCTGCCTATTCGCGTGTGGTCGACTGGCAGCGCTTCCGCGAGATTGCCGATTCGGTCGGCGCTTACCTGTTCGTCGATATGGCCCATGTCGCCGGACTGGTCGCGGCCGGTATCTACCCGAGCCCGGTCAATATCGCCGACGTCACCACAACCACGACGCACAAGACCCTGCGCGGTCCGCGCGGCGGCCTCATCCTGGCAAAGGCCAACCCGGAGCTGGAAAAGAAATTCAACTCGCTGGTCTTCCCCGGTATCCAGGGGGGGCCGCTAATGCATGTTATTGCCGCCAAGGCAGTGGCCTTCAAGGAGGCACTGGAGCCGTCGTTCCGGGATTACCAGCAGCAGGTGCTGGACAATGCGCGTGCCATGGCCGACGTGTTCATGCAGCGCGGTTACAATGTAGTGTCCGGCGGCACTGACGACCATCTGTTCCTGGTCGATTTGATCGACAAGGGGCTGACCGGCAAGGAGGCCGATGCCGCACTGGGTGCCGCCAACATCACGGTCAACAAGAATGCCGTGCCGAACGATCCGCAGTCACCGTTTGTCACCAGCGGCATTCGCATCGGTACACCGGCCATTACGACCCGCGGTCTGGGTGAGGCTGAATCCCGCGAGCTGGCCGGCTGGATGTGTGATGTGATGGACGATATCAACAACCCGGCGGTGATCGATGCCGTGCGCGGCAAGGTGCTGGAGTTGTGCAAACGCCTGCCGGTGTACGGCTAGCAACCGCCGGATAATTGCATGGCTGTTGTTACTCACTGCAAAGGCGCAAAGATTGCCAATGATCCCCTCTCCCTGCGGGACGCCTGCAGGGAGAAGGTGAGATCGCGCAGCGATCGAGAGACTGGCATGGGCCACGCCAGAACCGAGAGGATCAGGGAGAGGGAATAAAGCAGGCGTTTTCACTGATCACCTCTCCCC
>JBATGJ010000371.1:0-5999 GCA_049665685.1 Gammaproteobacteria bacterium
GTGCCGGTCCTGGCGATCGGCGCCCTCACGGTGGCGCTTGGCCTGGCGGGGTGTGCCCCCGCCCCGGTGGGATCCGGGCCGCACCGGGTGGCGGTCGAGATGAAGCCGGCCGCTGTCACGGTGTCGCTGGAGACGGCGCGCATCCGGGCGGTCGACGGTAATGAACTGGTGCGGGACATCCTCGCGCAGGTCACGGCAACCGACAGCGGGATCACCCTCGTCCCCGGCGCGGATTTCATGGACGCGGCGTTTCCGGGTGAGAGCACGGCCACACTGGCCGGGCTGGCCGACCGGGCAGGGCGGGTAGCTGAGCAGCCCCTGACCCACCTCGTGCTGCTGGATGTTCGCACTACCGGTAGCAAGACGCATGGCGAGGTGAGTGCCGTGGCCACGCTGATCAGCACCGCACAGCTGGCGGCACCGGAAACATTGAGCTTTGATGCCGAGGGCTATCGTCGCGGCCTGTCCCTGCCGCTGCCCTATATCTTCCTGTTCTTTTTCTACTCGGATCCCGATGTCGAGGGCAGTGCCACCGCGCGCATCGCCGCTGCCATCGTGGAAAAGATGCAGGCGGATGAACGCCGCCCGCTTGTACTCACCCTGCTGACATCGGACAACCTGATGGCGCTGATCGAGAGTGCTGATCCCGACAGGGCGCAGGCACCTGAACAGGCAACCCGGGGTGACCCAATGGATGATATGAAACATCCACTGGGTTTGTATTCCACCATCATGTCAGATGCGCGGGAGGAGGGTGAGTGGGCCTATTACAATCCGATCACACACGTCATCATGCTGATGAGCTCGGTCATGACGGCACCCATGGCGGTGGCGATCGATGCGGTGTTTGATGAGGATGCCAGTCACCCGGGTGCGCGCACACCCAACCGACGGGAGCCCACGCAGTTCGAGGCCGCCCTGGCGGCGATCAAACGGGAGGACTGGGTCGCGGGTTATCGCCTGCTGGAGGACTATGTCGTCAATGCGGATGTGACGCTGCAGAGCAAGGCGCTGCAATTGTTCAGGGATTACCCTGAACTACTGGCCGCGGCACCGCAGACGTTCTCCACGGCGTCATTGCAGGCATCACGTCGCACCTATGGCGACCAGGCCTTTGCGCTTGAGCAGGGCCGACTGGCGCTGTACGAACACGTGGCCTCGCCTGAAGACTATGCGCGGGCGGAGGAGAACCTGCGTGAGGTCTTTGCTGAACAGTGTGGGGATGGACGCGGTGTCAGATGAGAGGAAATTGATAATGGCGTTTTGTTTGTTGTTTTGATCCCCACACTGCAGCCCTCTCGGCAACTGCGCCTGCGCTGCTCTACCTCTGATTGTTCGCCGGCTATCTGATCACGCATCGTCCTTCCACCCTGTCGCCCTTCGGGTACAGATGATTTAATCATGTTTCAGCCGCATAGCGGTCGTCAGTCTTTCAGTGTCGCTCTGCAGTGACACCAGCGGCGTTGGTCACCGCTTTATCGCCGGTCCGGATCGAGCCGGAACGGCCTAACTGATTGTTCAGGAAAAACATGCCAGCGAGTGGTACGAGAATTGCGAGGAACTATGTGAAGACAATCACGTTTTCGAATCCAGCAGGCGTATCCAGGCAGGATCGTTTTACTGGTCACACCGATCCCTCCTACTGATTCACATTAATCACGGTCTGCACGGCGTATGTTCACAAGCTGGGCGCAGACATGAACGATGGAGATGGAACAATGAACACTTACCGTAAATTGCGGCGACTGCCCGCGGGCCCGCGCCGGTGGCTGATGCTGCTGGGGCTGGCAGGTGCGCTGGTGTCCACCAGCTTCGCCGCGCAGGGATACGCGCTGACCGATCTCGGCGTGGATGTTACACCGAAGGACATCAATGACCTCGGCATCGTGGTCGGTACCCTCAGCACCCCGCAGGGTCCCGCCACGGCCTTTCGCTGGACGGCCGGTGCACTGGAGAAACTCAACGGGGCGACGGTGGCCAATGCTATTAACTACAAAGGGCAGATCGCCGGCAACACCCCGACGGGTGCCTTCCTGTTCGACGGGCAGTTGATCGACCTGGGCGACGGTCATAGCGCGGGCGACATCAACAACAACGGCGGGATCGCGGGGAGCGAGGCGGGTACCAACCCATACCGGGCAAGTCCGCTGCCAGTCAATCCGGCGGTCTACGACGGCCAGTGGCACAGTCCCGATATCGCGAGGGTCTTTTCGCGCGGCACACGTAAGGGCATCTATGCCGATCAGTACCGCCTGGCCGGCTACAACGATAATGGCTATGCCGTCGGCAAGAAAACCCGGGTCGGTCTGGTCGGCAGCTCATCCTTCATGCTGACCCCGTCGCTCGATGTGGTCTTTCTGTCCGTTCCCTACGGCGGTTACGCCGCCGCGATCAACAATCAGCACATGATTGTTGGCGCGACCGGGACCAATTCAAGAACCGGAGACTATCAGCAGGCCTATCTCCATGATGGCGCCGGTATCAAACTGCTGGGCACCCTGGGAGGCGGCCTGACCAGCAGCGCAGCGGATATCAACGAGGCAAACCAGGTGGTCGGTACCTCCTGGCTGGTGACCCGGCTGACCAGCCTGGTCGAACCCGAGAAGCATCACGCCTTTCTCTGGGAGAACGACGTCATGACAGATCTGAACGATCTGAAGATCGTACAGAGTTCAGGCTGGATCCTGACCGCCGCCACGGCCATCAATAACGGGGGCGACATTGTGGGCACCGGCCTGTATGACGAAGACGGCGACGGGCAGCCGGAATCGCACGGCTTCCTGCTGACGGCCTCTGCAGGTGGCCCGCCACCGCCACCCCCGCCGCCCGCAACACAACTACCCGTCGCGACGGCCAGCGCAAACACCCTGACCGGTCCTGCCAGGCTGCGGGTGAGGTTTACTGGCGCGGCATCCTATGACCCGGATGGCGGGGCGATTGTTGACTACGCCTGGGATTTCGGTGACGGGCGCACGGGGAGTGGCGCGCGGGTGAGGCATACCTACCGGCGGGCTGGCAACTACGTTGCTACGCTGACCGTGACAGATGACGAAGGTGACAGCGCCACGACACAGCTGCAGATTACCGTGACGAAATAGATCTCCAGGTAGAGCAACTGAAATTCCTGTAGTACGCATGACAGTCAGTCCTGCAGATTAATCCTGCAGGGCTGGCTGTGCATTTCACAGCAACACACCCCGTTAGCCTGCCACCATGCCCATGAGGTGTCCCTGCGTCGGCAATCGACACAGTGTCTGCATGAGATGACACTTTTGTCAGAAAATACCTGACAAAATTGACAGGCTGTCATGACAATGAATCCCTGTGCGTGGGCGGATATGGCCAAGCCGCGGGGGTTAACAATCGTTAACAATTGTTTACATTTCATTTTTTTCTCCTGCGACAGTTCGTCGCAGTTTGGCATGCATGTTGCCCTTAGACATGTCACTGCCGCCTGGCAATCGTCGCAGATAAACGACGGTATGAATGCCAGGCCCAGTCATGCATAACCGCATCCTCGCTGACCAACGGGGGGGGGAAAGCGGTAAACAACCAAAAGCATTTGGACGCGAGGAGAAAAATCATGAATAAGTCCTTAATCAGGGCAACGTTTGGCGTGTTGGTGACCGGATGCGCCTTGCTAACCCAGTCAAGCGCGGTTGCGGTGCCGCTGCCCGGAGGTACCCTGGATCCCCTGACCATTCCCAAGTATGTGACGCCGCTGGTGATTCCGCCGGTGATGAAGTCGACGTCGGTGGATACGAACACAGGCGCTAATCTCAACGACGACTACGATATCGCCGTGCGCCAGTTCCAGCAGCAGATCCTGCCGGGCGGCATTTGGTCCACGCTACCGGGTTGTACCGGCCAGAACTGCGCCTTCCCGCCGACCACGGTCTGGAGTTACGGCCCGGCTGCAGATACCGCACCTGCGGTAGCCCCAGACCCGGCCAGCCAGTTCAACTATCCGGCCTACACAGTGGAGAACACGGTAAATACAGCAACAACGGTCGACTGGATCAACGATCTGGTGGATGCGAATGGAAACTATCTGCCACACCTGCTGCCGATCGACCGCTCGCTGCACTGGGCCAATCCCGAGCAGCTGTCCTGCCTGGACCCGGCCAAGACCAAGGACTGTCGTCCGGACCCGGCCAACGGCGGGGTACTGCTGAGACCCTACAAAGGTCCCGTGCCCATTGTCACCCACGTGCACGGCGCGCATGTCGGCCCGGAAAGCGATGGCTATCCGGAGGCCTGGTGGCTGCCTGATGCTAACAACATTCCGGCGGGTTATGCCACCACGGGTACGCTGGTCAACCAGTACGCTACCCCGACCAACAACGTCGCGGGGCAGGCCAGTTTCAGCTATCCGAACGACCAGCCATCGACAACGCTTTGGTATCACGACCACACACTGGGCATGACCCGCAACAACGTGTACGCGGGACCGGCCGGTTTCTGGCTGATTCGTGATCCCGGCGCGCCTAACAGTGGCGAGACCGGTTTGGTATCCGGCACCTTGCCGGGCCCCGCGCCGACAGCAGGCCAGCAGGTACTGGAACTAAACGTCCCCGGTGACCCGGTACGTGCCGCAATCCGCGAGATCCCGGTCGTGATCCAGGATCGCGCCTTCAACGCCGACGGTTCACTGTTCTATCCGGCCAACCGGGCATTCTTCGAAGGCCTCGGTGACGGGCAGCAGTCCGGGCGTGGTGCCAACCTCAGGGCCGGCCTGGCTATCTCCACCATCGGCACTACGAGAGGGCGCATCCTGCCCTCCGATATCTCGCCGATCTGGAACCCCGAGGCGTTCTTCAATGTCATGGTGGTCAACGGGGTGTCCTGGCCGACAATGGAGGTGGAGCCCGACCTGTACCGTCTGCGTCTGCTGAATGGCTGCAACTCGCGCTTCCTGAACCTGAGCCTGCAGGCCCTCGACGCCAACGGAGCGGTACTGGGTGAAGTGCCCTTCTACCAGATCGGCGCGGAACAAAGTCTGCTGCCGAAGGTGGTCAAGATCGTGCGCGGTGCCCGGGCAACACTGCCCGGCAACGGAAGCGATCCTCTGTTGACCGCGGCACCTCTGCCGGACTTTGCCGACCCTCTTGCCGAGGAGACAGTAGAGGGTCTGCTGATGGGACTGGCCGAGCGTGCCGACACCATCGTCGACTTCGAACACCTGCCAGCTGGCACAGTGCGCGTTCGCATGATCAACACCGCGCCGGACGCGCCCTTCGGCGGCTTCCCGGACCTCGTGGCCGACCCGGCCACCTCCGGGCAGGTGATGGAGTTCGTGCTGGTTTCAAATACTTCTGCCGGCGATGGTTTTACCGCACCCAAGGACCTGGTGCTGAGCCTGCCTGATGCCGGTGATCCGGCCACCGGCGGCATCCAGGGTACCGTACGAGACCTGGCGCTGCTCGAGGAAGAGTCCCTGTTGATCTGTGTGAGAGTCCGGCCGAACGGGAAGATCATTCAGGACATCCTGGCTATTCCCGATGTGGCCAATCCTGGCACCTGCGTGCACAAGAGAAGGGGCACACCGCGCAACTCGGTGCCCTTCGCGCCCAAGGCGGCCGTGCTTGGTACCAACGGTTCGGGCGGCGGCACTGTGCAGCTGTGGTCTGACCCGATCACCCAGAAGCCGGATGTTGGTGCGACCGAGACCTGGGAGCTGTGGAACTGGTCGGCGGATGCCCACCCGATCCACCTGCACCTGGTCAAGTTCAAGGTGGTCAACCGGGAGGCCTTCGATCCGGCCACAGGCGACCTGCTGGGAACCCGTGCAGCGGAGCTGACGGAGGCCGGCTGGAAAGACACGGTGATCGCCTACCCGGGTGAGGTCACCCGCGTCAATGCGACCTTCGACATTGCCGGGCTGTACGTATGGCACTGCCATATCGTCGAGCACGAGGACAACGAAATGATGGTCCCGTACTGCGTCGGTGATGGACCGGGTTGCAACGTGGTCCCGTAGGGCAACCACACCCCCAGAC
>JBATGJ010000372.1:0-3256 GCA_049665685.1 Gammaproteobacteria bacterium
GGCATGTTCGGATCAATCTACTGGTGGGTGGTCAAGCTGGGCATGGCCCTGGCGTTCGGCATGTCCGGCTTCCTGCTTAATTCAACCGGTTTTGATGTTGAGATGGTCGGCGCCCAAACGTCCGACACCTTTATCCTCATGAGGTTGGCCGACGCATTGATTCCGGCGTTTGCCGCACTGATAGCCATCCTCTCGGTTGCGGCGTTCAATATCACGGAAGAAAAGTCGTATGAAATACGTCGGGCTCTGGAGCAGCGTCGTGGCAAGACCATCGTGCCCGATGAGGATATGCAGCCCGGTACGGCCACGGAAATTGCTTGATAATGGGCGTTTTAGACAATATCCCGGACCCGGCCAGATGAAGAGACAACAACGATGAAGGTATCGATTCTCTGCCGGATGTTGGGATATGCAGCCCTATTGTCGACACTCGTCGGCTGTCAGTATTTTGAAGACGTCAGCAAGATTGAGGTAAGGACTATTACCATCACCATGGTGGCAAAGAGCGAGACCAATCCTGTCTTCATGTCTGCAAAACTCGGCGCCGAGGCAGCGGCAAAGGATTTGTCCGATAAATACAGCAAGATAGATGTCGTTATCGACTGGCGCACACCGCTACTGGAAGATCCTGAAGGCCAGGCACAGCGGATCCTCGCCGCGGTTGAGGAAGGAACAGATGCCATCCTGGTTGCGTGTTCCAATGAACAGATACTCGAGGCGGCAATCGATCAGGCCGTAGACCGTGGTGTGCCGGTTATGACCTTTGACAGCGATGCGCCGAATTCGAAAAGGTTTGCACACTACGGGGCGGATGATATCGAGCTCGGTGGTAGTGTCATGGATGAACTGGCGGAGCTCATGGGTGGCAAGGGCAAGGTCGCCATACTGGCCGGGAGCACGAATGCGCCTAACCTGCAACTGCGCGTCGAGGGGGTCAAAAGCGCGGCACTGAAGTACCCGGAGATAGAAATCATAGGTGTTTTCAATCATGAAGAAACCGCACAGCAGGCTGTTGACGAGGTATTGCGGGTCAACAGTGCCTATCCCGATATCAGCGGATGGGCGATGATCGGCGGATGGGCGCTCTTCAGTGAGACGTTGATCGACAAGCTCGATCCGCAAAAATTAAAGATTGTCGCGGTAGACGCGTTGCCGGCACAGCTCCCGTATGTGGAAAAGGGCATTGTCCCCGTTTTGCTGGGGCAGCCGACTTTCAAGTGGGGCAAGGAATCTGTCGAGAAAATCATCGACAAGGTACATTTCGACAAGGAGGTTCCGGTCATAAACAAGTTGAAGCTTATTCGTGTGTCGCAGGCCAATCTGGGAGGCTGGGCCAGGCAGATAAAGGCATGGGGTTACGAGAATGTGCCGGACAGGTACATTACCTACGTAGCCGACGATTAGTGAATTGAGAACTGATTATGACGACGATACAACATATTCTATATGCTACGGACCAGTCGAAATGTGCGCAGGAGGCTTACGCCTATGCAGTCAGTATCGCCAAGGCGTACGGCGCAAAGCTGACGCTTCTCAATGTTATCCAGGAGGGCCCCGACCTGTCGGTATTCGATATCAATATGGGGCGCTCGTCCAGTGAAAAGAAGTGGCTGGAAGCGAGGAGGGAATATATACAGAAGACCAGGGATGAGTATATCGAAAATATAAAGGCTGAATATGGTAAGAAGTGCGCCGATGCCAATGAAATCATTGTGGAGATGGGAATGCCATCCACGATCATTCTCCTCATTGCCAAGGAGAAAAACTGCGATTTTATTGTGATGGGAGTGAGGGGGAAGGGAAAAACACTGAATGATGCGCTGATGGGAGACACGGTCAGGCGGGTACTGCACCAGGCAAAACAGCCGGTGCTGATAGTGCCGCCACATGAAGAAGCAATAGAAGAATCTATTGAGAGCAAGAGCAACGTTGTGGCGCTGGATAAATGAAGACGCCAGTAATCCACAGTAGGATTTCATGTGGGCGCGGGAGTCCAGCCAGGGTCGGATGGACCTTTTTTGACGTATTGTGTCAGCGATAAAATGACGAAAACCGGCAAAATCCTACTAATCCTGGTTTCTTCCCTGGTGTTGATCTCATGCCAGGAACCGCATAACAATGATGTAAACGAGATGTACAAGGTTACTGATATAAATTACAAGTTAACTGAATCCATGGAAGTCATCCTCACTGCTGAACGCGGTGAAAAATTATCCAGGCAGGACAATGTATCGTTTAACAAGGGACACTCAAAGGGAAATCTGATCGTCATCAGGCCTGATATTGTCAAGCAAACCATTGAGGGTATCGGCACTTCATTTACCGAGTCATCTGCCTTTGTGCTGGCGCATCTGGACAAAAGCACAAGACAGGAGGTGATGCACAGGATATACGGTGAAAACGGCGCCAATTTTTCCATGGCAAGGACCATGATGGGCGCCAGCGATTTTTCGGTCAAAGGCAAGTATTCCTATGCCGATGTCGAGGGCGACACCGGGCTCAAACATTTCAGCATTGCGCCTGATAGTGACGGATTCCCGGCAGAAGAATACCCGGGTATACGTGATCCTTCCTACGACCTGTTGCCGATGATTAAAGAGGCGATGGCAATCAAGAAGAATCAGAGGGACAAGGATTTAAAAATAATTGCCTCGGCCTGGACGGCACCCGCATGGATGAAGGATATTGAAGACTGGTACATCCCGGGATCTGAAGAAAACAACTGGCAGGGTACAGGGGGAGAATTAAAGAAAGAATACATACCTGTCTATGCCGATTACATTACCAAATACCTTGATGCCTACCGGGACGAAGGCATACCTGTCTGGGGGCTCACCCCGGTAAACGAACCCCACGGGAATAACGGGCAGTGGGAAAGCATGCACTTCACGCCTGAGTCACAAAACGATTTCGTAAAAAATCATTTAGGCCCGAAATTGCATAGCAGTGGAAATAGTGATATCAAGCTGCTGGTTTATGACCAGAACCGGGATGGCCTGGAAGAGTGGACCGATACTATATTGTCTGATGCTGGAACCGCAAAATATGTTTACGGTGTGGCGGTGCACTGGTACGAAAGTACCTTCAAGGTATATGAAGACATACTGGACAGGGTACACGACAAGTTTCCGGAGTTTTCGATCATTCATACAGAAGGGACGATTGATGATCTGGGCAAGGACGCACCGAAGGGCATCCTGGATCCGGTTCGTTTCAAGGAGAGCGGCTGGTTTGATAATGATGCCTTCTGGTGGAA
>JBATGJ010000373.1:0-6961 GCA_049665685.1 Gammaproteobacteria bacterium
GCATGGCAGTTATGATAAGGCAAAACCGGGGTCAGAGTAAAAATTGTCCTTATATACCACCTGCAACGAAGCAAACTGTTATGTATCAGACATTGGTATATAGGGACAATTTTTACTCTGACCCCGGTCTGCTTTCTCTCTGCTCTGCCCCCATTCTGCTAAAACCCTTGCATCTGGCGGGGTACTGGATATAATCACAGTACACTGTACAGATAACCAGCAAGCAACCATGACACAAAACACCCTCACCAACCGCCAGGCCGAAATCCTCGAGCTGATTCGCAGCTATATTGCAGAAGAGGGTTGCCCACCCACGCGCGCCGAGATCGCCGAGACCCTCGGCTTCCGCTCCCCCAATGCCGCGGAAGATCACCTGCGTGCGCTGGAGCGCAAGGGGATGATTGAACTGGTTCCCGGATCATCACGTGGCATCCGCCTGCTCGACGAGGGGTATGGCCTGCCGGTGGTCGGCCGTGTCGCGGCCGGTGAACCGGTGCTGGCCGAGGAGCATATCGAGGATTACTGCCAGCTGGAACCGAACACTTTTCGTCCGCGTGCGGATTATCTGCTGCGTGTCAGCGGAGACAGTATGCGCGATATCGGTATCCATGACGGTGATCTGCTGGCCGTGCATCGCACCCGCCGGGCGGAAAACGGCCAGATCGTTGTCGCGCGCCTGGATGATGAGGTCACTGTAAAGCGTTTTCGGCAGCGCGGGTCCATCGTGCGCCTGCTGCCGGAGAATCCTGATTATGAACCCATCCGTGTTGACCTGCGCGAACAGGACTTGGTCATCGAGGGCCTGGGTGTCGGCATTCTGCGCAAGGAGATTGAGTAATGAATACAGCCAGAGAGTTACATCACCTCAACGCTGCAGATCATCCATTGGCCTGCGGATCATCGCTGGTCACGCCCAGTGGCTGTGACGTGCTGGATGACATGTTGCCCGGTGGCGGCTGGCCGAAAGGCGGCGTGGTCGAATTGATTGTGCCGGATGATTATGCCGAGGCCATCGACCTGGTCATGCCGGCCCTGCGGCGGCTCAGCCTGCAGGGACGCTGGATTACCCTGGTAACACCGCCGCTGCCGTCACGGGCGGCCATCTTTACCGACCGGGATATCAATGCCAACCAGGTGCTGCAGGTCAATTCGCACCCGGGGCGCAGCGGCCTGTGGACGGTGGAGTCGATGCTGCGCAGCGGCGATTGCGCGGCCCTGCTGGCCTGGCCGGGGTGCGATACCGAGCTGATGGACAAGCGTCTGCAGAAGGCGGCCGAACATGGCAGGTCGCTGTGTGTGCTGTTTCGTTATGCAAGTTTTGCCACACATCCGTCCGGTGTGGATTTCCGCCTGCAGGTAGAGGTCAGCGAAGGTGGTCGTGCCGTTTACCGCGTCAATAGCCACGGTGAGGCCCTGTCGGGCATTGCATTGTAGGCATCAGTACCGAGAATAAATTTTTGACAGTCGTGGCGGACTCTGTCTACGAATAGACCAGTTTACAATTTGCGCCTGCAAGGCGCTCCTGCGGATAATTTCCGTCGGTCTATCTAATTCTTGTTGGAGCGGCTTGCAGGTGCGGTCGTGCAAAAATGTTTTTTTACAGGGGTGCTGGTTGTTGCAAGAGCGCCTTGCAGGCGCGATTGAATGCCCCGTGGATTATTAAACAGCGAACGACGTTTGCCCGAATCAATGTGTTGATTCCGGATTCCACTGCTGCTCGCGCCTGAAGAGCTTTTCGAAATAGAGCTCGGTCGCCGCGATCAGCTTGCGCTGTTCCTCGTTGAGGGCTGATTCAAGGGTGCCGATGCGGGTCATCATGGCAAGCAGCGAAACCGCCTGTGCCTGACTGAAGTGCGTGCCGCTTTTTTCAAGCAGCCGGTCGAGCCGGTCAAGCAGGTAGACCTCATCGCGGATCAGGTGTGCACTGGCCAGCAACAGGTCTGAGGCGGTGTCCCTGTCAAGTTTGAATTCCTGCTCGAACATCGCCAGCACGGCTTGTTTCTGGCCGGTACTGATCTCGCCTTCGCACTTGGCGGTACCGAGGATGAGGACCGCGGCCACGTCCATTGGATCCTCGAGGTTGTACAGCGGGTGGGTGCCGTACTTTTTGCGCCATTGCGACCGCCGATACCAGAGGAAGGGATTCAGAGACGATGCGCTGAAACCTGACCGCTGCAGGGCCACCAGTGCCCAGACGACCCCGGCAACGGCAGACAGGACACCCAGAACGATATGCATGTGCAGACTCCTTATCCAGTTGCTGTTTGTAACGGCAGCAAGCGGGGCGTGTTTAACCGCTACGGCCGCTTGAATGCTGTTGGCGATGACTGTGCAGGTCGACGAAGGTTTTCAGCAAAATCAGAAGGATAAGAGAAAAACAGAGCGTTTGAACGGCACTAAAATACGCTCACCGTCAGCGACATCGTACAGGTCGATACCCGGGCGGAAGCGGGACGGATGGAGGGTGTTTTCCATGTGGCCTGTCGAGCGGGTTGCCAGCGTATCACTTGCACAAATAGCGGCCACGCAGCCACTGAATTGAGGCTTGTCTTAACGGGGAGCGGTCACTTGACCAGTCCGCGCAGCCCGGCGGCCAGCCGGGGCGACAGGCCGGCCGCGAGCAGGGCCAGGAGAAACAGGTTGCCGGATGACAGGTCAAACACCCGGTTGATTTCATGCAGGGACATGCCCGCGACGAAATAACCGAACAGGTATTCAAATGCCAGCGTCAGTCCCACCCACCACAAACCGACGGCCAGCCAGGCCCGCCTGTCGACATGGCCAATGAGGGGTGCAAACAGCCAGCTCATGGCGAAAATCATCAATGCCAGCAGTATGCCGCTAACCGGAAGTGCGACGGTAGCGCCGAGTACTGCCCCGAGGAATTTCTCGCGGAGAACGCCGTTGGCAATGGCAGCCGACATGATCAACAGCCAGATACCTGTCGCCTTGAAGAGGATGGATATCACTGACTGTTAATCACAGGACATGTTGATGAAAGCCGGGCGTTCTCACCAGTCATGATGCTTGACTTGCCGGATTATTCGAATTCCAGCGTGCCCAATAACCGCCCGGCATTCAGCTTCGATAGTTCACGAAAAGTCTTCCACTGCATGACGCAGCGTGCCCTAGCTGGCTTCGCCACGCCGTACTGCATCGGTGTAGTCATGGTACAGCACGATCATCCTCTGCCACAGTGGCCCCGGCTTGCCGTTGCCGACAGTGGTACTGTTCAGCTGAATGACCGGCGAGATCTCGCGCGTGGAGCTGGTGAGCCAGATCTCGTCGCTGCTATACAAGTCGTTGGCCGGGATATCGACCTCGCGGAAGGGAATACTGTGGTTGGCGGCCAGTTCCAGCACCAGGTCACGGGTGATGCCCGGCAACAGGGCGCTGCTGTTCGGTGGCGTGATCAATAGCCCGTTTCTGACAATAAACAGGTTGCTGGCCGCACCTTCGATGGCCCGGTCATTATTGATGAGGATGGCCTCGGCGGTATCCGCCTCGATGGCCTGCTGGCGCAGCAGCACGTTCGGCAACAGCGTAATGGCCTTGATGTTGCACAGTGACCAGCGAATGTCGTCCAGTGTAATCGCCCTGATGCCCTGTTCAGCGGCTGTATCGCGGCTGGTGGTTACGGCATTGCTCATGGCGAACACGGTTGGTCGGATATCCGCCGGGAAGGCATGGTCGCGTTTTGGTGCCACGCCACGCGTGACCTGCAGGTACACGGCCTGGTCACTGCCATCGTTGCGGGTAACCAGTTCAGCGAGCACCGTTTCCCATTCTGTGTCGCTCAGCGGGTTCGGCATGCGCAGGCCCGCCAGGCTGTTCTGCAGGCGCTTGAGGTGGTGGGGCAGGCGGAACAGTCGACCGCCATACACGGGGATGACCTCGTAGACACCGTCACCGAACAGGAAGCCACGGTCGAGGACCGGGATCTGTGCCTCCTCAAGCGGCAGGAAGCGGCCATTCAGATAGGCGATGCTCACTGACAGTCGTCTATTCGAAGTACAGCAGTGCTTCGTCGGTGATGCGCTGCCAGAAAGAACCCTCGGCGATGTCCTGCAGGCTGACCAGAGGCTGCTCGGCAACAATATCGTCGCCGAGGCGGACCTGCACGCTGCCGAGCCGGGTGCCGGTGCTGACCGGCGCCATGATACGGTTGTCGACTTTCATCGAGGCGTCCAGCGCTTCGTACTGACCACGCGGGATGGTGACATAGAGAATATGGTCCAGCCCCAGCGGGACGGAATCGATGCTGCCTTTCCAGATGCGCGAACTGGCCAGTGTGGCACCGGCATCATACAGCTTGTGTGTCTCGAAAAAGCGAAAGCCGTAGTTCAGCAGCGCCTGGCTGGCATCGGCGCGTGCATTCTCGCTGCCGGTGCCGAGGACGACGGTGATGAGGCGCATTTTGTCTTTCTTTGCCGACGTGACCAGGCAGTAACCGGCAGAATCGGTATGCCCGGTCTTGACGCCGTCCACGCTGTCGTCGCGCCACAGCAGTTTGTTGCGGTTATATTGCGTGATTTCATTGAAGGTGAATTCTTTCTGCGAGTACCACTTGTAGTATTCGGGGTGGCGCTCGATGACGAGGGCGGCCAGGTGGGCGATGTCCCGGGCGGTCATGAGGTGATTCTCGTCGGGCAGGCCAGTCGAGTTTACAAAGTGACTGCCCTCCAGTCCGATCTCTTCGGCGGTCTTGTTCATCAGCGCGGCAAAGGTCTCCTCGCTACCGGCGATGTACTCGGCCAGGGCCACGGTCGCATCATTGCCGGACTGCACGATCATGCCGAGCAGCAGGTCCTGCACGGATACCTGCTTGCCGACCTCGACGAACATGCGCGAGCCGGGCGTGCGCCAGGCCTTTTCGCTGATGGTGACCAGGTCAGTCCGTCCGATGTTGCCGGAGGCCAGTTCATTGAACACCACATAGGCGGTCATCAGCTTGGTGATGCTTGCCGGTTCGACCGGCTGGTCCGATTTTTCCTCGGCGATCACGCGCCGGCTGTCGAAGTCCATGATGATAAACGCCTTTGCGCCAGTCGACGGTGCTTTCGGAATCGGCAGGGGCGCAGCCTGGGCGGTACTGGATAAAACGGTGAAAAATAAAATTAAAACAATGTGAAACAAATGCTTATGCATGGCTTTCCTGTCAGTTGAATGGGCCTGAATGGGGTGCATTGTCCGCATGTGCGTGCCGCAATGCAACGCCTGGCCGGTTGCTAGTCGATACGGGTACGGGCGGCGTTGATGCCAAGCGGTTTGAGTACCTGCGCGACGCGATCGGCCTCACCGGTGTCAGCCAGCGGGCCGACCTGTACCTTGAAGAACATGCCGTTGCCGGTGTCTGCCTCCACGATTCTGACTGCGCCGACGCCCTGTCCCTCGAGGCTGCGTCGCAGGCGCTCCGCGTTGTCGCGGTTCGAGAAGGCGCCGACCTGCAGGAATAGCGGTGCCGTACCCGCAGGTGCCGGAGGGATGAAGGCCTGTAGCGGTTCCGGTTCGGGTTGGACGGCAGGTGCGCCCGGGGTGATGACGCGTACCGCCACCCGGGCGGTCCCCTTGCCGAGCATGCCAAGTTTTGACGCCGCTGCATACGACAGGTCAATAATGCGGCCGTCATGGAACGGTCCGCGGTCATTCACCCGCACAATCACCGTGCGGCCATTGGCAAGGTTGGTGACTTCGACATAGCAGGGTATGGGCAGCGTCTTGTGCGCCGCGGACATCGCATACATGTCATACGGTTCACCGCTGGATGTGCGCCGGCCGTGAAACTTGGTGCCATACCAGGAGGCATGCCCGGTTTCCCGGTAGCCCGCGCTGGAATTCAACGTGTAGTAGCGCTTGCCATAGACGACATAGGAGGCCGGATTGCCGTAGCGACTGCGCGGTTCCACGCGCGGTACCGCGTTCTGGACGCTGGAGACATCACGTGGATTGGCCGGTGCGGCGTCACGCGGCTCGAACATCCGCTGTGACGAGCAGGCCACCAGGCCGGCCGCCAGCAGTAGATAAGCGACTCGCCGCATCAGCCTGGTGTTAACCTTGATGGCGAGGTAATTCATACGCACTCCAGGACGCCCTGTCCCCGTGGGTGTCGATCGCGTTACAGGCTATAGGGTAACGCATGCAGCGGTTGCCGTGAAGGGACGCTTGCATTGCCGTTGCACTGCGTTATTGATCCATGCCGGACTCAAAGGCAGCACGTATTTCCTCACTCAGCTGGTAGACCGCCATGGCATACAGCGGGCTATGGTTGTAACGGGTTATGGTGTAGAAATTATTGAAGCCCAGCCAGTACTCGGGACCCTGTTCCTGGTCGAACATGATCAGGGCGGCTTCCAGGTTATCCGGATAGTCGCCAACCGGTGTAATACCATCATGACGCAATGCATCCAGCACGGTGTTTGGCTTGTAACCGAGCTCCAGTGCGGTGTGATAGTCATTACCGCTTACTTGTGCCAGCGCCGCTACCGGCCCACCCGGTTGCCAGCCATGCACGTGGAAGTAGTTGGCCACACTGCCAATGATGTCCGGTGGACTGTTCCAAAGATCACGCTTGCCATCGGCGCTGAAATCCACGGCAAAATTCCGATAGCTGCTGGGTATGAACTGGCCGTATCCCATGGCACCGGCATAGGAGCCGGTGGTTGTCAGCAGGTCGATATTTTCTTCGCGTGCCAGCAGCAGGTACTGTTCCAGCTCGCCGGTAAAGAATTTGCTGCGCGGTGGGTAATCGAAGGCCAGTGTGGACAGGGCATCAAGTACCCGGTGGCGCCCGGTGTTGCCACCATAGCGGGTTTCGACGCCGATGATAGCAACGATCACCTGCGGCTCGACGCCATATACCTCCCGGGCGCGGTCGAGAATATCGGCGTGTTTCTTCCAGAAGGAAACACCACCCTGGATACGGCTTTCTGTCAGGAAGATTTTCCGGTATTCAAACCAGGGC
>JBATGJ010000374.1:0-10028 GCA_049665685.1 Gammaproteobacteria bacterium
GCCTCGAACGGCAGCGCTCCATCCAGCCGGTTTGTTGCGCTGAAAAACACGGTGGGTGTGGCGCGTACGTCATACTGACCCGCGGCAGCCAGGTTTTGCTCCAGTTTCTGTTCGTACTCTTCATCCGACCAGGCACGCTCGACGATCGCCTCCGGCACACCACAGGAGGCCGCCAGCCCGACCAGCACGGTTTCGTCGCCAATATTCAGCCCGTCCTCGAAGTAGGCCGTGAACAGGCGGCGGTGTATGGCGTAAAACACATCGGGGCCGGCCTGCTTGGCCGCCTCGGCGAGCAGCAGCGCCTGGTGCGAAGACGTGGTGAAATCATGCGCATGCAGTCTCACGCCCTCTTCACCGGCAAGTCGGCCGAGATTATTCATCATGGTTTCCCAGCGCGCTGTCGAATAGCCCAGTTCGCTCACCGGCATACCGGTCGCCGGTGTCTCAGGGTGTATCTCGAGCAGGCACCAGTTGATGCGCAGGTCGAAGTGCTCGCGCAGCCGGTCCAGGCGCAGGTCGCCGATGTAGCAGAACGGACAGATATAGTCGGAGAAGACGGTGGCGAGTAGTTCAGGTCTGGCGGTTCCCGACATGGCCAGCCCTCCCGCCTCGCCCGCCCCAGGAGGCGCGGTTCATTGTTACGGGCTGTCCCGCACGGGGACAGCCAGCCTGATTGAGCGTTAGCCGAATCAGATCATTGCCTGCAGCAATTCGTTCAGCCGGTTAACAAAACCGGCCGGATCCTCCAGTTGCCCGCCCTCGCTGAGCATGGCCTGGTCCAGCAGGACATGCGCCCAGCGGGCAAAGCGCTCGTCGTCAACCTCTTCCTGCAGGCGACTGACCAGCGGATGTGCGGGATTGATTTCCAGTACCGGCTTGCTGACCGGCACTTCATGACCGGCCTGTTTGAGCATCTGCTGCATGTGCACGGCCAGGTCATGCTCACCCATCACCAGGCAGGACGGTGAATCGGTCAACCGCTGGCTGATGCGGACCTCCTTCACGCGCTCACCCAGTGCCTCCTGCATACGCTTGACCGTATCGGCAAATTCACCCTCGACCTTTTTCGCAGCTGCCTTCTCTTCCTCGTCCGCGAGCTGGTCAAGGTCCAGCTCACCCTTGGCGACCGATGCCAGCGGCTTGCCGTCATACTCGTACAGGTGAGAAACCAGCCACTCATCGACGCGATCCGACAACAACAGCACCTCGATACCCTTGCGTCGGAATATCTGCAGGTGCGGGCTGTTTCTGGCGGCAGCGAAATTGTCGGCCGTGACGTAGTAGATTTTCTCCTGGCCCTCTTTCATGCGCTCGATATAGTCATCCAGTGAAACCGTCTGCGCCTCGGTGTCGGTCTCCGTGCTGGAGAAACGCAGCAGTCGGGCAATACGTTCGCGGTTGGCGATATCCTCACCCGGGCCTTCTTTCATCACGTTGCCGAACTGTTTCCAGAAGGTCGCGTAGAGCTCGGGCTCGTCCTTTGCCATTGATTCAAGCAGGCCGAGAATCTTCTTGATGGAGCCGGCACGGATCGTATCGATCAGCTTGTTGTGCTGGAGAATCTCGCGCGAAACATTGAGTGGCAGATCATCGGAGTCGACCAGGCCCCGCACGAAACGCAGGTAGTAGGGCATCAGCTGCTCGGCATCATCCATAATGAAGACGCGATTCACATATAACTTGATGCCATGGCGACTGTCACGGTCATACAGGTCAAACGGTGCGCGCCCCGGTATGTAGAACAGCGATTTATAGGCTTGCGCACCCTCCACATGACTGTGTATCCATTTCATCGGATCCTCGAAGTCATGCGCAACATGCTTGTAGAACTCGGTGTATTCCTCGTCGCTTATCTCGTTACGCGGACGCGTCCACAGGGCGGAAGCCTTGTTGACCGCCTCGTATTCCGGTGGCGTTTCGCCCGCCTCGGCGTCTGCTTCGCGCAGCATCTCGATCGGCAGAGGGATGTGATCGGAATACTTGTGGATGATACTGCGCAAGCGGTAGCCATCGAGGAACTCATCCTCACCCTCGCGCAGATGCAACACCACCTCGGTACCGCGGGTCTGGCGTTCGATCGTTTCCAGGGTAAAGCTGCCGTCGCCGCCGGATTCCCAGCGCACGCCCTGCTCCGCCGGCAATCCTGCCCGGCGCGTGGTCAGGGTCACCCGGTCGGCGATGATAAAGGCGGAATAGAAACCCACGCCAAATTGCCCAATGAGTTGTGTATCCCTGGCCTGGTCGCCGGTCAGGCTCTCGAAAAACCGCCGTGTGCCCGACTTGGCGATGGTGCCGATATTGTCCACCACTTCGTCACGGGTCATGCCGATGCCGGTATCCGAGATCGTTACCGTGCGCGCATCCTTGTCGAAGTCGACGCGAAGCCTGAGCGTGCTGTCGTCTTCGTACAGGGCATCGTTACCCAGGGCCTCGAAGCGCAGCTTGTCGCAGGCATCCGAACCGTTGGATATGAGTTCGCGCAGAAAAATTTCCTTGTTGGAATAGAGCGAATGAATCATGAGGTGCAGCAGCTGCTTCACCTCGGCCTGGAACTCCAGGGTCTCCTTCTGGGTATCGACGGTCATACGCGGGTTGTCCTCTGATTTGCGTGGTGTGAGGCTACCATTGGGGTCGGAGTGCGTGTTTTCAAGCCCCGGCAGTTTGCGCCCTCGTGCGATAGCAGCCAGTGCTTGCGCCAGATGGCGCGATCGCCGGTCTGCCCGCCGTAGCCACCCATGCCGCTCGCCGCCACGACCCGGTGACAGGGCACCACGATGGATACGGGATTGCGGCGGCAGGCATTGCCCACGGCGCGCGCGCCACTGCCAAGCTGGCTTGCCAGCCCGGCGTAAGTCCGTGTTTCACCATGAGGAATGGCCTGCAGGGCAGACCAGACGCGCTGCTGAAACGGCGTACCGGAAAGCGCAAGCGGCAGCGAGAACGGCACGTCGGGACGTTCGAAGTAGCGTTCGATTGCCCGGGCGATGCGCCGTTCGAAACGGGTGCGCGCGGCCTTCACCGGCACGCTTGCCGGCAGGTAATCCAGTCGGCAGACGGCTTCATGCTCAAGCCGGATACCCAGCCGTCCCAGTGGCGATTCCAGCACCAGTGAATACTTGTTCGGCACGCGGCCCATGTTTTCTCCCCCTGGAACGAATAACGGGTACCTGACGGGTACCCGTTATTGCGGATAAGCGGCGGACACTACCGGTCTAGAGCTTTTCCTTGATGCGCGCGGATTTGCCGGACAGGTCGCGCAGGTAATACAGCTTGGCACGCCGCACATCGCCGCGACGCTTGACCTTGATCGAACCGATTGAGGTACTGTGCGTCTGAAATACGCGTTCCACGCCCTCACCATGCGAAATCTTGCGCACGGTAAACGCCGAGTTCAGGCCCCGGTTGCGCTTGGCAATCACGACACCCTCGAATGCCTGCAGACGTTCACGATTGCCTTCCTTCACCTTGACCTGCACGACGACCGTATCACCCGGTGTGAAATCCGGGATGTCCTTGCGCAGCTGCTCCTGCTCAAGCTGTTCGATTATGTTACTCATGTCTGAACCCTCTGTTTGCCGGCTATTGATCACTCAATTACCTGTTCGTTGTCCCTGATAAATTCATCGAGCAGCGCCTGCTGCTCCTCGTCCAGCTGCAGATCCTCCAGCAGGTCCGGTCGCCGCAGCCAGGTCCTGCCCAGCGCCTGCCTGGTGCGCCAGCACCGGATGACCTCGTGGTGGCCGCCCAGCAGTTCTTCCGGCACCCGCAAACCGTCAATGACTTCCGGTCGCGTAAAGTGCGGATAATCCAGCAGGCCATCCATGAACGAATCTTCCTCTGCCGAATTCGCATCGCCCAGTGCCCCGGGCAACAACCGTGTGACGGCATCCATTACAACCAGTGCCGGCAGCTCGCCACCACTGAGGACATAGTCACCGATTGACAGCTCCTCATCCACCTCCGTGTCGATGAAGCGTTCATCCACACCTTCGTAGCGACCGCACACCAGTATCAGGCGAGGATCGCCTGCCAGCTCGCGCGCCTTGTCCTGCGTGAACCGACGCCCCTGTGGCGACAGGTAAATTACGCGTCCACCGGCCAGCGCCTGGCGTGCGGCCCGCAGCGTATCCCGCAAGGGCTGCACCTGCATGACCATCCCCGGGCCACCGCCGTAGGGCCGGTCGTCGACACCGCCATGGCGGTCGGTAGTGAAATCCCGCGGATTCCACGTGACCAGTTCGAGCAGGCCGTTTTCAATGGCGCGTGCCTGGATCCCGTAGCCGCTGTGTTCCCGGATCATATCGGGAAACAGTGTCACGACATCTATACGCATCGTACTGCCCGTCTAGAAATCCGGGTCCCAGTCAACGCGGATCTCGCCTTTGTGGAGATCAATCGAGCGGATGACTTCACCCTGCACAAACGGCACCAGCCGCTCCCGGTCTCCACGGACCACCAGCACGTCATTGGCGCCGGTTTCCAGTAAATGGTCGACCTGGCCCAGGGCCCTGCCGTCTGTGGTTACAACCTGCAAACCGATCAGGTCGTTCCAGTAATATTCATCGTCCTGCGTGTCCGGCAACTGCTTGCGGTAGACTGCGATATCCGTTCCGGACATTGCCGCTGCCGCATCGCGGTCTGCACAGCCTTCCAGCCGGACCACCAGCCCCTTGCCGTGGAGTTTGCCTTCCAGCGGCCGGGCCTCGCGCCACTCGCCCTGCCTGCCAAGGTACCAGGGCAGGTACTCCAGCAGGTTTTCCGGTGCCTCGGTAAATGCCGTGACGTGTACCCAGCCCTGCACACCGAAGGGCGCTGCAATTCGTCCCATGACCAGCAGGTCATCTGCCTGTGCGTGGCTTCCTGGCACCTGCGCCATCAGCTGCATGCAGGCGGGGATTATTGCGCCTGCTGCTCCTTCAGAAGCCGGGCGACACGCTCGGATACCTGGGCACCCTGTGCAGTCCAGTGGTCCGCGCGCGTGCTGTCGATGCGCAGACGCTCTTCTCCGCCCTTCGCAATCGGATTGAAAAAACCGATGCGTTCCAGACAGCGCCCGTCCCGCGAGCTGCGGCTGTCGGTCACCACAATGTGATAGAACGGCCGCTTCTTGGCACCGCCACGTGACATTCTGATCGTTACCATAAAACCCGTATCCTCAATTCAAATTGATCTGGGCGCACCCGCAACGGGTGAGCCGGTTGAAAGCCGGGCAATTTTACGCGAATCTCCGAAAATGTGAAGCGTTGCAGGTAATTAAAGCCTCCGTTGCGCGGGGCTCTGAGAGCCCACCCGGCACGGCCATGGGTGTCGAATTTTATTACAGCCCGGAAAGGTTTCGCACCGTCGCCCGATAAAGCTAGCTATCATACTGTTTTATATAATATTTAATACATTTACATTGTAATGAAATTGTGTGTTGTCTTGTCGGAAATCCTTACTTACAGCGCACCTGTTGCGGGCGACGATTCGTCCTTCTGGCGATAAGTCCTTCTCGCTAATGAAATTATTTAGACTTGGCACAGCAGTTGCAGATGATGTTGTTGAGCAGATAAGAAGCACAATATCCGGGGGAGGGGAAAACCGAGTCCAAGAACAAGAGCTCACTGCACAACCAACAAAAACACTTGCATGCGCGGCGATATTGCCAGCCAACAACATAACAACCGCAACAATAATAATAAGCCTGACGGTATCGTATTTGCGCAGACTTCCACGGTGGCCTTGGCCACCGTTTGTTTTTATAGGGGAGTTTCTTGCATCAGGCATCCTGCGCGGGCGCCCTGCAGGGACACAGACCGCGGTCTGTCGACCGCTAGAACGGCAGGCCTGCAGGACCCTTGTTCTTCATCCCGCGCAGCATTTTCGCCATCCCGCCCTTGGACATCCGCTTCATCATCTTCTGCATTTGCAGGTGCTGTTTCAGCAGGCGATTGACGTCCTGAACCTGGGTTCCGGAACCGGCCGCGATGCGGCGGCGCCTGGAGCCCTTGATGATGGCAGGATAAACACGCTCCTGAGGCGTCATGGAATTGATGATGGCCTTCATGCGGTGCACCTGCCGGTCGTCCGGCATACCCTCCTTCGGTAACTGCGCGGCACCAGGCAATTTGTCGACCAGTCCGGCCAGCCCGCCCATATTCAGCATCTGGTCAAGCTGGTCGCGAAAATCATTCATGTCGAAGCCCTTGCCCCTGGAGATCTTCTTTGCCAGCTTGGCGGCCGCCTCGCGATCCACCTTCTGCTCGGCCTCCTCCACCAGACTGAGCACATCACCCATACCGAGAATGCGGGACGCAATGCGGTCCGGGTAAAACGGTTCCAGCGCTGCAGTCTTTTCCCCGACACCGATGAACTTGATTGGCTTGCCGGTGATGGCACGTATGGAGAGCGCCGCACCGCCGCGCGCATCACCGTCGGTCTTGGTAAGAATGACGCCGGTCAGCGGCAAGGCTTCGCTGAAGGTGCGCGCCGTATTGGCTGCATCCTGTCCGGTCATGCTGTCGACCACGAACAGCGTCTCGACCGGGCGCACGGCGGCATGCAGCCGCCGGATCTCATCCATCATCTCGTCGTCGATATGCAGGCGTCCGGCCGTATCGACAATGACGACATCAATATGCTTCTGCCGGGCATGCGTAATGGCGTTGGTGGCAATCTCGACCGGGTCCTGCCGGGCATTGCTTGGGAAAAATGCCGCATTGACCTCAGCTGCGAGCGTTTGCAACTGATCGATGGCCGCCGGCCGGTAGATATCGCAGCTCGCCAGCAGTACCGATTTCCTGTCGCGCTCGGCGAGGTGGCGCGCGAGTTTTGCACTGCTGGTGGTCTTGCCCGAACCCTGCAGACCGGCCATCAGGATAACCGCCGGTGGCTGCACATTGAGGTCAAGCGCATCGTTGGCATCGCCCATGGTGTGAACGAGCTCGTCATTGACGATCTTCACCAGCGCCTGGCCTGGCGTCAGGCTCTTCAGGACTTCCTGTCCCGAGGCCCGTTCGCGCACCCGCTCGATAAAGTCCTTGACGACCGGCAGGGCAACATCGGCCTCGAGCAGGGCCATGCGCACATCGCGCAGGGCATCCCTGATATTGTCCTCCTTCAGGCGCCCCTGGCCACGCAGGTTGCGAATGGTTTTTGACAGGCGCTCACTCAGATTGTCAAACATGGCGTGCGATTGTCCTGGCTGGCTGGTCGGTTTTCATCTGGCGATTATAACTGCATTCCCGCCTGGAGACTTCTCTGTGTGCGGCAGTTATGCGATGATTCGCCCATGATTTCAGTGTTACCGGGCTTGCTGTCGATTGCGCTCTACCTGCTGGCCAGTGGCCTGCTGATGATGCGTCTGTCGCGCGGCTCCAGCAGCAGCATGCAGCGCCTCGACCAGCCAATCCTGATCGCGCTGACGGCCATCCTGGTACATGCAGTCATCCTTTACCCGGAAGTCTTTACGCCAACCGGGCTGAATCTCGGCTTTGTCTATGCCGCGTCGCTCGTCACACTGACGAGCGCCCTGCTGCTCGCCGTCTCTGCCCTGTTCCAGCCAGTCGGCAACCTCGGCATCATCCTGTTTCCGGTCGCCGCCGCCACCATTGGACTGCTGCTGGCCTATCCCGACGGACATCTGCTCACAGACTCGTCATGGCAGCTTGATATGCATATCCTCTGCTCGCTGCTTGCCTACAGCATCCTGGTGCTGGCTGTGCTGCAGGCGATCCTGCTATCCATCCAGGACCGCCACCTGCGCAACCGCCAGCCGGGCGGATTCATACGCGCGCTGCCACCGCTGGCCGTCATGGAATCCCTGTTGTTCCAGATGATCGCCACCGGTTTCACGCTGCTGACGCTGGCACTGGTTACCGGCATACTTTTTCTGGAAGACATCTTCGCGCAGCAACTCGTACACAAGACCACGCTGTCGATCATCGCCTGGATCGTGTTTGGCATACTGCTGTGGGGCCGCTGGCGATTCGGCTGGCGCGGACGCACTGCCCTGCGCTGGACAATCGGCGGGTTTGTCTTTCTGATGCTCGCCTATTTTGGCAGCAAGTTCGTGCTTGAACTGGTCCTGGCACGCTGACCGGCTGCTTCCTGACACAGGAAGCGGTTTTTCGTACACTTGAAACTCACCAATCCACCAGAGGCCTCCCCTGCTTGAACGAAACCCCGTTGAGCGTACTGCTGGCTGCACTGTTCTTTCTGATCGTACTGTCCGCCTTCTTCTCCGGGTCGGAAACCGGCCTGATGACGATAAACCGTTATCGGTTGCGGCACATGGCCGACAAGCGGCATCCTGGCGCCATGCGTGCGCAGCGGCTGCTTGATCGACCGGATCGCCTGATTGGCCTGATTCTGCTTGGCAATAATGTGGTCAATATATTTGCCTCGATACTCATGACCCTGATCGCCTTGCGCATCTATAACGATGCCGGCTTCATCTTTGCCTCTGGCATGATACTGACCGTCGTCATCCTGTTGTTCGCCGAAGTGACACCCAAGACCCTGGCCGCGCTGCATCCGGAGCGCATCGCCTTCCCGGCCGCCTATATCTACACGCCGCTGCTGCGCCTGTTCTACCCGATTGTATGGGTCATAAATATGATCGCCAATGGTTTGCTGAGACTCCTCGGTGTATCACCCGAGGACAGCAGTGCCCACTCACTCACGCAGGAGGAACTGCGCACGGTCGTGGCCGAGGCCAGTGCCCTGATCCCCAAGCGCCACCGGTCGATGCTGCTGAACCTGATTGACCTGGAGAAAGTGACCGTGGAAGACATCATGGTGCCACGCAGTGAAGTGACCGGTATCGATATCGATAGCGACTGGGACACCATCACACGACAGCTGTCCAACTCCCAGTACACGCGCATGCCGTTGTATCGGGAAAACTTCGATAATGTCATCGGCGTCCTGCATATGCGCGATGTATTGCCGCATCTGTACCGCGGGGAGCTCGATCATGAATCATTGCAGGGCGTCGCCCGTGAGGCCTATTTTATCCCGCTGAACACCTCCCTCAACCGGCAACTGCTGAATTTCCAGCGCAAGCACAGGCGCTTCGGTTTTGCCGTGGACGAATACGGCGACATCCAGGGACTGGTCACGCTGGAAGATATCCTCGAGGAAATTGTCGGCGAATTCACTTCGGATCCATGGGCACGTTTCGAAGACGTCCAGCCACAGGAAGACGGCACCTGGCTGGTCGAAGGTACGATCAGTATCCGTAATCTCAACAGTGCGCTGGGCATGTCGCTGTCACTCGACGGACCCAAGACACTGAATGGTTATATCACCGAGGCACTGGAGATGATCCCCGAGAACAACATCAGCCTGTTACTCGACGATCACCCGGTTGATATACTGCAGGTCAAGGAAAACATGATCAGAACCGTACGCATCCACCCGCGCCTGCGGGTACGGCCCAAGGCGGATGACCAGGGGGCACCCGATGAGTGACCAGAGCAATAAAACCGATGCACAGTGGCGTGCGCAACTGACACCCGAACAGTACGAGGTTACCCGGCACAAGGCGACCGAACGCCCATTCACCGGGGAATTCCTGAACTGCAAGGATGATGGGACCTATGTCTGCGTGTGTTGCGGTGCAGAACTGTTCAATTCAGGCGACAAATACGACTCTGGCAGCGGCTGGCCCAGTTTCGTGCGTGCCGGCAACAGTGCAAATATCAAAACGAAAACCGACCACAGCCACGGCATGGCCCGTATCGAGGTGATGTGCGCACAATGCGATGCCCACCTGGGTCATGTTTTCGATGACGGCCCGGCACCCACCGGCCAGCGCTACTGCATCAATTCCCTGTCGCTGGATCTTAAGAAAGACAAATAAAAACCTTAATTGCCACGGAATCCACGGAAGGACACGGAAAAATCCTGTCGCGCCATTAGAAAATACGACGTCATTCCCGCCTGCGCGGGAATGACCGGGGGAGTATCGCGCATACGATGCGCTCCTACAGCCGTATTTTCTATCGATAGTATTATCAGATTTTTCCGTGTCCTTCCGTGGATTC
>JBATGJ010000375.1:0-34109 GCA_049665685.1 Gammaproteobacteria bacterium
TCTCTCATAGGCCGGGAGGCGCCGCCGCCCGGCGCCAAGCAGCCAGTAAAACCCGAGCCCGGCGCCGATCAGGGCCGAGGGCATGATGTTCTTGCGGGACGGGATGTAGCGATAGAACACGGGTTGCGTCCAGTCATCGAGCTCACTGATCATGCGATCACGTGCACGCGAGAGCTTCGTTACTGTCAGCAGGTCGCCAACCCGCAAATACAGCAGGCCGCCCCAGACCATCATGCCCGACGCCTGGCTGGAGCCGGCGGCAAAATCGTTCCTGTCGACCAGCAGGGTGCGAAAGCCCTGCCGGCAGAGATCGTTATAGAGGCTGGCGCCGTTTATGCCGCCGCCGATGACCGCCACATCGAAGACCGCCTGACCGGCATTGTCCCAGTTCAGTGCGCGCGGGCTGGCCGGGCGGAATGCCGCTGATGAAGGGATGGAGCGATGGGGCTGGCTGGTAGCGTCTGCGGTACCGGGTTTGTCTTCAAACATATGTATAACGCTAACGCAGTTGATCAGACCTTGTCACGCCGTATTAGTGGAGTCTGTCCCGGCTCTGCTCCAGCCTCGTAGTTATCAGGCCCTGGCCTTGCGTTGCTGCGTGTCCTGGCTGCGCAGGTAATCATCATAACTACCGTGATAATCAACGATGCCTGTTGGGGTGAGTTCGATAATACGTGTCGCCAGCGAGGACACGAATTCACGATCGTGGCTGACGAAGATCAGGGTCCCCGGGTAGTTATCCAGGGCCAGGTTCAGCGCTTCAATGGATTCCATGTCCAGGTGGTTGGTGGGTTCATCCATTAACAGGACATTATTGCGCTGCAGCATCAACTTGCCGAACAGCATGCGTCCCTGTTCGCCACCGGAAATCACGCCGACCTGCTTGTTGATGTCGTCCTGGGAAAACAGCATGCGACCGAGTGTGCCGCGTATTACCTGTTCATCATCGCCTTGCTTGCCCCACTGTGCCATCCATTCGAACAGGGGTTTGTCTTCCTCGAAGTCGGCGGCGTGATCCTGTGCATAGTAACCAAGCTGTGCATTTTCAGACCACTTCACGGTGCCGGCGGAAGGCTGCAGTTCACCGACCAGGCACTTCAGCAGGGTGGACTTGCCGATACCGTTGGGGCCGATCACGGCGATGCGTTCGCCGGCCTCCACCCGGAGACTCAGTCCGCTGAACAGCGTTTCATCAAAGGACTTGGCCAGGCCTTTCGCCTGCACGGCCAGCCGGTGCAGCTTTTTGTCCTGTTCAAAACGGATGAACGGGCTTTTACGGCTGGAGGGCTTTACTTCCTCAAGCTTGATTTTGTCGATCTGGCGGGCACGGGAGGTCGCCTGTTTCGATTTCGAGGCGTTGGCGGAGAACCGGCTGACGAAGGCCTTGAGCTCGGCAATCTGTGCGGCCTTCTTTGCATTCTCCGACTGCAGGCGTTCACTGACCTGCGTTGCCGCGGTCATGTATTCGTCATAAGAGCCGGGATAGATGCGTAGCTCACCGTAATCCAGGTCAGCCATGTGGGTACAGACGCTGTTCAGGAAATGGCGGTCATGGGAGATGATGATCATGGTGCAATTGCGCTCGTTCAACACACCTTCCAGCCAGCGAATGGCATTGATGTCGAGGTTGTTGGTGGGTTCGTCCAGCAGCATGATATCCGGCTCGGAGAACAGCGCCTGTGCCAGCAATACGCGTAATTTCCAGCCGGGCGCCACCTCGCTCATCGGACCGTTGTGCTGCTCGATGGGTATACCCACGCCCAGTAACAATTCGCCGGCGCGGGCCTCGGCCGTGTAGCCATCCATCTCGGCAAATTCGGCCTCCAGCTCGGCGGCGCGAATGCCGTCCGCTTCCGTCATCTCCGGGTTGGCATAGATTGCATCACGCTCTGACTTGATGGCCCACAGTTCCTCATGTCCCATGATCACCGTGTCGATCACGGCACAGTCTTCATAGGCAAACTGGTTCTGTTTCAATTTGCCGATGCGTTCGTGCGGGTCTTTAGAAACATTGCCGGACGAGGGGGCCAGATCACCGCCGAGGATTTTCATGAAAGTGGACTTTCCGCAACCATTGGCGCCGATCAGGCCATAACGATTGCCATCGCCGAATTTGACAGAGACATTCTCAAACAGTGGCTTGGCGCCAAATTGCATGGTGATGTTCGCGGTTGCAAGCATGGTTTTATTCCAAAGTTAACTAAGTGACAAAAGACTGTGCATACCTTGTAAATGGCATGGCCGGGTACATTCCCGTACCCGGCCCCCCGGGTCGACCTGTGGTCATCCACTTCCGTTCCGGTGGGGGCTTGTTGCGGCCTGGTTTAATGCCTTACTCCCTAGGCGGCTGTCCGCGAGCCACGCCGTGCGCGATTCTGGCTGCGGCCCGGCTTGTTCGGATGGCCCTTGGCAGATGCGTGCTTGCCGTTCCAGGAGGATGCCGGTTTGCCGGCTGCTTGTTTGCTGCCGGGTTTCTTCCTGCCGGGCTTGCCGGGATTACTGCCGGCACCCTGCTGTTGCCTGCCGCGCCCCTTGTGTATGGGTTCGGCCTTGATGGCAGGATCGGGTTCATACCCATCGATCACATCCTTCCGGATGTCGCGTTTCAGGAGACGCTCGATATCTTTCAGCAGCTTCAGCTCATCGACGCACACCAGGGACATGGCCTCGCCTTCGTTGCCGGCGCGACCCGTGCGGCCGATGCGGTGTATGTAGTCTTCCGCTACGTGCGGCAGCTCGAAGTTCACCACGTGTGGCAGCTGGTCGATGTCCAGACCGCGTGCGGCAATATCCGTTGCCACCAGTACGCGCACCTTGCCGGATTTGAAATCTGCCAGTGCCTTGGTGCGCGCTCCCTGGCTCTTGTTACTGTGAATCGCGGCCGCCCTGATGCCATCGGTATGCAGCTGTTCAGCCAGCCGGTTGGCGCCATGCTTGGTGCGGTTGAATACCAGCACCTGTTGCCAGTTGTTCGAGCCAATCAGGTGGGAAAGCAGTTCTCGTTTGCGACCTTTGTCTACCGGATGTACAACCTGTGTGACGTTCTCTGCGGCGGAATTGCGACCTGCCACCTCAATCAGCGCGGGTGACTTGAGCAGTTGACTGGCCAGTTGCTTGATCTCTTTTGAGAAGGTGGCAGAGAAGAACAGCGTCTGTTTGTGCGCGGGCAGCAATGCAAGCACCTTGCGGATGTCGCGAATGAAACCCATGTCGAGCATACGATCGGCCTCGTCGAGGACCAGGATATCCACCCTGGAAAGGTCGACCGAGCGCTGACCAACATGGTCCAGCAATCGACCCGGGGTGGCCACCAGGATATCGACGCCCTTGACCAGTTTCATTTTTTGCGGGTTGATGCTCACACCACCAAATACCACGGTGGATTTCAACGGCAGGTGTCGGCCGTAGGTGGTTACACTCTCAGCCACCTGCGCGGCCAGTTCGCGGGTTGGGGTCAGCACCAGGGCACGGACAGGGCGACGCCCTTTTCCGGGTTTCTCGGTCGCCAGTAATCTTTGTAACAGGGGCAGGGTGAAGCCGGCGGTTTTGCCCGTGCCCGTCTGTGCGCCACCCATGAGGTCGCGGCCTTCCAGGATCGGGGGGATCGCCTGGCGCTGTATCGGGGTGGGTTCGCTATAACCCTGATCGGATACAGCACGGAGTAATTCGGCCCTGAGGCCGAGGGATTCAAATGACATTGATGATGCTCTCCAGGGATCGGCCTGCCCAATACCTGTGGTTTGGGGCGGTCCAGGCGGAAACTTGCTTGTGTTACGAGGTGAATCGGGAAGGATTACCGCGTTGAAAACAGGTGCAGACCGAAGTGCACCAGAAATTGTGTGGGCATTCTACCTGAAGCGTTGCCAAAAAGGTGACTTATTCATGCGTTATTTCGTCACCTTTCCTGGAGGGGGCAAGCTGATCCGGCGCACGCGCATCAGCAAGCTGCCGAACCTGGCAAGTGTTGTTCAGCCATCCCTGGCGGGACATGCGCTGAATGCACACCTGCAGGGGTTGATTCCTCCAGGTTATGCATGCATCAGGTGTTATTCAGACTCCGGTTAACGTGCTGCCCAGTCATGCCGGAGGTCATCATCGTGATGACCGGCATGGGGGGGCTGCGGCATGACTGCTACCCGCGCCTTCTGCCAATCTCTAGCGCAACGCCTTGTACAGGTCCTTCTTCTTTTTCCCGTGAACGTGGGTGACATTCATGCTGATATGGTGCGGTGTGTACAGGGTGGTCCTGATCAACCAGTCCCCGGAGGGCGTCTGCGCCTGTTCGGTCATGGTTCTGATCTGGGTGGTATCGTCGTACGCATCTTCGATGACATCGTATACAAGTTTCATTGTTATCTCCTTTCTATGGGCTGAATCAGAGACAGACCACCTGATGACCGGTGAGTCATGGCGCGTCCCTGTGGATGTGATTTCTGACTGCCCATGATGAACTCACTGGCCGGTAGCCTGATGAATATCATGCCAATTTCATTGCGGATACTGTCCGCGGCCGGCAGCTGCATGGGCAGGGCGGTGAGGATTGCGGGCAACAATGCGGCCGGAAATAGACGCTTCATGTTATTTATCGTGATTATCGTTGTTAACGGTGAGTATAGCCCGGGTCGGGGTGGGCAGGTATCTGAGCCACCTGAATAAAACACTTTTTACGGGCAGGCCCACTCTGCCGGGGCTGATGAACGCCGGCACCGGATGAACCGGATGCTGTCCTAGTATTCTTCTGCAGGCACCGTCCGGTTGGCGGTGACATAGGGGATCTGGTGATAGTGACTGGCCGGCTGGCCACAGACGGGGCAGCGATCGGCGGGGCGCTCAACCAGCGTGGACCCGCAGATCTGGCAAACATGATAGTCCACGAATTCACCTTCGATATGCGCGATCAGAAACCTGAACCATTTCTTCGCGGCATCCTGCATACGCCCCAGCAGATCCCGATGCTGCTTTTCCGCTTCCCAGGCCCAGGTCAGGTTGTCGATAGCCTCCTGATGATTTTCCAGCCTGATGCGCGCCAGGATGGCGGGGTACTCGTGATCAATCTCGTCGGCCTCGACCCCGGTGGCGTGCATGATATTGGACTGGGTACTTTCCACCGGTCTCGGCTGTAGTTGTTCCCCGGGCACCCCGACACCGAGCGTGTCGAGTATGCGTTTGAAGTTGCGTGCGTGAATGGCCTCGGAGACGGCCAGGGATTTGAACAGATAGGCGCTGTTAGGGTAACCCTCCGCCAGGGCCTTGTCGGAAAATGCGCCGTAGGAAACGTGCGCCTCTACCTCATCCTGGTAGCGTTCCTGCAAGGCCTGGATGGTCTCGGTGAAGTCAGCCGCAATGCAAACAGTCACTCCCGGGACCAATGATAGCGCCCCGGCCAGTAACACCTTCAGAACATTCTTAAACCGGTATGCACCTGCCATGAATGCCTCTGCAGCGCGCGAATATCACTAGAAAAATTTCTTTGCCATACCCAGCAGTCCGCCGGCACTGTCCAGTAATGAGCCGCCGCTGCTGGATTTGTCGACAATCTGCGGCAATGCATCTTTCAAACCATCCAGTAACGAGCCTTCGTCGGTGTTGAGTTGAGTAGCCATGGCGGCAATCTTGTCGCTGCCGACGACTTCCCGGACCTGCTCGGTGGATATGTCTGCATTGTTGCCATCACCCAGCCAGGACTCGGCGACTGAACCCAGCCCCTTGTCCTGCATGGCCGAGATGATGCCGCCCAGATCGGTTTTTCCGTCATTGCCGGACAACAGGCCGCCCAGTGCGGACGCCAGCGCCCCCGAATTCGCGTTACTGCCCAGCTTGCTGGCTAACAATTGTTTTCCCAGATTCATCAGATCCATGGTATTTCTCCTGGTTAGTTTTACTGTTTAAGCAATTAAACGGGGCTGAAGCACATTTATCCTGTACGCTGACCCCTTACCTTCGAGCGACTTCAGCCCTGGTGTATACGGGGTTAGTGTAGATGAGTTCAGTGCCTTGATTTGTTATCAATTGTGGCAAATAAAATACGGCAATGTGACCGACAGGAAAATCAGGGTTCAGGCCCGAATGCT
This sequence comes from Gammaproteobacteria bacterium, assembly GCA_049665685.1. Classification (GTDB taxonomy): domain Bacteria; phylum Pseudomonadota; class Gammaproteobacteria; order UBA9214; family UBA9214; genus UBA9214. Next base: position 6,072 of record JBATGJ010000375.1, read on the forward strand.
GGTTTGATCCGAATATTCCGGATCTACTGGTGGCCAGCCACAAATGTTTCCTGACCCTGATTATTTTTGATAACTGTGAGTGATGAAAGACAGCAAGCTGCAGTTCCCGGCCGCGGCAAGCGGCTTGCATCGGCCGTCCGCTGGGGTGTCGTCCTGCTGGTCGTGCTGGCGGGGGTGCGGTTCATGACCGGCATGCCCGGCAGTTCCTGGTCGGGCCCGTTGCCGCCCCTCACCGCCAGGCAACAGCTGATCCAGGATAATCTCAAGCGCCATGTCACAGCGCTGGCGGGCGCCATCGGCGAGCGCAATGTCTGGCGCCCCGGGGCCCTGGCGGCCAGTGCCGGATATATCCGCACGACCCTGGAAGAGGCGGGCTACACGGTCAGCGTCCAGCCCTTTACCAGCCATGGCTCGACCGCGAACAATCTCGAGGCCGTACTGCCCGGGCACGAAGCGGCGGATGAAATCATTGTCGCCGGGGCGCATTACGATTCGGTGGCCGGTAGCCCGGGCGCCAACGACAATGCCTCGGGTGTGGCCGCACTGCTGGAGCTGGCCCGATTGCTGGCCGGGACAGCGCTGCCGCGTACTGTGCGCTTCGTGGCCTTTGCCAATGAAGAGGCACCGTTCTTCTACGGTGACGAAATGGGCAGCAAGCTGTATGCCGATCGTGCGCGTGCGCAGGGCGAGCGTATCGAGGCGATGTTCTCACTGGAGACAATCGGCTTTTACACCGACCAGCCGGCCAGCCAGCGGTACCCCTTTCCGTTCAGCTACTTCTACCCGGATACCGGTAATTTTATCGGTTTTGTCGGCGATCTCTCGTCGTGGCGCCTGGTGCGGAGGGCGATCGGGGCATTCCGCGCGACCACGGCGTTTCCCTCGGAAGGCGTGGCGGCGCCGCGCTGGACGAAGGGCGTACACTGGTCGGACCACTGGTCCTTCTGGCAGGCCGGTTATCCGGCCATTATGGTCACGGACACGGCGCTGTACCGTTACCTGCACTATCATGCGGCGACCGACACACCGGACAAGCTGGATTACACCGGCCTGGCCAGGGTGACCGGAGGGCTGGCGGATGTCATCACGGCGCTTGCTGCAGAGTAATCATCGGTGCGCACAACGCATCCTGCCAGGTCGGGTGCACCCCGTGCACCGTAATGAAGGGTGCGTAAACCACCGCCTTCGCCTCTGCCTGGGGAGGGTGCACTTTGTGCACTGTGACCAACTCATTTATTCTATGGAGAGATATGCTGGACACGTTGGCAAGTATCGGTAAACACAGTCTCTACTGGCTGGCCCTGGCCTTGATTGGACTATCGTTCGAGGCGGTTGGGCTGTTTTATCAGTATGTGCTCGAGGAAATGCCCTGCGTGCTGTGCATTCAGGTGCGTCTCTGGGTGCTGGCCCTCTTTATTACTGCGTTGCTGGTGCTGTTGTTGCGCCGGCTCAGATTCGTGGTTATAGCGGGGCATCTGCTGACGGTCGTGATTGCAGCAGGGCTGCTGGAGCGTTCCTACCAGCTGCTCGGCACGGAACGCGGTTTTGTGCTTGGAGATTGTGGTTTTGACCTGGGGCTGCCGGCCTGGTTCTCACCCGACAAGTGGTTTCCGGCCATGTTCCAGGTGCAAACCTCCTGTGGCTATACGCCGGAGATGCTGTTCGGCATTACCATGGCGGAGGTCCTGATTGTGGTGTCGGCCTTGTTTGTGCTGGGCAGTATCGTCATGACGGTGGCTGCCATGGCGCGGCATCACTAGCAGGAAAACGATGCGCGGAAGGCACCCTATGTTTGATGATTGCAGCAGAGTAGGGTGCACTTTGTGCACCGTGACCAATGGTGCGTAAAACGCACCCTGCGTCTGGCGGGTGGAATGCGCCCTGCGTTTGGCCAGAAATACACACCCTGCGTCTGGCGGGTGGAATGCGCCGTGAGTATGCTGACTACAGCATGAATAGCGACTGTCTCCGGGACTTGCCGAAGAAGCAGGTACACTAGACACGATGAATAGTCCGCTCGCTCCGCCCACCGGGGAGATCCACGATACCCTCCGGCGGGTATTTGGTTATACCAGCTTCCGTCCCCACCAGCAGGTCATCATCGAGGAGCTGATCGCCGGCCAGGATGCCTTCGTGCTGATGCCGACCGGTGGTGGCAAGTCGCTCTGTTACCAGATTCCTGCGCTGCATCGGCCGGGGGTGGGCCTGGTGGTGTCACCGCTGATCTCGCTGATGAAGGACCAGGTGGATGCCCTGCAGGCCAATGGCGTGGCGGCGGCCTGCTACAATTCCGCGCTGGGCGCGCAGGCAGCCCGCCAGGTGCTGGCCCGGCTGCATGCCGGTGAGCTGGATCTGCTGTACGTCAGTCCGGAGCGGTTGATGAGTGCCGGTTTCCTCGAGCGGCTGGCGGAGATCGATATCGCCCTGTTCGCCATCGACGAGGCCCACTGTGTATCACAGTGGGGCCATGACTTCCGCCCCGAGTACCAGCAGCTGGGAGCGCTGCGCAGTCACTTTCCGCATATCCCGCTGGTTGCCCTGACCGCCACGGCCGATGCCCAGACCCGTGATGACATCGTGCACGTGCTGGGACTCGGCACGGGCACGCGACATGTGACCGGGTTTGATCGCCCCAACATCCGCTACACAGTGCTGGAGAAGCACAAGCCGTTCGAGCAGTTGCTGCGCTTTCTGGAGGACCGCGCGGACCAGGCGGGCATCGTCTATGCCCTGAGCCGCAAGCGGGTGGACGAGGTGGCGGGAAAACTCCAGGTCCGGGGTATCCGTGCCGAGGCCTACCATGCCGGTCTGCCGGCCGCGCAGCGCAGGCATGTGCAGGAAGACTTCCTGCGCGACGAGCTGCAGGTGGTGGTCGCCACCGTGGCCTTCGGTATGGGTATCGACAAGCCCAATGTGCGTTTTGTGGTGCACTATGATCTGCCCAGGCATATCGAAGGCTACTACCAGGAAACCGGCCGGGCGGGTCGCGACGGTCTGGACGCCGAGGCCCTGCTGTTGTTCGGTGCCCAGGACGTGGCGACTGCCCGGCGCCTGATCGAGAATAGCGATAACGCCGGGCAAAAACGCATCGAGGTGCACAAACTGAATGCCATGGTGGGGCTGGCCGAGAGCGTGACGTGCCGGCGCCGGGTGCTGCTCAACTATTTTGGCGAACGACGGGTGCAGGACTGTGGCAATTGCGATGTTTGTCTGAATCCGCCGGCACAGTTCGATGCCACCGTGGATGCACAAAAGGCGCTGTCCTGCGTCTACCGGGTCGGCCAGCGTTTTGGCATCGGGTATGTCGTGGATGTGCTGCGGGGTGCCGATAACGAGCGCATCCGTTCATTGCATCACCAGCAGCTTTCCACCTATGGTCTGGGCAGCGACCGCAGCGAGCAGGAATGGACCTCCATCATCCGTCAGCTCATTCATCACGGCTACCTGCTCCAGGACATTGCCAACTATGCCGTGCTGAAACTGACCGATGCGGCGCGGCCGCTGTTGCGCGGCGAACAGAGCCTGCAGCTGGCCAAGCCGCGTATCCGTGAACAGACGCGCAAAAGGCGCCCCCGTGGGGACACTGCACACGGGCCCTACGACGAGGCCCTGTTCGATCAGCTGCGCGAACTGCGCAAGCGTCTTGCCGATGAACAGGGTGTGCCGCCCTATGTCGTGTTTGGCGACGCCAGTCTGATACAGATGGCGCGGGACAAGCCGGTGGATGAGGCGCAACTGTTGAATATTACCGGCGTGGGCCAACACAAGCTGGCCAGATACGGCAGCGATTTCCTGAACAGCATTGCCTTGTACGGCGTTGAACAGGCAAGCATTTGATCGGGGTGCGCTGCCCGTCGGACCGTTACCCCAACAGGCACGACATCCATGCAGGGCGCTGTACAGGTAACCGGCTGCCGTCCCTTGAATTTTGCGCTTCCGCCACCATTATTAAACTGGCAGCAGGTATCACGGCGTGCTGTCAGGGTCAGTTAGCCGCAGGTTTGGCCCCCCCATTCGTGATAGACTGTTGACCAGCTTTATAACAATTATTACGAGATCCCTATGATTGATACAATCCTGAATTTTCTGGGCACGGGCGGTATTGCGCAGCTCTCCATTGGCGCGCTGCTGCTGACCGGCCTGGTGCTGACCCATGTGACCATTGCCAGCGTTACCATCTACCTGCACCGGCACCAGGCACACCGGGCACTGGACCTGCACCCGGTCATTGCCCACTTCTTCCGCTTCTGGCTGTGGATGACGACCGGTATGGTGACCCGTGAGTGGGTGGCCATCCACCGCAAACACCATGCGAAGTGTGAAACACCCGACGATCCGCATAGCCCCCGGGTGCTGGGGATCGGCAAGGTGATGTGGCAGGGGGCCGAGCTGTACCGGCAGGAAGCGGGCAAGCGCGCTACCATCGAGGCCTATGGTCATCTGACGCCGGACGACTGGCTGGAGCGTCATGTCTACACACCGTTTCCGTATATCGGTGTCAGTCTGATGATGCTGATCGATATCGCGCTGTTCGGCGTGGCCGGACTGGTGTTATGGGCAGTGCAGATGGTGTGGATTCCGTTCTGGGCGGCGGGTGTGATCAACGGCATCGGGCACTACTGGGGCTATCGCAATTACGAAACCGCGGATGCCGCACGCAATATCCTGCCCTGGGGGCTGATCGTCGGTGGTGAGGAACTGCATTCCAACCACCATGCCTTCCCGGCATCGGCACGCTTTTCCAGCAAGTGGTGGGAGTTTGACCTGGGCTGGGCCTATATTCGCCTGCTGTCTTTGCTGGGTCTGGCGAAGGTCAGGCGGGTCGCGCCACAGCGGGCGGTGGTCCTGGACGACAAGGACACCATTGACCTGGAAACCGTGCGTGCCGTGGTGAGGAATCGCATGTACGTCATGGCCAGTTATGCGCGTGATGTCATTTATCCGGTACTGCGCCAGCAACGTAAACAGTGTGACAGCTCCTGCAAACAGGTGCTGCGACGCTCACGTGGTTTGTTGATACGTGATACCGCGCTGATTAATGAACGTGCGCGTGAACGACTGGACCAGATCCTCACCCGCTTCAATGATCTGAAGATTGTCTATCAGTATCGACTGCAACTGCAATCGATCTGGTCCGGCAAGTCCACCGGTCAGGAATCACTGCGCGCGGCGTTGCAGGACTGGTGTCAGCAGGCCGAAGCGACAGGTATTGCTGCCCTGCAGGAATTTTCCCGGCACCTGCGCGGCTACAGCCTGCAGGCGGCCTGACACACGGGTAGTTATTTTCGGTCAGGCCAGCGCCGGGTAGTCGGTATAGCCCGTTTCATCGCCGCCGTAGAAGGTGTCGGGATCCGGTGAATTCAGTTCGGCGTCCGTTCTGAAGCGCTGCACCAGGTCCGGGTTGGCCAGGAACGGCCGGCCATAGGCCACCATGTTTGCCTCGCCACTGGCGATGACGTTCTCTCCACGCACCTTGTCATAATTGTTGTTGGCCATGTAATAGCCATCGAAATGATCGCGGATCTGCCGGTAGTCCAGGTTGCGTTCACCGTTCATCATGTCGCCTTCAACGACATGCAGGTAAGCCAGTCCCTTGCCGCTGAGTATCCTGGCGACAAAGTTGAACGTGGCCTGCGGGTCGGAATCATGAATATCGTTGTAGGGGTTTTCCGGTGAAATACGCACACCCACCCGCGCCGGATCCCAGGTCTCCAGTACGGCAGCCAGGACATCCAGCAACAGTCGGGTACGGTTTTCCAGAGATCCTCCGTAGCGGTCGTCGCGCTGATTGGTGCCATCGCGCAGGAACTGGTCCAGCAGATAACCGTTGGCGGCGTGGATCTCCACACCGTCGAAGCCGGCGTCACGGGCGCAGCGGGCCGCCTGGCGGTACTGGTCCACGATGCCCGGGATCTCGTCCGGGCGCAGCGCCCTGGGTTCAACAAAAGGTTTCAATCCTTCGTAGGTAAACGCCTCACCCTCGGGTTTGATGGCAGAGGCAGACACCGGTTGCCGGTTGTCCGGCAACAAATCCGGGTGGGAGATCCGGCCGCAGTACCATAACTGCACAAAAATCCGGCCGCCCTGTGCATGCACCGCATCGGTCACGGCGCGCCAGCCCTGTACCTGTTCCTCGCTATGAATACCCGGTGTAGCCGGATAGCCGATGCCATCGGGTGAAACCTGGGTTGCCTCGGAGATGATCAGACCGGCGCCAGCGCGTTGCGCGTAATAGGTCGCATTCATGGCCTGGGGCACATTGCCGGGCATGGCAGCGCGGTTGCGCGTCAGCGGCGCCATGATCACCCGGTTTGGCAGTGTCAGGTCGCCCAGGCTGATGGACGAGAATAAATCAGCGTTCGTCTTTGTTTTCCTGCTGGCACTCATAATTTTTTTCTCCATGGGGGATGGGATTGGCGGGGGCTGGGTCGAACATCCTCAATATATTGATATACAGGAAAGGCCCTGAGAATAGAGCAGTCTTACAGGTCTTGGTAGACCTTTATCATGGTTGAAATACGGTTACGAAGAAGTATCTAACCGATAGCCCTGTGCGACGAGACCTGCCGCCAATTATTAATACGGGACGAAAACGGGATCGTTTTTAGCCCGAAAATACTAGCCATAAGCGCTATGAATACCGCATTTTTCGTCTGGACTCCAGTTGAAACAGTATCTTGTGGGGGTCCGACCCGGACTATTATAATAGGCGCTGTGATGGTTGCATTAATCGTATAAACTACGTTTGAAACAGCATCTTGTGGACGTCTTACCCCAACCCCGCCTGCTCACCCCACCGCCCCAATCCCCGAGGATCCTGCGATGATCATGCAGTATAAATACTGGCTATTCATTCCACTGTTTATTATGGCGTCGGGTGGGGCAGTGCTGTTTGCGCAGGACGCCGGTGAGATCGTGGTCAAGCGCGGCACAATCGAAGAAGACATGTATGTTGCCGGTCGCAGTGTGGATGTTGCGGCGCAGGTGCAGGGCGATGTGACCGTGGCAGGGCAGCGTGTCAACATCGACCAGCTGGTCACTGGCGACGTTATGGCAGCCGGCGAGAATGTAACGGTGCGGGCCCGGGTAGGGGACGATGTGCGCGCTGCGGGGCGTACCGTCACTATTGCCGGTTCGGTAGCGGGCCATGTCGTTGCTGCCGGTGAAACTGTTGACATCACGTCCGCAGCGACCATCGGTGGATGGGCGTGGCTCGCGGGACGGGAAGTGTACATGGCCGGCAAGGTGGGTGGGGAGCTGAAGGCGGCCGGGCAGCTGGTTATCATCTCCGGTGAGATCGGCAACGACGTAACACTGATGGCTGAAGAGATCCGCATCCTGGCAAGTGCCAGGATCAATGGAAACCTGATCTACCGCAGCGAAAACGAACCGGACATAGCCGAAGGGGCCGGAATCACCGGTGACATCATCGCCAAACCCGTGCTGTACAAGGAACGTGAGGGCAGGGGTGCGGGTATCATTTTTCTGGCTGCCCTGGCCGTGGCGGGAATGGTTTATTTCCTGCTATTCCCGACCTTCAGTCTGGCCGGCGCCAGGGTTTTGCGGCAGTCGCCGTTCACCACACTGGGCGTTGGCGTGGCCTTCCTGTTTGCCACGCCCTTCGTGATCCTGTTGCTGTTCGTCACGGTGGTCGGCATGCTGGTGGCGATGCCCCTGTTCGCCTGGTACCTGCTGTCCCTGCTGGGCGGCTTCCTGACCGGTGTTATCTATGTCGGCGATGCCGGTCTGCGACTCGCGGGCAAGGCCGATGCAGGCAAGGGAATGCGTGTGTTGTCCATCGTGATTGCCCTGCTTGCCCTGGTGCTGATCCAGATTATTCCCGTACTTGGCACCCTGGCGATGTTCGCCCTGTTCCTGCTAGGTCTGGGTGCCTTGCAGCTGCAGACCTGGCGTCGCTATACGCGGGTCTAAGCAGGTCTTAGAGGGCCTGAATATCGCTGGAACAGTAGCTTGCACAGGTCCGGGACCGCTTCGCCTATTGCAAACGGCGTAATTCGACGCGCCGGTTCTGCTGCAGTCCTTCGAGCGTGTTGTTATCCGCAACCGGTCGTTGACCGCCATATCCAACGGCGCCGATATGTTCACGCTTCACCCCTTGTGCAACCAGGTAATTCATGACGGCCTCTGCACGTTGCATGGACAGGAACTGGTTGTAGGACGGGTCGCCGGTGGCGTCGGTATGGCCGGCAACCTGCAGGCGCAGGTCAGGATGCCGGGCGATGACAGCGGCGACGCGGTCGAGAATTCGCCGTGCATCATCGGTCAGCTCGTGCGAGTCATAGAGGAAGTTCACGCCCTCCAGGTTGATCGCCGCACCGGCATTACAGCCGGTTGAATCCACGTCCATGCTTTGCGCGGTGCCGGGACAGAGGTCAAGGTCATCGGCCACACCGTCTCCGTCTGCGTCCATGGTTGTGTCGTGCAATGCAACGACGACCGCATCCGCAGCGGTTGCTGCGGTGGTAGCGGGTTCGTCCTCTGTGTCAGACCCGCCGGCCGCGGGGGGTGTGGCGGCCTCGATGGCAGCCAGGTTTTCCTGGCCAGCTGCGTCCATTTCCGTTTGCAGGTCAGCCAGGGTGACCCGGACCTCGGTCAGTGCCACGTTACAGGTGTTCAAATCCGAGCGCAGTCCTTCGCGTTCTTCTTTTACAGCGGTAAGCGCCTGCCCGGTCTCCAGCAGCGTGGTCTCGTAGGTCTCAATTTGGGCCTTGGCGGCGGTCAGCTCGGTATCAAGGGCCGCGGTGCGTGTCCTGGCTGCATCGAGATCCTCGCCTAGCGTACGGGTTGCCGCCTGTGCCGCTGCGGCCGCCTCGAGTTCAGCTTGCAGTGCCGCCAGTCGTTCATCGCGGCTGGCAAGTTCGCTCTGCAGCTGATCGCGTTGTTCGCTGAAGCCTTGCTGGCTGTTCTCCAGGCGGGTTGCCTGGTCCTCCAGTTCGGTCTCAAGTCTGGTCAGTTCGTCCCTGAGCGTTCCGACCTGTGCCCGGGAATCGCCGAGTGCCTCGCCCGTAGAGCCGGCATCGTGCCGGCTCAGCGCCAGGGCCTGCGTGGTCTCCTGCAGTTCAGTCTGAATTGTGGCCAGCTGCTCATCGCGGCTGGCAAGCTCATTGTGCAGCTGATCGCGCTCTGTAGTCAGCGCCTGAGTTTGTGCCTGCGCACGGGTGATTTGCTGTCGATGCTGTTCCAGTGCGGCGCTGGCGGAGTCCAGTGCGGCGCTCAGTTCTGTCGTGCGCCCCTGTTGCGTGTGGGTGTTTTGCGTCATCCGTTCGGTGAGTGCGCGTTCAATTTCGAGGCTTTCATGCAGCTTTTCCCGTGCCTGCTCAAGCATGGCATGGGCCACCTCCAGTTCCTGGTTCTTCGCCGCCAGTTGTTCCCGGGTCTGTTTGAGTTCGGCGCTGAGTGGATTTTCCGTTGCGGCCGGGACGGCCGCTGGCGCGGCCCGGTAGTGTCCGGGTGGTGCGGCATAGCGTGGCGACGGCTGGCCATAGCCACGCGCCGGTGGAGGCCAGTGTGGCGGTTGTTGCCAGTACCCGCCCCGGTTGGAGGCGGGTGGATACCAGCCCGGCAGCGCGCCATTCACGGGTGCCGGTGGTTGGGTGGCAGCCCCGGTTGACGGGGTTTCATCCGACCAGGCGCGCTCGGGGGCGAGAGTGATCATTGCAACAGTGACGAGTGCAGCAACAGACGGGAAATGCTTCATGACGTGCTCCAGACTACTTTATTAGGATTGGTTTATATGCCAAGTCTAACTTAATCAAAGGGACAAGACATAATGGATATGTAAAATATTGTTGTATATTGAGAATGAAATATTGATCGGGGCATGCTTGCCGGTATTGAAGCAGCGTGTCAAGGACCCGTTTTCAGGCCTGTATTCTCAGTACGACCTTTCCCTGTACATGGCCCTCCTCAAGCCGTAAATGGGCCTGTGCGGCGTCTGCCAATGGCAGCACCTCTGCCAGGTGTGGCGTTAACTTTCCCGCCTGCACCCATTCAGCGCAACGCCGCAGGATCTCGCCCTGGTGCGCCCTGGCCGCGGCCAGGTTGGCAAGCATGGGCGTGAGCATCAGGGTGAAGTGAATGCCGAGGTTGCGGTCGCGCGCCACTTTCCAGTTGACCCCGATACCCGGGTCGAGCAGCGTCACTACCTGGCCATAGACACGTGTGGCGGCAAGACTCTGCCTGAATATCTCGCCACCGAGACTGTCAAGGACCACATCGACGCCCTGGCCGTCGGTCCAGTCCATGATTGCATCGACAAAGTCCTGCTGGCGGTAATCGATGATCTTCTCGGCACCCAGCCCGCGCGTAAAGTCGGCCTTTTCCGCGGTGCTGACGGTCGTCGCAATCCGTGCACCGACGGCCCGGGCGAGCTGGATGGCGACATGGCCGACACCCCCGGCGCCGGCGTGGATCAACACCGTCTGGCCGGCGCCAAGGTGCGCCCGGTCAAACAGCGCCTCCCACGCCGTGATCGACACCAGCGGCAGGGCGGCGGCCTGTTCGAAGGTCAGGCCCGCGGGCATGGCCTCGGCCGCGTGCTCTTCAAGGACGGTGTACTCGGCGTAATTGCCGGGCGCGCCGCCGAGACCGCCGTGGCAGAACCACACGGCATCGCCCGGTTTGAACCGCGTCACCCCGCTACCGGTTTCGGTCACTACCCCGGCGCCGTCGCAGCCGAGGATGGCGGGCGGGGCGTCGGGGAAGAACACGCCGCGTGCGCGCAGCTTGGTGTCAATGGGATTCACGCCGGCGGCCCGCAGCCGGACCTTGATCTGCGTGGCGGCGGTGATGTCGGGTTCGGGGATGTCTACCGCCTGCAGGACGTCGCCCGCCGGGCCCGCGGTAGTCATGTGGATAGCTTTCATGGGTATTTTTGTAGCACGGTCCGGGTGAAGATGCAGCCACATCGGATCAAGCAGCAGCGCGGGAATGCGCGAACTGCATGGACCAGCGCCGCTGCGTTCATGCCGTTTCCGCTACTGCTGGTTGCGCAACAGCAGCATCGGGCTTTGCTCGACGACGGCGCGTGTGCCGCGGTAGCCGGCCGCACCGATGAGCAGTGCGCCGGCGACGGGGGTGATGAGCCATAGCGGCCACTGGAACCGGTATTCCAGGTTCAGGACCTCGCTGTATAACAGCCACGCAAGGCATTCCGCACCGATGGCTGCCAGCAGACCTGCCAGCGCGCCGAGTGCGGCGAACTCTGCGAGGTGTCCGGCACGCAACTGGCGACGGCTGCCACCCAGTGCCCGTAACAGCGCGCCCTCATAGAGCCGCTCATCCTGGCTGGACTGCAGGGCGGCAAACAGCACGGCAAAGCCGGCCAGCAGCGTGAAGACCAGCACGTACTCGACCGCCAGCGTGACCTGGCGGAAGATGACGCCAACCTGTTCGATCAGACGGTCCAGCTCCAGCACGGTGACGGCCGGATAACGCGCCACCAGCTCGCGCAGCAGCGACTTCCCGGCCTTGTCGAGGTGAAAACTGGTCATCCAGGAGGCGGGAAACCGGTCGATGACCTGCGGCGGAAACACCATGAAGAAGTTCGGCCGGAATGATTCCCATTGCACACTGCGCAGGCTGGCCACCGTTGCCGTAAAACGCTCTGCACCGATGGCGAAGCCAAGTTCATCACCCAGCCCGATGCCAATGCGTTGGGCAAGTTTTTCCTCCACCGATACCAGCGGCTTGCCCGTATCACCCGGTTGCCACCAGCGGCCTGCCTGGATGCGGTTGTCGGCCTGCAGCGTATTGGTCCAGGTGAGGTTGAGTTCCCGGTTGAGGGCATTGTCCCCGCGGGTCTCCTTGGTCACGGCCTGGCGCACCTGTGTGCCGTTGATGGCCACCAGCCGGCCGCGCACCATGGGGTAGAGCTGGGCCGTTGCCACGCCTGACGCATCCATGTAGGTCTGAAAAGAGTCGACCTGCTCTGGCAGGATGTTGATGGCGAAGTGATTGGGTGCGTCTGCCGGCAACTGGCGCTGCCAGGTCGTCAACAGGTCGGTGCGTACCAGTGCGACCACCGCCATCGTCATCAGCGTCAGGCCGAAGGCCATGATCTGGCTGAGGCTGCCGCGTCGCCGGCGCCACAAGTTGTTCAGGCCGAACCGCCACGCCACGCCAACGCGGGTATTGAGGCGCTGACTCAACCACAACAGCAGTAACCCCAGCAGGCCCAGCACCACTGCGAGCGCTGCGCCACCGGCCAGTACCGACAGCGTCATCGGCCAGCTGTCCGTGTAGCGCCACATCACGGCCACGATGGCGGCGAGTGCGGCCCCGTAGACCAGCCAGGCCCGGCTGGGCAGGGGTGTCAGGTCACGCCGCAACACGCGTAGCGGCGGCACGCCTTGCAGGCGCATGACCGGCGGCAGGGCAAAACCGGCCAGCGTGATCAGCCCGGTGGCAAAGCCGGCCACGACCGGCCATGCGCGCGGGGCGGCGGGCGAGGCCGGCAGTAAATCCGCCAGCAGGTACAGCAGGCCGAACTGGGCCAGCCAGCCCAGCAGGCAGCCGGCCGCCGCGGCGAGCAGACCGATCACCAGCAGTTGCGGCAGATAGAGACCGAGCAGGTCGCGCTGCGAGGCACCCAGGCAGCGCAGCATGGCGCTCATGTCGAAGTGTCGTTCGCTGTAGCGCCGTGCCGCCATGGCAACGGCGACGCCCGCCAGCACGATCGCCGCCAATACCGCCAGGCCAAGATAGCGTTCTGCGCGTTCCAGTGCCGAGCCAACGGCGCGGCGACCCTCCTTCACACCGATCAGCTCGTGGCTGGGCTCGAGCCGCGGCTCCAGCCAGGCACGCAGTGCCGCGATGTCCTGTTCGTTCCCGGCAAACAGGTAGCGGTAGTTGAGGCGGCTGCCCGGCTGCACCACCCCGGTGGCGGGCACATCCGCCATGCGCATCAGCACGCGCGGCGCCACACCAAACGGATTGCCGACCTCGCCGGGTTCAAAGGTGATGACCCGGGTAATCCGGAATGTGTGCTGGCCGACCTCCACGCTGTCACCGGTGTGCAGGCCGAGGGTGGTGAGCAGGCGCGGCGCTACCCAGGCTTCGCCGGGACGGGGCAGGGTGTCCATCTCCGTATCGGCGGCGAACGGTGCGTCCGCGGTGCGCAGGCGCCCGCGCAGTGGGAATCCGTCCCCTACCGCCTTGACCGCTGACAGCAGCAGGTCATCACCTGCGACGACCACGCTGGTGAATTCGAGGGTCTCGCTGGCAGCGAGGCCGGTGTTACGTGCCTGCTCGAGCCACGCGGGGTCGACCGGACGTGGACTGGCCAGTACCAGGTCGGCACCGAGAAAGTCGGCCGACTGGTTGGTCATACCACGACCAAGCCGGTCGGTGAAAAAACCGATGGCCGTGCTGGCCGCCACGGCGATGACCAGCGCCGCCACCAGCACGCGCTGTTCGCCGGCATGCCAGTTGCGGGCCAGCAGCCGCATGGCCAGGCGCCAGCGGATCATGACTGCGCTGCCGTATGCGAGTCCGCGACTACCCGGCCGGACTCCAGCCGCACCAGACGTTCGCAGCGCCCGGCCAGGTGTTCATCATGGGTCACCAGCATCAGGGTGGTGCCCTTATCCCGGTTGAGCGTAAACAGCAGGTCAATAATGCGCTCCCCGGTCTGGTTATCGAGATTGCCGGTCGGTTCATCGGCAAACAGGATGGCCGGTTCGGTGGCAAAGGCGCGCGCGATGGCAACGCGCTGCTGCTCGCCACCGGAGAGCTGCTTCGGGTAGTGCTGCAGGCGTGCCGCCAGCCCAACGCGGTCCAGCAGGTCGGCGGCGTGCGCGCGCGCATCCCGTTCACCGGTCAGCTCCAGCGGCAGCATGACGTTCTCGAGCGCGGTCAGCCCGGCCAGCAACTGGAACGACTGAAAGACGAAGCCCACCAGCTCGCCGCGCACCCGGGCGCGTCCATCCTCGTCCAGGTCATTGAGGCGATGATGGGATAAAAACACTTCGCCGGCCGAGGGCAGATCGAGCCCGGCAAGCAACCCCAGCAGGGTTGACTTGCCGGATCCGGATACGCCGACCACGGCGACGCTCTCGCGCGCGCCGATCTCGAGATTGATATCGGCAAGGATCTCCAGCGTGCCCGCGGCCGTTGTCACGCGCTTGCCCAGGTTCCGGGCGGCGATCATGGTGGTATGCTTGGTATCTGTCATGCGCAATCGAATCCTGCTCCTGCTGTTATTGTTCCTGCCGATGGCGGCATCCGCCCAAATCATACTGGTTGTTGGTGACAGTCTCAGTGCCGCCTACGGCATCCCGGTCGAACAGGGCTGGGTTGCCTTGCTGCAGCAGCGCCTGGACAGCGACGGTTATCCCTACCGGCTGGTCAATGCCAGCATCAGCGGCGACACCACTGCCAATGCCCGTGCGCGCCTGCAGCAAACGCTTGCCGAGCAGTCTCCGGCCGTGGTCATGCTGGCGCTGGGTGGCAACGATGGCCTGCGTGGCCTGTCGCTCGAGGCGATGAAAACCAACCTGGCCGCCATGATCGACAGTGCCCGGAATGCCGGCGCGCGCGTATTGCTGATCGGTGTGCAGCTGCCACCCAACTACGGGCCACGCTACACGGAAAGCTTTCAGGCCGTCTACCGTGATCTTGCCCGGGAATTTAACCTGACCCTGCTGCCGTCCATTGTCGACGGCATCGGCACCGATCGAGCGCTGATGCAGGCCGACGGGATTCATCCGAATGCCGCTGCCCAGCCTCTGATCTGTGACCGCGTCCGGGATGCGCTGTTCCCCTTACTTGCCAGGCCCGGCACACAGGGCACCAGCGGATAGTAATGTGTGACTTGTGCCTTGCACAGGGGCATCTGGACCAGCTGGTAGCTGTACATCGTTATTCAGTGTGAGCAGACACTGCATGTTGATAGTGTTTACCCAGGGACAGCTGTCACCCGTAGGCCCGGCCTGGCCTGTTACCTGTCCGGCCGGTTAGTACCCTTTCCAGACTGGGTCCCCGCCTCTGCGGGGATGACGGGGAAGCGTTGTGGATGCGTTCTGCGCCTGCGACGGTTTCCTTGATGGATTTGCGGTGTCAGAAATTCATGGGGCGACAATACAGCGAACTCTTCCCCCGTCCTGGAACGACAATATAGTGAACTCTTCCCCTGTCCTGGAATATGATAGGCGCCCCGCGGGGCCATCCCGATTACCTGATTGACCGAGAACCTGACTATGGCAGAGGCAACCATCATCTATACCGAAACCGACGAAGCACCGGCCATGGCGACCTATTCGCTGTTGCCTGTCGTGCAGGCCTTCGCCCGGGCCGCGGGTGTGGTGGTGGAAACCCGGGATATTTCCCTGGCCGGGCGCATTATCGCGAACTTTTCCGACCGCTTGACCGAGGCACAGAAGATCGGGGACGCGCTGGCCGAGCTCGGGGCGCTGGCCAAGACCCCGCAGGCGAACATCATCAAGTTACCGAACATCAGCGCCTCGGTACCGCAGCTGATGGCCGCGATCAGCGAACTGCAGAAACAAGGCTACGCTATCCCGGACTATCCGGAAGAGCCCACCAATGCAGATGAAGAAGCGGTCAAGGCGCGCTATGCCAGGCTGCTGGGCAGCGCGGTAAATCCGGTCCTGCGTGAAGGCAACTCGGACCGCCGCGTGGCCGGCCCGGTCAAGGCCTATGCAAAGACGCATCCGCACTCGATGGGCGTATGGTCGCCGGATTCGAGGTCGCATGTGGCCTCCATGCCGGATGGCGACTTTTATTCCACCGAGCAGTCAGCCGTAGTTGAGGCGGCGGGCGAGCTGAAGATAACGCTGACGACCGAAGCCGCCGACACGCGGGTATTGAAAGAGTGTGTGCCGGTGCTGGCGGGTGAGGTGGTCGACGCCGCGGTGATGAACGTCGCCAGTTTGCGCACATTTTTTGAAACGGCCATGCAGGATGCCAGGGAGCAGGGCCTGCTGCTGTCGCTGCACATGAAGGCCACCATGATGAAGGTGTCGGACCCGATCATCTTTGGTCATGCGGTCAGTGTGTATTACAAGGATGTGTTCGAGAAATATGCCGCTACCTTTGACGAGCTGGGTGTGGATACGCGCAACGGTCTGGGCGATGTGTGCGCGAAGATCACGGCACTGCCGGACGAGCGGCGCCGCGCGATCGAGGTCGACCTGCAGGCGGTCTATGCCACCCGTCCCGAGCTGGCGATGGTTAACTCGGACAAGGGTATTACCAACCTGCATGTGCCCAGTGACGTGATCGTGGATGCCTCCATGCCGGCGATGATCCGCTCATCCGGGCAGATGTGGGGACCGGATGGCCGGCTGCATGACACCAAGGCGATGATTCCGGACCGGAATTATTCCGGTGTCTACCAGGCGGTGATCGAGTTTTGCAGGCAACACGGTGCATTTGATGTGGCCACCATGGGCAGTGTCAGCAATGTCGGCCTGATGGCGCAGAAGGCCGAGGAATACGGCTCGCATGACAAGACCTTCGAGATGCCGGCGGCCGGTGTGGTGTGCGTTGTCGACGCTGCCGGTAATACGCTGCTGGAGCATCCTGTCGACCAGGGTGATATCTGGCGCATGTGCCAGACGAAGGACGTCCCGATTCGCGACTGGGTGAAGCTTGCGGTCAGTCGTGCGCGCCAGACCGGCCAGCCGGCTGTGTTCTGGCTGGATCCCGACCGCGCGCATGATGCCAACCTGATCCGCAAGGTCGAAACCTGTCTGCAGGATCATGACACCAGCGGACTGGAGATCCTGATCAAGTCACCCGTGGAGGCCGTACGTTACACGCTGGAGCGTGTGAAGGCCGGTGAAGACACGATCTCGGTGACCGGCAACGTACTGCGTGACTACCTGACCGACCTGTTCCCGATCCTGGAACTGGGTACCAGTGCGAAGATGCTCTCGATCGTGCCGCTGCTGGCCGGCGGTGGTCTGTTTGAAACCGGTGCGGGCGGTTCTGCGCCCAAGCTGGTGCAGCAATTGCTCGAAGAGAATCACCTGCGCTGGGATTCACTGGGTGAGTTCCTCGCACTGGCCGTATCGCTGGAAGACCTGGCACAAAAGACCGGTAATGACAGGATCCAGGTGCTGGCCAATGCGCTGGATACGGCCAACAGCGAATACCTGGAAAACAACAGGTCACCCTCGCGCAAGGCGGGCGAGCTGGATAATCGTGGTAGCCACTTCTATCTCGCCCTGTACTGGGCGCAGGCGCTGGCCGCGCAGGATAAGGACAAGAACCTGCAGGCCCTGTTTGCGCCGGTTGCGCAGGCGCTGGCGGAGCATGAACAGGTGATTGTGGATGAACTCAACAGGGTGCAGGGCTCGCCGGTGGACATTGGCGGCTACTATCGCCCGGACAGAGGGAAGGCTACCCGCGTGATGCGCCCGAGTGAAACATTCAACCGGGTGATAGACAGTTTGTAGAAACGCGCGAACCGTGCGCGACCAGCGTCCGCTCCTGCGGGCGTGTCGTTTGGAGCAGGCGCGCAGGCATACGCAAACCTTCGCGGCCAGCGTCCGCTCCTGTGGTTGAATCAATTGTGCAGGTGCGCAGGTATGTGCGAACCGATCGCGGTCAATGTCCGCTCCTGTTCGACAGTCGCAGTGCCGTTCTGACCGTTATTGGCGCACAGTCGTTCCGCCAGCAGCTCTGCCACGGCGGTATGGCCCGCGTGATTCCAGTGACCCTGGCCATTTTGTTTTTCCAGGCCATGAAAAAAGACCCCTGTTTCACGCGCCTGTTGTGCCATCGGCCCGGCCAGGTCGATGAAGTCGTAACCGTCCTCACTGGCGAACTGGCCCATCAGCCAGTTCGGGAACAGCAGATCGGGCACCTCCAGAGCCTCCGTCATCGCGGTAACCGGCCCGTCCACGGGGTAGACCTGCGCACCGGTAGACAAGCCGAGCACCCGCAACGAGGCTCCCAGCGCACGGGTCTCGTCACGGATCATGCGCACCAGCGTACGGGTGATTTCCCAGGCCTCTGTCCACTCGGGCTCTTGCGGCGGTGCGTACACGCGGGCATCGACTCCCGGCTCCCGCATCCAGGTACGGTCGATACGGTTGAGTGTCTGCCTCATGTTGATATAAGCGTGTACCAGCGCAATCGCCTGGACGCTACGCAGGCGTAGCAGGTAGCGGTAATAAATTTTTCCCCGGCGCGTGATCTTTTGTCGGTACTCCGGCAGCTCGCGAAAGCTGTAGTCCATCTGCCAGTCATTGCTCGTGTCATTCTTCGTGCGCCGCAGGTAGGGCCTCAGCGGGTCGTTATTGAGCAGTGGATGATTGTCGGTGATGTCATTACCGGGGAAGAATGTCATCCAGATCTCATCGGGTTGATGGGGTGCAAGGTGGTGGCGCAGTGTCTCGAGTTGCTGTGCAGTACTGTAGCCACTGACCGAAAAATTCATGATCTCGACCGGCCTGTCGCGGTAGCCGCAGGCCCGCAGCCTGCCCTCCAGCTGCCGCCACCAGGTGTCCTCCAGTGGTACCTGTACGGCGGCCGTGAAGGAATCACCCAACACCGCGATGCGGTGTACACCGGCCGGTTTCTCCATCCAGTTGCGGTCGCGAAAACCATATTGGTTGATACGGACGCGTGTATGACCTTCCGTATCCTGGCGGGCATCGGTACCTGGCATGGGTGCAAAGCCACGGTAGTGATCGGGATAGCGGGAAAATGCCCAGTAGTATGAAAAGCCAAGCGCACGCAGGCTCAGCTCCAGGCCAAGCAGGATTATCAGCAACCAGATCAGCAACAGCCGGGTTGCAGCTAGCATGATGTAAGCTTTCCTGCTTTGCCCGATTCGCTAGCCGACCACCATGGCCTCATTTTTCCCGGTCTCCCAGGTAAAGAATGCGCCCCACGATAAACACCGAGAGGACAATCAGTCCGAACGGGTAGGGAAGTACGCCCGACAGGAATGCCGTCACGCTGGCCAGCAACAGGCCAACCAGTACAAGCAGAATCCGGTCCAGGTACATGCCGATAATCTAGCCCTTGCGTACGCGATTACAGTTCAAGGGGTTTTACCGGCGCATCCATCCAGGACGCGTCGTTGTGCCAGTCGAAATCCGGGTTGTCGATGAACAGCTCGACTTCGTTACCATCCGGATCACGCAGGTACAGGCTCTGGCTGATGGTGTGATCTGCCTGGCCGTCCAGGCTGTAACCCAGCCTGTGGATTCGGTCGCGGGCAGCCTTGAGGTCTTCCAGACGGTCACCGATTTTCCAGCCGACGTGATACAGGCCGACACGCCTGCCTGCCAGCGGGCCGGTTGCGTCACCCACTTCGATCAGCAGCAGTTCATGGTGGGTGCGGCCACCGGTCAACAGGGCGGCGCGGCCATTGAATATCGTCCCGCTTACCGGTAAACCCACCGCCTCGGTATAGAATTTTAACGAGGCCTGCAGGTCTCTTACATAATAGACAACGTGGCCGAGCTCAGTCATGGAATCAGGATCCTGTGCGAAAGCAATTGAGTACCCGTTAATTTCATGGATTATTGTACAGGCAACAAACAGGCAAAAAAGTGCCGGGGCCGGTCGGTGATTTTCCCATGCCAATCGTGCGGTTTGTCATGGTCTGCCCCGGATATTGATTTATACTGATTTACCATGAGTGGCGTTGATCCCTACAGTTACATGCACCAGGTGTCCATGCGTTTGCATGAGCTGACCGACAGGGATGAAATCGAGGCGACCCTGGGCGAACTCGAATACCTGTTCGAGGCGATTCCTCCAGAGATGCAGGAAAATGCCGAAGAACTGATCAGTCTGCTGCGTGAGCGGCTCAGGGCGGCGGAGCAATAACGCCGGATCAATATCTGCCTTGCCAATAATCAATTCTCCGGGAAGTGCACAACATGCGAACGATTCCAGCACACACCCTCCTGATTGTTTGCCTGCTTACGCTGCATGTGGCCGCTGCCCATGCTGAGCCGCAGGACAAGAGTGGGTGGTGGGACAGCACCTGGTGGGACGAGGGTCGTATCATGGTGCCGGAAAATCATGCCATTACCACCGGGTGGACACGCTATGCAAGCGGCGAGGTGGATGTCCCGGCGCTGGTAGCGCGGCCGGCGGACGACCAGCAGTACCCGGCGGTGCTGTTCGTGCATGGACGGCGCGGCCTGGATGACTGGGTGCAACGACATGTGCGGCGGGTGGCAGCACGCGGCTTCGTGGTGCTGGCACCGGATGTCTATGGCGCGCATTTCATTGGTACACACCCCATCGAGCATGATTACGCCCTGGAGAAGGATTTCGATGCGGCTGTGGATGCACTGCTCGCGCGTGATGATATCAGCACGCAGCGCGCCTGCCTCTACTCGCACACCCGCGGTGGTTATTACACCCTGAAGGTGGCGACGACCTTCAAACGCCAGGAAAAGGACATTGCCTGTTATGTATCCTATTACCCCCACCTGCAGGATCCCAATGCACCCGAACCTCTGCAGGTCTATGGCTATGCACCGGAGGTTGAACAACTCACCCTGCCGACGCTGGTATTTATCGGCGACCAGGAGCAGTACCAGCGCCGTCGCGTAATCGAGACCAGTATCAAGGTCATGAGTGATGCCGGCCGGGAGGCACAACTGCTGATCTATCCCGGCGCCGGGCGCGGTTTCGACTTCCGGCCCGAGAATGTGCGCAACTTTGCCGATGACCTTGCCTCGAAAGATGCCGTGCAACGGGCGGCGCGTTTCATGCGGGTGCAGCTGGCAAAACCGCCGGTGGCGGCAGTAGTCACCGATGAGCCACTGACCGGCGAGGCACTGTATAACAGCGACAAGGCGCCGGACTCCGTACTCTACGATCTGCCGCAGGAAGTTATCCCGGGCGTATGGTCGGCAATCGGTGCGACCGCGCCGGGCACCTATGCCAATTCCGGGCACAACAACAACCTCTCATTCGTGGTGACGCCGGACGGCGTACTGGTGGTGAATGCCGGGGATAACTACCAGTTGGCGAAGGCGCTGCACGATGAAATCAAAAAGGTCACCGACCAGCCGGTTAAATACGTGGTACTGGAGAACGGCCAGGGCCATGCGATGCTGGGTTCCAGCTACTGGCAGGAGCAGGGCGTGCCGGTAATCGCGCATATCGATGCTAAACGCGAGATCGAGGAACAGTCGTTTGCGCTGCTGGAGGGGATGCAGACACGGGCCAGGGAAAAGGCCAGCGGCACGCAAGTCGCGCTCCCGGACGAGACCTTCACCGACAGCAGGATCATCGAGCTGGGTGGCGAGCGGATCGAGCTGCTGCATCTCGGCCCGACGCACAGCCCGGGCGACATCATCGTCTGGCTGCCGAACCGCAAGCTGGTGATCGCAGGCGACATGGCCTTCCACCAGCGCATGTTGCCCCTGTTCGAGCATACCGACGCCGCGGCCTGGATCGGGACCTGGGACAAGTTCGAGGCACTGGGTGCAGAGGTGGTGATCCCGGGGCATGGCGGGCCGACCGACATGGCGACGGTGCGCAAGTATACCCGCGACTACCTCGTCTATCTTCGCGAGAAAGTGGGGGAAGTGATCGAAAACGGCGGTACGCTGCAGGATGCCTACGAGATCGACCAGTCACCGTACATGCACCTGCCGACGGCCGAGTTCCTGGCCAAGCGCAATGCGGGGTATGTATTCCAGAGTATGGAGTTTGAGTTTTAGTCTGTTCGCGCCTGCCAGACGCTCCTGTCGGGTTGTCCGTGGGGGTAGACGCGCACCCAGGCGCGTAACACGCACCCTACGGTGTGTGCGATATATCTGATTGGGTGGGGTGCACTTCGTGCACCATTTCTGCTGATTAAGTGTTTATTCGTTTCTGCAAGGCGTCGGAAACACCCACAGGGTCAGCGCATACAGTGCCAGCGCGATGGCGATCACCGTGGCGAAACCGAGGTGTATGGCAAGCAGGGTAGCCAGCACGGCACTGATAACGGAGGCGCAGCCATTGATCGACCACGCCCATGGAATCAGGCCCGGGGTGTAATCGGCCAGGCGACCGAGACCCAGCGGAAAGGGCATGCCCATGAAAAATGCCAGCGGTGCAATGAGGGTGACACAGATGAGGATGCGCATGGCGTCGGGTAACATCCCCAGCTGCGCCAGCAGGGTGTCAAGTGTCAGCAGATACAGCGTGCCGAGTGTCACGATACCGGTGACGGCCTGAGTCAGCAGCCGGTTGCGATCGGCTTGCGGGATCCCCCCCAGCCAGGCACTGCCCAGTCCCGAGAAGACCAGGAAGCTGCTGAGCACCACGGCTATCGCGTACAGCGGATGGTGCAGAAACAGCAGAAATTTCTGGATGAAGGCGATCTCGATGAACAGAAAGGCCAGTCCGAGGATGAAGAAATACGCTATCACCATGGAGCGGCGCACACCCTGTGGCGCTGGCCGGTTGCGGCGCTGGTACAGCCAGATCGGCAACAGGATCAATAGCAGGCTGGCAACCACCGCCTGTGCCAGTGTGGCGACCAGCACCAGGTAACCGGCATCGGTCAGTGCGGCGCCACCGCGCTCGCGCAGTTGCAATACCTCAGTCAGGGTTCGCCATTTGAAGAAGTGAAAGAAATAGGGCTGGTCATCAGTGGCCGGGTGCAGGCTGTATTTGTAGTCATCCAGGAAAGCCTCGCGTTGTGCGCCCAGCAGTGCCTGCGTGGCGTCGAAGAACCACGCATCACGCAGGCGGTTATAACGGTTGGTTTCATCGCGCGTAATGCCCGGGTAAAAGGCCATATCAAAGGACCGTGCCTTGCAGAATGCGCGTACCCGCTCAATGTCCCGGGCACTGACGACACCGTTCTTGACCAGCAGGGTGCTGGTCTGCCAGCTGCGTATCAGGATGAGCTGCTGCCCCGGATCGTCGCTGCCGTTTGTCTGCAAGGCGGCAATAGCGGTGGCAAACAGCTTCAGTGTGTCCCGCGGCGGCAGCTGTATCCAGCGCGTGATGGCAAGAAAACCGTCCGGGGCCAGTTTATCCAGGAAGCGGGCCAGTGCCTCGGTCGTGTACAGGTGGTTTTCGCTGAGGGCATACTGCCCCGAGGCCGAGGCGCTGAAGGAATCCAGCAACGAGATCTGGATGAGGTCATAGTTACCCGTGCTGCCGGCGGTAAAACTGCGGGCCTCGCCGATGTGCAGTGTGACGCCGGGTTGCTCGTAGAGATGCCCGGCGAAGTCGGCAAACTCGTCTGTGACCAGGCGGGCAAACTGCGGATTCAGTTCGACCGCCTCGATGTTTGCGCTCTCATGGTAAAGGGCCTGTAATACGTCGGTGCCGCCACCGGCGCCGAGTATCAATTCCCGGTTGACCGGCCGCAGATGGTAGGGCAGTGCCGAGGTCAGCTGGTCGAGATATGCCAGTGTCGCGCGATCGCCATTGTAACGGGTGATGGCGGACAGTCCGTCGCCGTCCGTAAAGACGCCGAGCTGTGCCGGTGGTTCAGTGGTCGCGTTCAGGCTCAGGCCGGGGGCATGCCGTAGCGGGAGGGTCGGGCTTTCCACTACGCTGAGCAGACCGAGCGGGCTGGAACGCTCCGCGATCACACGGGTATCCGGGATGCGCAATGTCTGGCGCAGGCCCTTGTAGGATGACATTTCCAGCGTGCCCCAGTGGTCGGGCAACAACAGCAGGCCGGCAAGCAGTGGCAACAGCAGCAAGACCACCGTCATGCGTTGCCGCAATTCCACGCAGGCAACCAGGGCGGCGCAGACCCCGAGCAGACCAAGCACGATCAGTGCCTGCACGGGCCGGGCGGTAAACAACAGCAGCAGGATAGCGATACTGCCCAGACCTGCACCGACCAGATCGGCGCCATAGATGCGTGCCAGGCGCGCCTGGTAGTGAATCAGTGCCAGCCCGATGGCGTTGGCGGCAAAGAAAAACGGCACGGCGAGTATCAGGTAGGTGTACAGCAGCCAGAGTGACTGCCGCGCATCCCAGAGGATTTCCTCGGTATTGAAGGGGATATGTTGCGCGAGCAGGAAGCAGCCGACCGAACTGAGGCCGAACAGTGCAAGATTGATAATGTAACTGGCCGCGAAGCGCTGCAACAGCGGGCGCTGCAGCAGTGTGAGAAAGGCGCCACTCACACCGTAGCCAAGCAACGCCAGGCTGATCATCATGTAGGCGAAATGGTGCCACTGAATGATCGAGAACAGGCGCATGAGCAGCACCTCGTAGGCAAGCGCAGTCGCCGAAACGAGGGCAATGGACAGGACCGGAAGCCGTTGCCCGGCAGGTGTTGTTTGCGGGCTAATTATGTCCCCCGGTGAGCGGAACAAACCGGACAGGCAGGATTTGCCGGGTGACGACTTGCCCGTCCGCTTCTTTTTTAACCGTCACCAGTTGCTGGGTAAGGAAGCGGCTGCCGACCGGAACGATCATGACGCCACCGGGCTTGAGTTGCTTGACCAGTGGTGGCGGGATGTGGCTGGCGGCGGCGGTGACCACAATGGCGTCGAAGGGTGCATGCTCTTCCCAGCCATAGTAGCCGTCGCCGATGCGTGTCGTGACATTGTCATAGCCAAGCTGTGCAAGGCGCTCGTCCGCCTGCTTGCCCAGCGGCTCGATGATCTCGATGCTGTAGACCTGTCCGGTGAGTTCGGCCAGGATGGCTGCCTGATAACCCGAGCCGGTTCCGATTTCCAGCACCCGGTCGCCTGCCTGTGGCTTGATCAGGTCGGTCATCAGGGCAACGATGTAGGGCTGTGATATCGTCTGTCCGTGCCCAATGGGAAGCGGCCGGTTGGCATAGGCGAGCGAGCGATAGGTCGGCGGGATGAACATGTGCCGCGGCACCGTGGCGATCGCCGTCATAACGCGCGGGTCCAGTGCCTCCTTGTCGAGGTAGAGGCTGGTGTCGCGTACAGACTGCACGATCTCCTCGACCAGGTCCTGGCGGTCCTGTGCAAACTCGTCAGACGACACCATGGCTGCCGGCAACAGCAGCAGTGCCATACAAACCCCGCGCCGTATTTTCCAGACCAGCATATTTACCCCTGTCCTTACCCGTAGAATCATTAGTGTAGACGATGATACGCTCCCTCTGGAGCGCTTGCAGCAGCACAGACCCGCTACTGGCACAAACAGGTACCCGCCCCGTTGCTCTATACTGATCTGTCTATGGCCAGCCGAACCGTCAGTCTGTTTTTGATAGTCGCGTTATTTTCATGCGCGTCTGTAATGGGTCAGGAGAACAGTGGTATGAACCTGGAGCAGAGTGTCTGCGGCCTGAAAGAGCCCTTTGTTTTCTGGCTATGGAGCAGTATGGCCGGCAGCCCGGGCACAGACCGTCTGGCCGGGCTGCACAATGTAGAAGACATCAGCTTCGAGACGCCGGACGGGCGCATCCTGCGCGGCTACCGATTGAAGGCGACTGACCGGGATGGCCAACTGTCTTCACCAGCGGGTTACCTGCTCATCATGCAGGGCAACGCCATCCTTGCGGACCAGATCATCGGGGAATTCATGTCGTTCGCGTCAAACGGACTGGACGTGTATATCTACGACTTTCGCGGGTATGGGCGCTCCGCTGGCAGGCGGCGACTGAAGGCCATCGTCAACGACTATGTCGAACTGCTGGCGATGCTCAATGCCCGGAATTATGCCAGGCACTATGTCTATGCCATGTCGTTTGGCGGGATCGTGCTGCTGGACGGTTTCGATTCGCATGGACGCCTGGATCGCCTTATTGTCGATTCCTCGCCGGCGCGTCTGTCCGGTTACGGGTGCCCGCCTGCATATGATCCCGTGAATCACCTGCCGGCGGACTGCAGTCACTGCCTGTTCATCACGGGAGAAAAGGATCGGGTCGTCCCGTGGTCCATGTCACAGGAACTGGTGGACACGGCCCGACAGCGCGGTGCAGCCGTGCTGCATGACAGGCAATTCGCTCATCCCTTCATGGACCGCGACCCGTCGGTGCATCGACGACGACTGCAGCTCATCGAAAACTATCTGCTCAACAACGAGAAACCGTGAACCATTCACGGGCATCACCACTGACATCGGGCAGCGTTTGTGGTTTGATGAATTTCTGCTCTGTTTGGCATCGGATTAGTGAGGGGTTATATGCAATCTATACAGGGTATAAACACGAGACTGCTGGCCGGTCTGATGATTGCGGGTTGCCTGTTCATGTCACGCGCGGGAGCGCACGATGTCGAAAAGCAGGTGTTTCTGGTCATTGACGAGGATGAGGTCATCGCCTCCAACACAAAACTGGGACGGTTCGACCGGCTGGAACTGGGTGCCAGGGAAAAGATACAGGATACCAGGGTCGCCAATGCAGTTGCCGTGGTTATCACCAATCGTCGCATGGCCGCCTACGGTGTGTTGCGTGGTGGCTGGAACAGTCGGCGGGTACGCACCGATGAGCAGGTGGAATCGCTGGAGGCGGTGGATTATTCGGCAACAGTGGTCACCTCGGACCGCATACTTAATTTCTCCGGCCGCACGGGTGTCTGGTCAGAAACCAAGCGCTAGTGGTTTAATGACAACCGGTTATGTTTCCGCCGTCACTGTGGATTTTCTGCGCGCCCTGGGACGGGTGGCGCCGGTCACACCGGCGGTCAGGGTGAAGCGCATTGCCTCTTCCATGCTCATGTCGAGCGGACGTATCGCAGTGCGCGGCATCAGTATGGCATAGCCGCCGATCATGTAACTGAGCGGCAGATACACCAGTACGCTGTCCTCCTCGCGAAAGTCCTTTGGCAGGCTGTTGTAGTCGGCCTGCGTGACGAAGCCGATCACCTGCATGCCGGTATCGCCAAGCGTAACGGCCACTACCTGGTCGAACTCTTTTTTTGCAGCCGGTGAAAAGTAATTCAGGAAATCGCGCAGGGCCGGGTAGATGGATTTGATGACCGGGGTCTGGTACAGCAGCGACTCGCCCATCTCGAACAGCCGTTGAACCACGTAGGCGTGCATCAGCAGCCCGATAGCGAAGGCCACGATCAGCCCGGCCACCACGCCCATCCCGGGCCGGTACAGATCTTCCCGCAGCCAGATGCGGATCAGGTCACCGAGTATGGTCTCCGCTGAAATCACGAACCAGTAGAGCAGGTAGACCGTCACAACCACCGGCAAGATGGTGATCAGTCCGGTGAGAATTTGTTTGCCTATGAATTTCAGCATCTGAGCGGCCTCCAGAGTCGGGTGGGGCCAGCATACACGCAGAGCCCCGATTTCGGGAGCGGCAGTTCAGGCAATGATATGCCGCAGAGGCGTCTGGCATGCGCACAAAACAAACCCCGCCAGTGGCGGGGTATGCTGGTGCTGTTTGCGCGGATGTTCGCCCGGCGTCTTGTTGATACGCGCTAGTTGATGTATGCGACCACTGTCGGGGCTGCACGGGACTGCATGACCAGGAGATCCGCGGAGAGAGACTCGATGTTGGCACTGACATCAGCGAGGTCGTTCTTCGCCTGCTCGTAGCGGGCCTTTTTGTAACCGGCATACAGCAGTCCGCCTGGTATGATTACCGTGATAATGGCATCACGACCATCCGGTTTCTTGGCTGCAACCATCTGTACGAGTGCCTGCTTGTGTTCAATCAACTGGCTGCGTAGCATCGCCACCTGGTCGATGAGTGCCTCGCGATCAACGGACGGTAACTGGATGGTGAATTGACCGGGAGCAGACACCTGTGTTTGTTCAGCGTGTGCCGTCTGTAGTGCGAATACAGACATAAAGATGGCGATCAGTATAAGTAGTCTGTTCGGTGTGCTGGTCATGGAGGCTCCCTGGAGTCCCGTTGGCTTGCATTTCAATCAGGTTATTCAGTATATAATAACCTGTTTTTATAAAGCGCGTTTATAGCGATTTTGAATACAGGCATAGATGTGTTGTTCCAATTGCAACTGAAAATACTAGGCATAATGCAAAGCGTTTCAATTCAGCATTCGATTATTTTTTATTCACAGGTATTCCAGCCACTTGGGGAAGCTCTGATTTATTCGTCATTGCGACGACTACAGGGAGGAGGTGAGACCGGGAACCGGTCGAGAGGCTGGCCTGGGC
>JBATGJ010000376.1:0-7562 GCA_049665685.1 Gammaproteobacteria bacterium
CCAGCCAGTACACGAATACAAACAGGCCCAACCACACCACGTCCACGAAGTGCCAGTACCAGGCCACCGCCTCGAACGCGAAATGGTTCTTTTCTGTGAAGTGCCCCTTGATGCTGCGTATCAGGATAACCAGCAGCATGGTCGCACCCAGTGTCACGTGCATGCCGTGAAAGCCGGTCAACATGAAGAAGGTCGAGCCGTACATGCCCGAAGTCAACTTCAGGTTCAGGTCCTGATAGGCATGAATATATTCGTAAACCTGCAGACTCAGGAACAGGAAGCCAAGGGCGACCGTTGCCGCCAGGCCCAGGACCAGCTGCGTACGGTCTTCCTTCTTCAGGCCCCAGTGCGCCCAGGTCACCGTTACGCCACTGGAGAGCAGTATCATCGTGTTGATGGCCGGAATGCCCCAGGCACCCATGGTTTGAAACTCCCCACCGACCGCGCCCGGGCCGTTGGTCGGCCAGACCGCCTCGTATCCCTGCCACAGCAATTCGGGCGTCATCACATTGTTGCCGGCGCCGCCCAGCCAGGGTATTGACCACATGCGGGCATAGAACAATGCGCCGAAGAAGGCCGCGAAGAACATCACTTCGGAAAAGATGAACCAGCCCATGCCCCAGCGGAAGGACATGTCGACTTGTTCATTGTATTTACCGGCCTGGCTCTCCTTGACGACCGTACCGAACCAGCCAAACAGCATGACCAGGATGACAGCGGCACCGATCCACATACCTATAGTGCTGCCGCCGTTCAGGTAAATGCCAAAGCCGCCCAGGAACAGGAACATGCCGATTGAACCGACGATCGGCCAATGGCTGGGTGCCGGCAGGTAATATCCCCCATTAGATGATGACATTGGTGACTCCCTCTCTTTATTCAAATAAATTCAGTATTGTTGGGGTCAGACCCGATTGATCCGACCACCACGCTCAATCACATAACAGGATCAATCGCGTCTGACCCCATTGAAATCCGTTCCAGCCCGCCAGCCGGCTGCTGGCCCTTGCCGTCATCCATCCTGAAAAACGTGTACGACAGCGCGACTGATTTCACGTCTTTCGGCAGTGCCGGGTCCACCACGAACCGCAGCGGCATTTCCCTGTATTCATCGGCTTCCAGCGCTTGCTGCGTAAAGCAGAAGCACTCGGTCTTGTTGAAGTACTTCGACGCCAGTCCCGGCACCAGGCTGGGAACTGCCTGCCCGATGACCGTTTTTCCGGTATTGTTACGGGCCGCGTACTTCACCTCGGTCACTTCACCCGGGTGGACCTTTATTCGCCGGACCATGGGTTTTATCTCCCAGGGCAGATCGCTTTGGACCGATGCAACGAACTCGACCGTCACTTCACGTTCCATATCGACCGTCTGGCCAAGCGCTGCCTCGGTCTCGATACGCCCGGTCTTGCCGTTCAGGCCGGTGATGTCACAAAACACGTCATACAACGGCACCAGTGCAAAACCGAAGCCGAACATGGCAACCACCACCAGGCCTAGCCTGCCGACCAGTTTGCGGTTTGCATTCGCCAGCTGGCTGTCCTGCATATCAGCCACTCAGGATAAAAAAACTGCCGATGTACAGGGCGACGACGACGGCCGCCAGGACGGCAATCGTTTTCATGTTTGCGCCGCGTGCGGCCTGATGTTCACGTGTCGATGTCATTTCACTCAACCTCTCGGACCGGCACACCGGCACCGGCCCGAACAGTGGTTATTTTACAGTCGGTGCCGTCTCGAAGGTGTGATACGGCGCCGGTGACGGAATGGTCCACTCCAGGCCTTCCGCACCTTCCCAGACCTGGTCGGTCGCCTTCTCGCCGCCCCTGATGGTCTTGATCAGGATGAACATGAAGTACACCTGTGCCAGGCCGAAGGCGAAGCCGCCGAGACTGGAGATCATGTTCCAGTCGGCAAACTGCATGGAGTAGTCCGGAATACGGCGCGGCATGCCGGCCAGGCCGATGAAGTGCTGCGGGAAGAACAGCACGTTCACGGAAATGGCCGACCACCAGAAATGGATCTTGCCATGCGTCTCGTCAACCATGTGGCCGGTCCACTTCGGCAGCCAGTAGTAAGCGGCGGCAATGATGGCGAACAGTGCGCCGGTCACCAGCACGTAGTGGAAATGCGCCACGATGAAGTAGGTGTCGTGGTACTGCATGTCAACCGGTGCCACGCCCATCATCAGGCCGGTGAATCCGCCGATGGTGAACAGGAACACGAAAGCGATCGCCCACAGCATCGGCGTTTCAAAGGTCATCGAACCGCGCCACATGGTGGCCGTCCAGTTGAACACCTTCACCGCGGTCGGCACCGCGATCATGATCGTGGCATACATGAAGTACAGCTCACCGGCCACCGGCATGCCCACCGTGAACATGTGGTGCGCCCAGACAATGAATGACAGGAAGGCGATCGAGGCCGTTGCATACACCATGGAGCTGTAACCAAACAGCGGCTTGCGGGCAAAGGTCGGGATGATCTGCGAGACCACACCGAAGGCCGGCAGGATCATGATGTACACCTCGGGATGGCCGAAGAACCAGAACACGTGCTGGAACATGACCGGGTCGCCGCCGCCGGCGGCCGCGAAGAAGCTGGTGCCGAAGTACTTGTCGGTCAGCAGCATGGTCACCGCACCGGCCAGCACCGGCATTACCGCGATCAGCAGGAAGGCGGTAATGAACCAGGTCCAGACAAACAGCGGCATCTTCATCAGCGTCATGCCCGGGGCACGCATGTTAAGCACGGTCGCGATGATATTGATGGCACCCATGATGGAAGAGAAGCCCAGCATGTGTACGGCAAACACGAAGAACGCCAGCTGGTCATACTGCAGCGACAGCGGCGAATACATGGTCCAGCCGAAGGCCGGCCCCTGTCCGGCCAGGAAATCGCCGGCAAACATCGGCGCAATCAGCATGGTGCCGGCAAACGGCAGGATCCAGAAACTCCAGTTGTTCATGCGCGGCAGGGCCATGTCCGGCGCGCCGATCATCATCGGGATCTGCCAGTTGGCCAGGCCCACCATGCCGGGCATGATCGCGCCGAACACCATGATCAGACCGTGCATGGTCGTCATCATGTTGAAGAAATTCGGATCGACGACCTGTATGCCGGGCTGGAACAGTTCGGCACGAATGACCATGGCCATCGCGCCGCCGACCAGCAGCATGATGAATGCGAACCACAGGTAGAGGGTACCGATATCCTTGTGGTTGGTGGTCGTTACCCAGCGCATGATGCCGGAGGGCGCGCCGTGATGAGGGGCGTCGTGTGTGGCTGTTGTACTCATTTTGTCATGTCTCCACTGGTAATCCTGAATTTCCTAGCGTATTGCCGCAATTTCGGACGGCTGCACCATGTCGCCCACGTTGTTGCCCAGGGCGTTTCGCTGGTAGGTGATGACGGCCGCCATATCGACGTCGTTCAGCTGCGGGCCGAAGGCCTGCATGGCGGTGCCGGCCACGCCGTTCATCCCGATATCGATGTGCGCGGAAATATCACCGGTCGCAACCGCACTACCCGTGA
The DNA here is from genome assembly GCA_049665685.1 of Gammaproteobacteria bacterium. Classification (GTDB taxonomy): domain Bacteria; phylum Pseudomonadota; class Gammaproteobacteria; order UBA9214; family UBA9214; genus UBA9214. Next base: position 3,532 of record JBATGJ010000376.1, read on the forward strand.
TGGCCGGGAACACACCCGGGATGCCCTGGCCGTTGGTCTGGTGGCAGGCGGCGCAGTTGGTGTTGTAGACCGATTCGCCCCTGGCAACCAGATCGTCCAGCGTCCAGATCTCCGTCGCCGCGGCCGCGGCCGCGGCAGCACCGGCCTTCTGGTCGGCAACCCACTGCTGGTAGTCCGCTTCCGTCTTGGCTTCCAGCACGATCGGCATGAAGCCGTGGTCCTTGCCGCACAGTTCGGCACACTTGCCACGGTAGACGCCCGGCTCGGTCAACTCGGTCCAGCCGTCGTTGACGAAGCCCGGTACGGCGTCCTGCTTCCAGCCCAGATCCGGCAACCACCAGGAGTGGATCACGTCATTGGCAGTAATCAGGAAACGGATCTTCTTGTTGATCGGCACAACCACGCGGTTGTCCACGTCCAGCAGGTAGTGCTCATGGTCTGCCGGATCCAGTCCGGAACCCAGCTGGCGGATCTCGTTGCTCTTCGCATCCAGGTTGCTGAAAAAGCTGATCCCTTCATCGAGGTAGTCGTAATGCCACTTCCACTGGTAACCGGTCACCTTGATGGACATGTCCGCATCACGCGTGTCCTCCAGCGCCAGCAGCGCCTTGGTGGCCGGAACGGCCATGCCGACCAGCACCAGGAACGGGACGGTGGTCCAGATGATCTCGACCGTGGTGCTTTCGTGGAAGGTGGCCGGGACTGCGCCCTTCGACTTGCGGTGCATAAAGATCGAATAGAACAGCACGGCAAACGTGGCCACACAGGCGATCACGCAAATCCAGAAGATCAGCATATGCAGGTTATAGACCGTCTTGCTGGTGGTGGTGACACCCTCTGTCAGGTTCAACGGATATTCCGCAAAGGAATTCCCTGCCATCAGCAGTATTGCTGCGCCCCACATACTGCAAAGAACGCGTCTTAGCGATTTAGCGAACATGCATCTTCTCCAAGGACCAAATGTAATTTAGTTATTCAAATTTTCTGCTGAGGTGTAATCAATCCGCATGGCGGTTGCTGCGGATGACATCCTGAAGCTCAACCGCCAGCGAACACCTCTCTTGCTCATTCAGGAATGCGCCGATCTCGACCTTGCGCCCCTGGAAGGCGACGCTCAGACGGCTCGGATGCCAGGCGACGCGTGCGCGTTCCAGATCGATGCGCGCCCAGGCGCGCGGACATTCCCAATGCTCCTGTGGTTCGCGCCGACCCTTTTCCACGGACACGCGGTCTGCATCGACCGTCACTATTTCGCGTTGCTGGCTGCGCGCCAGGCAGGCGTAGAAAGCGAACCCCAGCACTGCAACCTCGAGTCCCGCGAACGGCAGTACCGGCCAGAACCCGTGCAATGCAAAAAATACCCCTATTGCCAGACAGCAGGCAGCGATCGCGATATAGACCTTGACCACGCCCTGCCACGAGAGCGACTGGTTCGGGCGAATCAGCCAGTGGCAATGACGCCCGTAGGGATCAGATACCTGCTCTACCACGACTTAACCTGTCTCTGGCCGGCCCGACCCCGGGAACATTTACACGCTGTCCCCGAAACGAGCAATCCCGGCAATCACCTGCCTCAACAGGCGTCCACCCAAAAATGTGCAGGCATTCTAATGGAGAAGTACATTTGGTTCAATTCGCTAATCCCTATGGATTATTCGACGAAAGTATAGTTGATGGCATGCGCCACGGTTTTGACGTCCAGGTCATCCAATGCGGGGACGATGCCCATCAGCGGGTAAGAAAGCTTGTCTTTCAGCGTGTTAATGTTCGCCTCCGCCGATTCCATGAGCGGAGGTATGTGATTGGCCACCCAGCCGGCCAGTGAACAGCCGCTGGTTTCGATCGCCGTGGCAGTCAGCAGCCCATGGTTGAGGCAACCGAGTCGCATACCCACCACCAGCCAGACGTCCAGCCCGAGCCGTGTCGCCAGGTCTGCGACCTCTTCGTGATCGTTCAGCGGCACCCGCCAGCCGCCCACCCCCTCGACCACCACACAATCCACCTGCGCGGCAAGCACCTGATAAGCATCATGAATCACTCCGATGTCCACCTGCATCCCGACGGTGCGCGCGGCCAGGTGCGGGGCAATAGCCGGCTCGAAGGCATACGGGTTCACTGCGTCATAGTCCAGCGCGATCGACGACTGGCGCTGCAGGCGCAGGGCGTCGTCATTGCGCAGGCCGGCGGGTGTCGGCTCGCAGCCCGAGGCCACCGGCTTCATACCCGCCACGCAGAGCCCCCGATCCTGCAGGACCTGCATGAGGCCGAGACTGACCACGGTCTTGCCGACGCCGGTATCGGTCCCGGTGACGAAGATACCGCACGGCTTAGTCATGCTGCGGGCGGGTGAGTGGTTGAGCCAGACTGGCCAGTGAAACCTCGTTAGTGCGCCCTGCATGTTTATTGACGGGCGACCAGGCATGCCCGTACACCACCTCGTAACTGGCCGGCAGCATGCCGTCTGCACGGTAGTGCTCATAGGCCTCGCTGAATGCACGCCAGCGACGACGGCCGGTCAGCCCACGCGGGCGTCCGGCCGTGACATTGTGTGCACCGATCGATTTCAGGTCCTGCATCAGCCGATTCAGTTCGCGGTAGGTCACGGTGATGCGTTCCGAGTCCATCACCGGATCCGCCCAGTGCGTCTTGACCAGCAGGTCACCCACATCGTGCAGATCACGAAAGCGGTTGACGTGCGTGTGGCCGTCGGCGGCCTCCCAACTGGCACGCAATTCCATGAGGGTATCCGGACCGAAGGTGGTAAACATCAGCAAACCGCCGGGTGCAAGTATGCGGCGCAGCTCGGCCAGTGTTGCTTCCAGGTCCGTACACCATTGCAGCATGAGGTTGGAGAAAATGAACTCGAAACTGTCGTCAGCAAACGGCAGCTGTTCGGCATCGGCACAAACGCAGGCCGGTTTGCGCAACCAGCCACCGCGCGAGCGTGTCTGCGCGAGCATGGCCGGGGCAATATCGAGAGCGATGACGTCGGCCTTGCGGTAGCGCTTCAGCAGGGCACCACTGAATTTGCCGGTCCCGGCACCAAGATCGAGAATCCGCGCCGGTTGCAGGCGGATGAAATCCAGTCGCTCCATCATGCGGTCGCCGATTTCGTACTGCAGCTCGGCCGCGGCATCATAGGTCGCAGCTGCCGCATCGAAGGCACGGCGCGCCAGCTGCTTGTCTATCCGGTACTGGTCATCTTCAGGCATATCGCTGTTCTGCCAGTGCATCGAGCACAAAGGCAGTCACCTTTTTCGCAAACAGGACGGGATCGGCAATAAACGGTGCATGCCCGGCACCCGCCATAGTTTCCAGCTGTGCGCCGGGCAGGTAATCCTGTAACGCCAGCATGGCGGCTGGCGGCACCAGGGTGTCGCGCTCCCCCGCAACCAGCAAGGCAGGACAGCGAATGTCTGCGAGGGTGTCGCGCAGGTCGGTCCCGGCAAGAATCTGCAAGCCGGCCTGCAGCGCTTCCGGCCTGGGCGCCTCAAAGCGTTGCATAGCGGCCTGCAGGGTTTTCAGTACCGACCGGGCCTGCTCGCTGCCGCGCACCTGCAATGCCAGGAAGCGGTCCAGCGTATGCAGGTAATCCTCCGCCAGATCGGATGCAAAGGTATCCAGTAGTTGCGGCAGCATGGCAGTGTGCCAGTCAGGCTTGCGCACAAAGCACGGGCTGCTGGCAACCGCAAGCAACGCCCTGACATGGCTTGTCTGCCGGGCAGCGGCACGCATGGCGACCAGTCCACCCAGCGACCAGCCCAGCCAGGCGGCATTGTCGGGCGCGACTGCAGTTACCGCATCGACCATCGCGTCAAGACTCGTCTCGCCGCGCCAGGCACTGCGGCCATGTCCCGGCAGATCAATACGGGTCACGCGGACATGCGGCTCAAGCAGCGGCATGAGTCCGTCCCAGATGCCGCTGTGCAAACCCCAGCCATGGATCAATACCAGATCGGGACCACTACCGGCCGTTTTATTAAAGAGAGACATAAAATAATTCTCGCGCAAAGCCGCCAAGACGCCAAGGG
>JBATGJ010000377.1:0-5209 GCA_049665685.1 Gammaproteobacteria bacterium
TCCCAAAGGACGCTAGGCTGAATCCGCCAATCGCACAATAGGCAGAAGCAGCGTATTACTCAATACTACTGCTTCCGTCTAACATACTGTTAGGCTAAAAATACGCAGGAGAAATGTAATGGGGAAATCACCAAAAGATACTGGAGGCCCTATAGTCAAAACTGGGCCTACTGCGGGTAAAAATCGCTCAAGAAACAAGGACGGCCAGTGGCGACAAAAAAGAAGTGACAGCGGAAAATCAAAGAAGTCAGGCGGCTTATGCTTTCTTTCAACGGCCGCATGTCAATTCAAAGGGTTGCCTGATGATTGTCATGAGCTTGAAATATTGCGTGCTTTTAGAGACAACCAACTTCTAACATCTGATAGTGGCTGTGAAATGGTAGAGCACTATTATTCTATCGCACCTGAAATAACAAAACAGTTAAATAAAGAAACTGACCTAGAACATATTTGGCGTGTGGTAAATAAATGCGTCATAGATATTGAGTCAAAACAATATCAGGATGCGATAAAGACCTATAAATCTATGGTGGAAGAAATGCAGGACAGGCTTCTTAAGTAAGTAGCCTAACAAGGCGCCCCAGTCGGACGCTACGCGCCGCTGGGCTTAAACGTTGGGCATCAATTGGCGTGAACCGCCAGATCGTGACTCGCTTCGTTTACTGGAGATCATCCCGTGAGCTACTTTGCAGCTTACAATCAGGTTGCAGTGATTCTGGTGAAGGCTCTCTTTAACAAGATTCGGAGCGCGAAGAATGAAAAAGGGTTACTGGGGGAAACCCACACGAACCAAGGATGAGCATGGAGGGGCCGGTCTTTTCGTATTCCACCTTGTTGTGATAGTGATTATATTTAGTGCTATGGGTGTTCTGTGGGGCCTCGCGGCATTGATCATGACTGCCATCTATTGGTCCGGGGACCGATTGGAAAAAAAGGGTCATGAGGTCACAATGAAATGTCTGCGTTGTGGTGGAATTGGCCACGTGACTTCGATTACGGAGAATCGGATCGGTTACCAGTGTGAAAAATGCCACAAACATTGGACGTCGAGGAATTCCGAAGGAATTACGGACGACGACGTCGAGCGTAGCTAAGGCGTTAAGAGTTGCGCTTATGGCGTGCTTCGATCATTGAATTCCAATTCAAGCGGAGGTGCATTTGATGCCCAACAAATCGCTGCAGGTGACGTTAGACCCGCCACATGCACACAAAGATAGTGGTGGAACATGCATATGAGAATTAGAAACTTGATTGCTGGTGTTGCTACGTTAATGGTAGTCGCTTGTGCTTCCATCACAGAGGTTGTACCAGCTGGTAAAGATACCTATGTAGTGGCTGGGGATGATAGTCTCGAAGGAATATCAGGTGCGAGCATAAAAACAGGCCTTTACAAAAAAGCAAATACACATTGTGAATTGATGGGTAAGAAGCTTTTACCTCTTAACGAATCTGTATCTGCATATACGGCAGAGCTTCGTTTCCGGTGTCTAGAGGAAGATGATCCAGAATATGTGAGGCCAATTATGGAATCAGTGCCTGATGTCAAAATCGAAACGAAATAGCCTGCATAACAATCCACTCCACCGGACGGCGGGCTCAGCACGCCTTTCGCACCACTGCCGGTGAGTGCAACCGTTCCTGAACGTCCACTTCTGGCCGGAAGTACGTGTTCACTGTTTCAGTCAGCAACCAGGGTTCTGGTGATCAGGAACGGCAGGTATCTGCCCGCAACCGGTCGTTTAGCAAATAACTATCTGATGATTAGCTAAAAGACAGGAGCCGACCCATTTAGGACCTTCCTTTGACTGAAATTCCGCATAATAGAAATTTATCACCTAATAGAAATTTATTAGTTCTCTTTCGTTCATAATTTGCTACATTTCGCCGATTTACCATCATGTGGCCAGAATAGTGATCTGGCTATCTGTAGACTTGCTAACAAGCAATACTTAAAACAAAGGACATGTAATGAAACTATTTTTCGCAATGACATCAATACTTGCTCTAAGTGGATGTGCCACTATTGTCAACGATCCATATATTCCACTGGCAGTTAGTTTCTCTGATGGCTCTTCTGGCGAATGCACCTTCAGGAATAAACGTGGAGTATGGCCCTGTAAGATTCCCACAACAAACGTTATGATTCGTCGCTCTGACGATGCTCTTGTTTATGAATGCACAACAGAAGACGGAAGAGAAGCAACAGGTATAATTCGAAGTGAAATGGAAGGCGGAAAGTTGGCGGCGAGCGTCGTCTTTTTTGACTTGGGAATTACGGACGCGATTACTGATAAGCACAGAATCTATCAGGGCAATATTGTCATTCCCATCATTAAGGGAGCTGCCATCGGTAAGGAGCCCGAGCCCGCTCAGGAATCTGACACCACTCTGGAAGACGAATAACGCCTGCACTTGTTCTTGTAGCGTGAGCGAGTTTGGCCTATAGGCGACTAACAGGAACCCCGCATCATCGGGGTTTTCTATTTCTAGTGTAGGTCCAGAAGTGGCCGTACTCTGACCTACAGGGTTTGCTTATATAAGATTTCGTTAAAGGTCGTCTTCCGACTGCCGGCTCAACCGATCGACGCAACACACGCATTAAAACGTTCTGCCGGTGTTTCGAAGCCAAGCGTCTTGCGTGGCCGCTCGTTAAGCTGACGTGCCACGGCATTCAGCTTCGCCTGAGAGTGTACTGACAAATCGGTCCCTTTGGGAAAATACTGTCTGAGCAGGCCATTGGTGTTCTCGTTGGAGCCGCGTTGCCACGGGCTCTGCGGGTCGCATAAGTAGACCTTGATGTCAGTCGCCAGGGTGAAGCGTTTGTGATCGTGCATCTCCTTGCCGCGATCCCAGGTCAGCGATTTGTAGAGTTCACTGGGTAGCTTGCGGGCCTGTTTGATCAGCGCGTTGATCACTGTTTCGGTATTCTTATTTGACACCTTCGCCAGCATCACGTAGCGCGTGTGCCGCTCAACCAGCGTGGCGATCTGACTGTTGTTTGTACCGAAGACCAGGTCGCCTTCCCAGTGGCCCGGTACCGCACGGTCATCAACAGCCGCGGGGCGCTCCCGGATGGACACCATATCCTTGATCTGACCCCGTCCATCGCCTTTCTGGCTGGCATGCCGTGAGCGGCGTATCGCACGCTGGCTTCTCAGGTGCTGTTGCAGCTCCTTTTTTAAAGCCCCCCGGGCCTGGATAAACAGGCTCTTGTAGATGGTCTCGTGTGACACCTGACGGTTCTCGTGCTCCGGGTAGGTCCGCTTCAGCCAACCGGCGATTTGTTCGGGCGACCAGTGTGACCGCAGCTTGCTCGCCACCAGTCGGCTGAGTACCGGCTCACGCACCAGCTTACAGGGCTTGGGGCGATGTGCTCTATCCCAGGTCGCCTGGTCGGCCCGGCTGGCCCGGTAATGCTGCAGGCCACCGTTGCGGTTCACTTCCCGACTGACCGTCGAGGGCGCGCGACCCAGCCGCGCAGCAATTGCCCGCAATGATAAATCACGGGCAATACCGCGCGAGATCTCTTCACGTTCTGCCAGCGTCAGTGCCAGGCGGGATCGCCGCCTCGGTGGCGGCCGAATACCACCCGTCGGTGCCAGCATATTGAATATGGATGAGGAAGGCCGGTCAAACAATCGGCCAATCGCAGTTAAGGGCTCGCCCCGTTGCCAGCGATCCCAGATGTCTGCCCGCTGCGCCGCCGTGTACTTGATTCGTGTCCGATAAACCATTGCATACACTCCATCTTTTGGTGAAAAGATAAAGTGTTGCGCTCACTGATTGAACCCGCCACCCATATGAGACATTTAGCATAGGTGCTCAGAGGGAATGTACAATCTGAATGCTATGCATAGATTGTTGCTCTTGGGACTTTGCCTTCTACCTTTCTTCACTGGATGTATTCCCGTCCCTGTGGGTTCTGAGTACCCACAAGGATTTGACCGATCAACCCTTGACTCGCTGATAGGCAAGGACAAAAGAGTAATACTGCGCACACTTCATCGTCCGCATTATGCCTTTGCCAGTGAAACGTCTAGTTACTTTATCTACGGGGCACATGTAACTGAGTATCAGGTGTTCCTCCTGGTTTGGGTTCCTATTGCAGGGCAAGCGGATCCAGACGGGAAGCAATTTTGCGTTTTACTCGAGTTCGATGAAGAGAATATATTTCGACGCTATCAGATTGAACGGCATTCGAAATTATGGTCAGACAAGGAGGTATATGATTGTGCATTGCCGTTTTTCACTCTAGAAGAACTGGATACGTTTACAAGTAGTTTCGCGGAGATAGAGGCCTTTGAGCGGGAAGAAGAGGGACGGGATGCGCATGTATTACTTGAAAATATCAATGAATTAATGGAAAAGGCCGAACAGGGGGATCCGAGTGCACAGTACAAAGTTTTCATATTCATGAGAGATGAGCATATAAAGCCAGCCGCTGCGTGGAGATGGTTATGCAAGGCTGCAGATAGTGGACATGAAAATGCACAAATAACGGTGGCTTACTGGCATCGTGAAAGTAATTGGGAGTTCTCGCGTACCGATGATCGTACAGCATGGAACTGGCGTGGTGAATGGAACTGGCGTGGTGAATGGACCTGGGGTGTTGAAAGTAAATGGGGCAATCGTATCGCATGGGTTCGCAAGGCAGGAATACAACCGGATGATCGGATAGCATACTTGTGGTACGCCCTTGCTGCTAAGGGCGATTTAGATAGATTGCGTGTTATAAATAGTATGTTTTCTGGGAAGCTAACAGAAGAAGAAATTACTGAAGCCAAGGATATGGTAAGGAACTGGAAGCCCGGTGAGTGTCCCACACCCTACAACTAACCTAGCCACATGTGTATGTCTGGTTCTGGCCGTTCTCGGACCTACAGACTGATTCTATAACCGAAGCTGAACTGGACGGTACTCTCGATCCGGTGGGGCAGGAATTAATTGACGGAACAAGTCCGGAAATGTCGTGATTTCCTGTTTGGCTGGCCGGTGGTTCATTCAGATAATTGCGTATGTCTTGTTCTTGCCCTACAGATTGCAAGACGGGAACGTTCGTAGTTGCGGCATCTGATACCTTCTATAAACTGACGGGAATGTCGCTTTCTGGCGTGCGCCGTGCTAAGGCGGCGTTTTCCAGTGGGTGAAAGACCCACCCGGCGATGTTGCTCCAGCCGGAAGCAATCGGAGCAGTCATGGAGGTAACGAA
>JBATGJ010000378.1:0-3855 GCA_049665685.1 Gammaproteobacteria bacterium
GCTCGACTGGTTAGCAGTCAACGAGCCGGACGTGTTGTGCCTGCAGGAGACCAAGCTGACTGACGAGAACTTTCCACGCGAGGCAATTGAGAATGCCGGCTATCAGGTCGTGTACTCCGGCCAGAAAACCTACAACGGCGTGGCCATCATCAGCCGGCATATGCCAGGCGATGTGGAAACGGACGTTCCCGGGCTGGACGATCCCCAGCGACGCATCCTGTGTGCAACGGTGGATGGTGTGCGGGTGCTGAATCTCTACGTGGTGAACGGCCAGGAAGTCGGCAGCGAAAAGTACGCACACAAGCTGTTCTGGCTGGGCAAGCTCGCCGACTACATCAGGCAACAAGTGAAGTCGCATGAACGTTTTGTGGTCGTCGGTGATTTCAACATTGCCCCGGAGGACCGCGATGTCCACGACCCCGAGGCCTGGCACGAGCGCATCCTGTGCAGCACGCCGGAACGCGAGGCACTGCAGGCAATACTCGATCTCGGGCTGAGCGATGTGTTCCGGCAGTTCGAGCAGGAAGAAAAAAGCTATAGCTGGTGGGATTACCGTGCCGCCGCCTTCCGGCGCAACATGGGCCTGCGCATCGATCTGATCCTGGCCAGCCAGGCGCTGACAGACAGGTGCACCACCTGCTACATCGACAAGGAACCGCGCCGGCTGGAACGTCCGTCTGACCACACGCCGGTGGTGGCCGAATTCAGTCTCTGAAACAGCCGGCGAGGCCGGCAGCAAGGTCCGGGTACTTCAGGCTGACCCCGAGCTGATCCACCAGCTTGTCGTTCTTCATGCGCCGGGAATCGGCCAGAAACGACAGCATCCCCGGCGACAGGACCTGCTCGGCCTCTGCGCGCGTCACGGTCGGCGGCCGCGGCAGGCCGGCGGCATCGGCGACCCGGAAGAAGTAATCGGTCATGTTGCTGGGATGTCCGTCACTGACGTTGAACACGGTATTACTCACCGGTGACTGCATGGCCGTTACACAGATCATGGCAAGGTCGTCGCCGTGGATACGGTTGGTATAGGGCGCATCCGCCTCGTGTAACACCGGCAGACCCTGTTCGAGCCGTGCCAGTGGCAGCTTGCCGGGCCCGTAGATGCCTGGTACCCGCAGTACCGTGCACTGCACGCCCTGCCGCTTACACCAGTCCTGCAACTGCTGCTCCGCATCCAGGCGACGCCGGCCACGCCCGCTGGTCGGTGCGAGTGCCTGTGCTTCCGTGATCCACGCACCCCGGCAATCGCCGTAGACGGCGCTGGTGCTGATATAGACGATACGCCGCAGCCTGCGGCTGTCCAGCGCCGGCAGGACTGTCGCCATACGCGTATCGACATCGCCGCTGGGTGGCGGTGGCGCAAGGTAGTAGAGCTCATCAAACCCGCTGACCGCGGCCGGCGTAAACCCGGCATCGAGGTCGGCCTGCAGGACTTCGATGCCCGCTGCAGATAATGCGGCTGCACTTTCATCACTGCGCACACAGCCGGTCACGCGGTATGTGTCTGTCGGCAACAGGCGTGCAATGCGCCGGCCGATGTAGCCACAGCCGATGATTAACACAGCTTTATCCGGTTTATCTTCCATGTTAAATCAGCGACAATACCTGACTGTTTTACTAAGGAACTGTATGACATGACACACCAGGTCACCATTCGCTCCAGTGGCCACACATTTACCGTTGAGCAGGACGAAAGCGTGCTCGATGCCGCGCTGCGCCAGGGCATTATACTGCCTTACGGGTGTCGCAACGGGGCCTGCGGCTCCTGCAAGGGCGGCCTGGCCAGCGGATCCGTGAGCTATAGCCAGGGCCTGCCTGCTGCACTGAGCGAGGAGGATGCGGCGGCTAACAAGGCACTGTTCTGCCAGGCGCGCCCGCAAAGCGACCTGGAAATCATCGTGCGCGAAGTCGATGCCGCCCGGGATATCGAGGTCAAGACCTTACCTTGCCGCGTGGAAAAACTTGAGCACCTCGCCCACGATGTCATACGCATCTACCTCAGGCTTCCTGCCAGCGAACGCATGCAGTTTCTCGCCGGTCAGTATATCGATGTCCTCATCAAGGACCATGAACCGCGCGCCTTTTCCATTGCCAATGCTCCGCACGACGATGAATTTGTCGAACTGCATATTCGCTATGTCGAGGGCGGCCTGTTTACCGATCAGGTATTCCACAGCATGCAGGAAAAGTCCATGTGGCGCGTGCGCGGACCGCTGGGCACGTTTTTCCTGCGCGAGGACTCGGAACGGCCGGCCATCCTCATTGGTGGCGGCACCGGTTTTGCCCCCATCAAGGGCATACTCGAGCATGCCTTCGAGATCGGCATAGACAAGCCGCTGCACCTTTACTGGGGTGCCCGCGCACGCCGTGACCTGTACCTCGATAAATTGCCGCAACAGTGGCTGAAACAGCACCCTGGATTCAAGTATACGCCGGTACTGTCGGAACCCATGGATACAGACAACTGGACCGACACGACCGGCTTCGTGACCGATGCCGTGGTGGCCGACTACCCGGATCTGTCCGGACATGACATCTACATGAGCGGCCCGCCGGTCATGGTGGAGACCGGTCACAAGCTGTTCCTCCAACATGGCCTGGACGAATCACGCTTCTTCTCCGACGCCTTTGAATACGCCGCGGTCGCCGAAAGCATCAAGGGCCTGCAGCAGGACTAGCGCGCGCATCCCGAACGATGGATCCGATCTCCCAGGCATTTGCGGGCGCGTCATTCTCACAGTCGCTGACGCGCATCAAAACCGGCCAGCAGTCGGCCTTCATTGCCGGCGCCATGTCCGGCATGGCCGCCGATCTTGACGTTCTGATACGTTCCGAACATGATCCGCTGCTGTTCCTGGAATACCACCGCCAGCTCACCCACTCACTGGTGTTCATCCCGCTGGGCGCACTGATCTGTGCTGCACCGCTGTACCTGTTCCTGCGCAACCGGGCTGGCTTTGGCGAACTCTACCTGTACTGCCTGCTTGGTTATGCCTCGCATGGCCTGCTGGATGCCTGCACATCCTATGGCACACAATTGTTCTGGCCGTTTTCGGACATGCGTATTGCCTGGGACATTATTTCGATTATCGACCCGCTGTTTACACTGCCGGTGATGTTCCTGGTGATCGCAGGGGTTATGACAAGCAGACAGTTTTTCCCGAGAGCGGCACTGGTCTACGGACTGCTATACCTGTCATTTGGACAGTTCCAGCATGACCGCGCCATGGACGCGCTGGCGTCCCTGGCCAAACAACGCGGACATACAGCGACCAACGCCACCGTCAAACCGACACTGGCAAATCTATTCCTGTGGAAACTGATATACGAGCACGACGGCCGCTACTACATCGACGCCGCACGTATAGGCATCAAGCGTTCGTACTTCGAGGGTGATTCGGTGTCCAGCGAAATCGACCTGCAGGCAATTCCAACGAGCCCCCTGCAGCTGCGCGATATCGAACGCTTTCGCTGGTTTTCGACCGGTTATATCGCCCGCTATGCCGATGATCCGCTGCTGATAGGCGACATCCGCTATTCGTTCCTGCCGAACACCATCAAACCACTGTGGGGGATCCGGCTGAAACCGCGCTCGCCGGATGAGCATGTCGACTATGTAACGACCCGCGAAATGAATGGCCACATACAGCAACAGTTCTATTCCATGCTGTTCGGCAGGTTACCTGCGCCCTGACGCTAGCCATTTCGTTTTAGACAACAACTGCAAAGGCACGAAAATATCAGCCCCAGAGGCCACAGAGATCAGTGAAGACAGAGAAGGCAGAGAAGGCAGAGAAGGCAGAGAAGGCAGAGAAGGCAGAGAAGAAAAAATTCTATACCGCAGTGTTGAAATAC
>JBATGJ010000379.1:0-20864 GCA_049665685.1 Gammaproteobacteria bacterium
GAGCTGGTACACGCCATCGTCCAGGAACGCCACGCTCACATCATGTTCGAATGCCGCGCCGATCAGCACCACTTCCAGTGACTCCCAGGCATAGATCGTGCCGTAAGGTGCCCGGCGGTTTAAATACATCAGTTTCTTAGTTTCAGACATCCCTGCTCTCCGCTCAGTCGCCAAATACGATCACGCGATCACTCTCGATACCACCCTCGATCAGCTGCCCGAGACCGGAAATCCTGAACCCGGGAGCGATGTTGGTGGCGTCCTTGCCATTACGCTGTGCCTCGCCATCGTCGACGATGCCGCGACGCTGGGCGGCAGCGACGCACACGACCATGTCGATATCGTGTTCCTTGGCGAGCTCACTCCAGCGGTTGACAATATTGCGATCATCCTGCGGCGGCGTCGTCAGGCGGGTGCCGTTGTTGACACCGTCGTGATAGAAAAAGATACGAAAGATCTCGTGACCTTTATCGAGCGCTGCCTTGGTAAACTGATAGGCCGTATCAGCCGCCTCGTGCTGGTAAGGACCTTCATTGACCTGGATGGTGAACTTCATCGTCGGTTCCTCAGAAACGAATGTGCGTGGAAGCGTTCAGGCTTGCACGGGCACCGCGCCAGTTGTCGATGTGGTACTTGGTGAACGGCAGTCCGGTCTTCTCGAAGAAACGCGGCCAGCCGATGCGCTCGACCCAGTCGTTGATGCGTTCCCAGTCCTTGGCGTCTTCCTGATAGGTCTTGAGGATCTTCTTCACCACGGCGGTGGCTTCCGGCCAGCGCGGCGGGTTGTTCGGGATGCCGGAGGCAACCAGTTTCTGGAAGGTCGGCTTGCTGCGGGCGTTGGAATGGTTGCCACCCACCCAGATCGCCAGCTTGGAATGCTCGGCGTCGTTGATCTGCATCGGCGGGCAGGGCGGGAAACAGGCGCCGCAGCAGATGCATTTCTTCTCATCGACTTCCAGTGACGGCTTGCCGTTTACCAGGGCCGGGCGAATGGCCGCGACCGGACAGCGTGCCACGACTGACGGACGCTCACAGACATTCGACACCAGGTCATGGTTGATCTTCGGCGGCTTGGTGTGCTGCACGTTGATGGCGATGTCACCCTGGCCGCCGCAGTTGATCTGGCAGCAGGAGGTGGTCATGTGCACGCGGTTGGGCATGTTCCAGTTTTTGAATTCACCGATCAGCTCGTCCATCATGGACTTGACCACGCCGGAGGCGTCGGTGCCCGGGATGTCGCAGTGCAGCCAGCCCTGGGTGTGGGACAGCATGGCCACCGAGTTGCGGGTACCGCCGACCACGAAACCCTCGTCGGTCAGTGCCTTGATGAGCGGTTGTACCTTGGCTTCGTCGGCGACCTGGTATTCGATGTTGCTGCGGATGGTGAAATGGATGTAACCCTCGCCGTGCTTGTCACCGATGTCGCACAGCTTGCGCAGGGTGAACAGGTCGAGGATGCGCTGGGTGCCGGCGCGCACGGTCCAGATTTTGTCACCATTATGCGAAACATGCACCAGCACACCGGGCTGCGGATCTTCGTGGTAGGCCCACTGTCCGTAGTTCTTGCGCATTACGGGGTGCATGTACTGGAACCCGTCGGGACACCCGGATTCAATTGGCGAACGCATTTCTTGTGCCATGAGATTCTCCTGAAATCTTCAAATTGTTGAACAAATCCCGGCGAGGCGCGCCGGGATTGTCGTCATACGGAATTCCCCGGGCTCAGGCAGACGCGGCCTCGGCCTGTCTGGCGAACCACTTTTCGGCCTCTTCGTCCCAGCCGTCCATGCGGACATAGGAGCTCTGGCGCGGACTGCCAACCATGTTCGGATCGACCTCGACGCCAATGCCTTCAAGGAAGTTGACCAGACCGATACGTTCGATCATCTCGCCACAGCGCTCGTGCTCGAGGCCGTTCTCGGCCCAGAAGTCGATGATCTCCTCGGCCATCTCCTGCATGCTTTCGTAGTCTTCTTCGGTTTCCAGTTTCTTGAACGGAACCACCACGGTACCCATCAGGTCGCCGATCTTCAGCGTGCGCTTGCCACCGATCAGGATGGTGACGCCCTTGTCATCGCCGGGATGCAGGGCGCGCGGCATGACGTTCAGGCAATGCATGCAGCGTACGCAGTTGTGATTGTCGACGGTGATGGTGTCGTCGTCATTCAGGCTGATGCACTGGGTCGGGCAGCGGGTAATTACGTTGTCGACCAGGTACTGACGACCCTTCTTCTTGAGGTAATACTTGACCTCTTCCTGGTTGATCTTCATCTCGTCACGCCAGGTGCCGATGATGGCGAAGTCGGAGCGCTCGATGGCGTTCTGGCAATCGTTCGGGCAACCGGAGACCTTGAACTTGAACTTGTAGGGCAGGGCCGGGCGATGTACGTCGTCGGTAAAGTTGTTCACCATCCAGCGGTGAATGCCATGCTCGTGGGCACAGGACATCTCGCAGCGTGCGGCGCCGACGCAGGACATGGCGGTACGCACACACGGGCCGGCGCCACCGAGGTCCCAGCCGTACTCGTTGATCTCATCGAAGAAGTGCTGGGTGTTTTCAGTGGTGGCACCGATGAACATGATGTTGCCGGTCTGGCCGTGGAAGGTCACCAGACCCGAGCCCCATTTCTCCCAGCTGTCACCGAGCTGGCGCAGCATGTCGGTGGTGTAGAAGTTACCGGCCGGTGGTTGCACACGCAGGGTGTGGAACTCCCTGGATTCGGGGAAGGCGTCACCGACTTCGGAGAAACGCGGGATGATGCCGCCGCCGTAGCCATACACACTGACGGTACCGCCTTTCCAGTAGCCCTTGCGGGTTTCGTAGGAATGTTCCAGCTGACCCAGCAGGCCATTGCTTATTTTGTTGATGCGCTCATCCGGGTGCTCATCACGCAGGCGCTTGATGCCGGAGATGAAACTCGGCCACGGGCCGTTTTCCAGATCATCCAGCATCGGGGTTGGGTAGTGGTTCTTGGCCATGACATAATCTCCTGAGATTGTTTTTGCTGTCACCAATACGTCTGACTTGCTCGCGCGTGGGTACACGACGGGTTCAATCGTGTAACCCTGAAATCAGTGAGTTATGTACATCTATGAATGTACTAACTCTGCTTGCAAGCATTTTAGGGACGCCAGTCAGGGGAACATATCCTACCCATGGGGTGCCGCGGATATCGGCCTGTATCCCGAAATGGGTATTGGCAGTTTTATTATTTAAATTCCAGAAGTTACTTAACTTTCATGGAATTATTAATACGAGCGTAATTTTTTCTTATATTAACGGGTACTTAATTGTTATTTGCAGAAAGCACGTGCGCTTGTTTGCAGGATTTTCAGGCAGTTGAATGAGAATGCTACTCATTAACAAGAGCAGCGTGGCCGCGCGGCTCTGCTGTTGCCCTGCTGTTGTCAGCACATGGGTCCGCGTACTATAGCGCACCCCGGAAACCGGGCAGGCCAAACGCCTGCTGGCATCATGCATCGACCGTGAACCCGACATTCAATCCCTTCGATCCGCGGCATGCGTCCGACTATCGACGCTGGCGGGAACACAAGCTGGCGGACTATCCCGAGCAGGCAGCGCAGCTGCTAGTGCCGGTTGCCGATCCTGCGGACCTCGATGTGCACGAGGCTGCGGCGATCCTGGCCAGTTGCCGCAAGACGAACATGGCAATCTACCGCACTACCGGGGAGCAGGTTGCCGACAAGCATGCCGTGCGCGCGCTGGGTCGCCGGTTTGGACTGGAGCGGCTGGACATGAACCTGCGTGCGGACGAGGACAGCATTACCTCGCTGCGTGTCGTACCGGCCGGCGAGGCGACGCACTACATTCCCTACACGGACCGGGCTATCAACTGGCATACCGACGGCTACTACAATCGCCCGGAGGAACCGGTACGGGGCATCGTCATGCACTGTGTGCAAGCTGCGGCCTGTGGTGGCAGTAACCTGCTGATGGACCAGGAAATGGCCTATCTGCTGCTGCGTGACGAGAATCCGGAGTGGGCGGCGGCCCTCATGCAGCCTGACGCGATGACTATCCCGGCCAATGTCGAAAACGGGGTGGAGCTTCGCCCGGCCCAGTCAGGGCCCGTGTTTTCGGTTGAAAACGACACCGGTCGCCTGCATATGAGATATACGACACGCACGCGCAGTATCGCCTGGAAGGACGACGTGAATATTCGGCTGGCGGTGGGTTTTATCCGTGAGCTGCTGGCAAGTGAATTGCCCTGGATATTCCGTTACCGGCTGCAGGCCGGTGAAGGCATTATCTGCAATAATGTATTGCACGGGCGTGAAGCGTTCGAGGATACGGCTAATGCGACGCGCCTGCTGTACCGGGCACGCTATCACGACCGTATTGAGGGCACGGAAATGACGACAGATACAGACGGACTGCAGTGATGCTGTGGTTGAGTGAAATCCTGCTGCAGGAGCATGACATCGATTCGTTCGAGGCGCTCAAGGCGGTGGTGGGCGAGCGTGCGCGTGCCGGCGAGATGTTTTTCCGTATGGATGTCCGGCCGCCGTTTCACGATACCCCGGAAGACTGGGAAGACCGGCTGGAAGCGGTGTTTTCAGCGGCGCAAAACAGCTAGGCGGGTGGAGCACGATCATGTACTGGAACGAAGACAAGGAAAAGCAGCCTGAATTTGTCGTGCCGGACGACGTCGTCGACCTGGCATTCAAGTTCAGCGGTTCGACTCTGCCGCTTGATCATGCCCATGGGTTATCACGCGAGTTGCTGTCGGTATTGCCGTGGCTCGCCGAGGAGGCGCACGCCGGTATCCACCTGATTCACGGCGCCACCTCCGGCAACGGCTGGTACCGGCCGGAAGATCCGGCCACCGAACTGCTGCACCTGTCCAGGCGCTGCCGCATGCGCCTGCGTGTCCCGAACCACCGCCTGGATGATGCGCGTGAATTGACCGGTAAGACACTGGATGTGGACGGTCACGTGATCGAGGTGGGCGAAGCCACGGTGTTCAGGCTGAGCAGTCTGTCGACGCTGTTTGCCCGTCATGTCATCACCGACGCGGCCGTGGACGAAAATGAGTTCCTCGAGCAGGCCACCAGGCAACTGCACGCACTGGATATCCCGTGTCGCAAGATGCTCGGCGGCATCACCCATACGATGCAGTTCCCCGACGGCCCGGTGCATACCCGCAGCCTCATGGTGGCGGAACTGCAGCCGGAGCAATCGGTGCGGTTGCAGCAGGTTGGCCTGGGTCCCGGGCGGAGTTTCGGTTGCGGCCTGTTCCTGCCCCACAAGGGTATCAAGCCGGTCAAAAGCGACGACCAGTAAACTCCTGCCTGTGTGGTTTTCCTGACCTGCAACACCACCTGATGCATTGCGCGCGGGCAGAATTTCCTTACCGTCACACAGGTTCCGGCAAGTACCTGCCGGAGCTCTGCTCTGCAGTCGCTGCTACCTGAAACTGCAGCTCGGTGCGCGCTCCCGCGACTGCCTGACTGCCCATATGGGATATGTTCGGCTTGCCGGTGAGTGGCTATAGTTGCGCCTAACTGATGAATTAACTGAAGATTTATCTATATTCCGGAGGCCGTGCCATGAGTGAAAAACAGGAAATCATCAAGAAGTTGATGGAAATGCAGAAAATGTTTATCAACTATGACCACGAGCACGGTGTCGAGATGAAGGACTATTTTGCCGCCGAAGACGGCCATCCGCTGCAGGGCTTTCGCCAGGAGTACATGGACCTGGCCAACAAACTGGTCGACATGGCGCATGCCGAGAAGGGTTCGCACCGCTAGGCTGTTCCCGGTTCAATAAAAAAAAGCCGCATTCCGCGAGGGTGCGGCTTTTTTTTGCGTGGGATGAATCACACGCGGAATCGATGCCCGCTTGCGTTTAGTAGCCGCCTTTACGCAAGACGAACGGCAGTCCCGCAATCTTGTTACCCTGCTTGCTGGGCGCAAGTGGGAACAGGGCGTAGAGGTCTTTACTGCTGACCTTTTTGCCCCAGATTTGCGCCATGCCTTTGTTGATTGCGCGCTCCATGGGCTGCAAACCATTGTTATCAAAATATTCGGAACGTAAGTAATTGATCACGTCCCAGTGCTCCTGGGTCAGCTCAATCTTTTCCCTGGCAGCCAGGGCTTTGGCGACATCTTCATCCCAGGCATTCGGGTCAGTGAGATTGCCATTTTCGTCAAGCTCAATGCTCTTGCCTTTAACTTCCAGTGCCATTGCTATGCTCCTGATTCGATTCCGGAATAGAAATTTCGGTGTGCGATTGTATTGCAATGTGGCGGCGATCGGAAGAGGCCCGTGATCGTTCCGCATGCATTCGGTGCGGGCCTTATATCCCGATGTGGGTGTGACCGGGGCGTGGTTGATATACTGATTTGGCGACAACGGCGGATCGATATCACATGCTGTATCAGGAATTCTCACTGGCTGATCGGGATAGACTGAATGCCGGCCTGGTTGCCCGTTTCATGGCACTGGCCGGTACTGACCGGATACGGCAATCACACCATACGGGTGGACGTTTCGAGAATACCTATATCGATGCATCAGACATCCCGGAAATTTTGCCGTTGCTGGAAATCGTGAAACAGCGGGCCGGGCAGTATCTGGGCGTCGGGCCGGACACATTGAAGGCGGGGTTCTGGTTCAATGCCATGGAGGACGGGCAGCGGACCGCACCGCACCATCACGAAGAGAACGATGAACTGCTCTCGGCGGTGTATTACATCCGTGTCCCCGAGGATTCCGGTGACCTCATTCTGCATGCGGGGGGCAGGGAAATCAGCATTCAGCCGCAGGCAGGCAAGCTGGTGATGTTTGCCCCCTCGGTACTGCACGAGGTTACTGTCAATCAGAGTGGCGAAATGCGCCTGTCTGTCGCGTTTAATGTCGGGCCGGTTGATGACTAATCAGAAAATAGCTCGAGCCAGGACATCATAAAACACAAAACAATTGCCACAGAGAACACAGAGAAAATTAATGTCTCGTCAGTTTGAGTGCAGATGCTTTCCTGTAGGAGCGCCTTGCAGGCGCGAAAATATTTACACCTACAATCAATGGCGCCTGCAAGGCGCTCCTGCCAACCTTCTGTCTGGTCTCTGCTGCAGTAAATTCTTCCGTATCCTTCCGTGGATTCCGTGACAATTAGTTTTCACTCGCATTTATGTGTTTTGAGTGGCGGAGATACATTTGCCGCTGGATTCCCGTTTTCGCGGGAATGACGATACAGGCTGAAGTCTTCAGTTAAGAATAACAATGAAAAATCGCTGTGTCCTCTGCGGTTATGATTATGTTTGCTTGGCGCCTTTGCGTCTTGGCGCGAGCAGATTTATTTTCAAACCTCCGACCACATCCGCACCAGGTTGATATAGGATTGATTGACCCGGCGGGTTGCCTCACTGTCCGGCTGTTCCCGCAGCATGACTTCTCTTGCCAGGTTAAGTTCGTGCAACAGTGCGCGCTGTTCGGTATTGCGCACCATGCTCTGAATCCAGCTGACCGCGACGAGACGTTCGCCGCGGGTGACCGCATTCACGCGGTGCACACTGGAGGATGGATAGAGCACGGCGTCGCCGGCCGCCAGCCTGACCGACTGGTCACCGAACGTGGTGGTAATGACGAGCTCGCCGCCATCATACTCGGCGGGATCGTTCAGGAATATCGTGACCGATATATCCGAGCGATACAACCGGCCTTCGCCCATGACCGGATCATCGACATGTTCGCCATAGGACATGCCTTGTGTATAGCGTGCGTAGTAGGGTGTGGCGACCTTCAGCGGCATGGCCGCACTGCGATACAGCGGGTGTTTGACCAGGCAACCCATGACCAGATTATTCAGCTCGGTGTGACGTGCGTCGTCGAGTGACAGCTCCTCGTTATGCTTGACCCGTTTTGCCGCCATGCCGGCCGAGCCGCTGCCATCGGCAAAGTTGCCGGCAGCAAGCAGCTTGCGGACTGCGGTGAGCTGTGGCGCGTTGAGCACGCCTTGTACATGTATCAGCATGATTTCATTACCTGCCTATGCGGCCTTGATTCGGGTAATATGACCCCTGAATAAAGCACACCGAAACAAGGTTTATCGTTATGATCCTGAATGTAGTCGTTCAAGACCAGGTTTATCCCGTCACGGTCCCCGACGCCATTGTGGCCGAAGGCGAGGAGTTTTTCAGCAAGATCGACCGTGATATGGACAAGGGCTGGCAGATGAGCCGTGACTGGGTTGATTTGCCGAACCAGGAGCAGCGCTGCCAGATCGTGGGTGACAAGATGCTGACTGCCATGGACCATGACAACAAGCAGCTGATGATACTGCTCTGCGCCTATATCCTCGCGCGCGTACCCGGCGTCACCGGTATTCGCATCGATACCAACGGTGAGATGATGGAAACCGAGCTGGTCATAGGCTAGCCATCATACGACTGCTACGTGGCAGGCCTGATTATGATCACTGCGCTGCGTTCGCCATGGCGACTCAGGCGGTGCTTGCCTGGAGATCTTTTCTCATTTTCACGTGGGCGATGCTGTTGTAGAGCATGGGCCCCGGACCCACCGCTTCATAACCGTGTTTGTGATAGAACCGCAGGGCAGTCTCGCGCGCATCCAGCACCACGCGTGCCGCACCCAGTTCGCTTGCCCGCGTTTCAAGCGCAGCCAGCAGACGGCTGCCGAGACCGCGGCGCTGTGCGCTGACGTCAATGGCCATGTAGCGGATCTGGGCCTCGCGGATGGAATTGAAGTGCACCCGTCCGACTCCTACAGCCACATGCTTCGGATCGACCAGCATCAGGTGCATGCTGTCGGCATCCTGCGGATCGCGTTCGCTGCCAGGTGGCTGGCCCCAGGGCGCGCGCAGTATTTTCCAGCGCAGCGCGTAATATTGCCGGAAGTCCTCTGCAGTGGTAGGTTCGATGATGTCCACATGCGGTGCTGTCAGGCGAATATCACCCAGGTGGTGGCAATGTATTTGACCCCCGCCTGCAGCGTTACACCGCGGTGCTCATGTGTCCAGAAGGGCGGAAACAGCAGCAGCTTGCCGGCCTCGGGCGTTATCTTTATCTGCTGGGAAGAAAATTCCGTCTCGCCGCCCGGGCCGGGTACATCGTTCAGGTACCAGACGGCAACCAGCTGGCGCTGGCTGAATTCATGGCTGCCACCATCGATGTGCCAGTGATAGAACTCGCCGGGACCGGTGCGCTGGATGGCATAGCCACTGTCCTTGAAGGGCCCCTTGAAGAACGGGTAGGTTTCGCGGAATTCACGGATCGCACGGCCCAGGGAGCGGAACAGTTCGCCATCGAGGTCTTTCCAGCGTGGTTTTCCGCTGACCACGAGGTCGGTCGAACGCTTGATGTCCTGGTCTTCCTGTACGGTCTGACCAATCCGGCCCGGGTACTGTTCGTCCTTGCTGGCCTCGAAGCGACGAATCATTTCATTGCATATGTCGATGGCAAGGGCGCGCGGTTGTTCGAAGATAAACGTGTGCGGCTTGACCTCGCGAATTGTCTGCAGGGGTGTCGACTGCCGGTCGGCCATGCGGGTCATCGTCATGCTGTGTCCTTGTCGTGTTACAACGTACGGTTTTCGATGGCATGGACCAGGGACTGCTGGCATGCAGCCTGTTGCGTGGTGAATATCTCCAGTATCCCGGTTGCCAGCGACTGCCAGTGAGCACGTGCGTGTTCGGCGACAGACTGCAGTTCCCCGCTGTCCCCGGTGGCAGACCAGATTTCATAGGCAGACACCAGTTCCGGAAACAGTTCCTTGCGCATGTTGGACATGTTTCCCAGGTAGAAATGCAATGCAACCGGATCGGGATCCGCCAGCAGGCCGGGCAATGTGGACAATGCATCGGCCAGGTGATCGCGCACGGCGCGTGCCATGATCTCGGCCCGGCTGGGGCCGACGGCGACCAGCATTTCCTGCCATGCCGGGCCCAGGATGTCACCGGCCCTTACCTCGCCGATTTCATGCAGGATTACACCGTGCAGGGCCATGTCGGTCATGGCATCGAGTGCACCCCCGGCGTCGTTGTCAAAGTCGTAGAAGCCGAGGGCCGTTTTCATCGCGTTGTCCGGTCTGTTCCAGCGCCATTCCTCGAGCTTTTCCCAGATCATGCGGCGCAGTGACTCGCGGCGGATGTAAATGGTCCCATCGCGGCTCATGGCGGGCGGCGCTGCCAGGTCGCGTGCCAGTTCCCGCCCGGATACCAGCAGGGTATAGCCGTCCTGCTGCTCGTGCCGTTCCAGTTCACCCAGAAAAAACACCGGTTTCATGTTGCGACCGTAGCCGCTGCTGTAGACGTAGCCGCTATCGGTCAGGCCGGCATTGATCCTGGCTGACTCGAACGGGTCCTCTACCGAGTCGCAGACCGGGATGTTTTCGAACGCCCTGTCGACGAGACTGTCCCAGTGTGCTTCGCGTTGTGTCAGCCAGCGAGTCAGATCATCGTGCGGCAGGGCTGCGTCATACGGAATGTTGTGTTCCCAGCGAAAATACTCACGCATCTTCATTAGGTACACGCACAGGGTATAGTCACCGGCATGGCGTGCATCGGAAATATGACAGTTGGTGCGCACGGCATCGAGCACAGCAAGCAATGCCGGGTCGTTGCCGGCTGGTGTTTCCAGGGTTGCGCGGGTGAATTTTTTCACAACGATTACCCGTAATTTAACCGGTCAAATCTATGCTAGCATGTGCCATTGTCGGTCGCTATAAACAGTACTGCGGCCATGGTTTGCAGGAGTCTGTATTGAGAGTCAAGAGCAAATGGAACGCCGACAGGGAGCATACCCTGAACGAGATCGGCAGTGCCGCCGCCTTTATCATCTGGCGTATTGCACAGCAGGGCGTGCTCAACCTGGAAAACGAGGGTTTCCAGACCGACACCAATGCACAGCGACTGGATGTCATGGCGGAATTTCTTGCCTTCCTGGTGCACCTGGCCGACCGCCTGAAGGCGGAACAGCTCGACCAGAACGAGCGGCAGGCATTTATCACCTCCCTGGCGCTGCACCTGGCCGACCGCATGCAGGAAAACCGTGCCGACATTCAGGGCAAGGGTAAATACCGCCAGCCGCTGATCGACCTGCTGAATGCGCGCGCAGCCGACTACGCCGAATTCGCTATGGTGGATGGCAAGCCCGGCTATGCATTCAAGCGCTACTTTGGTGAAAATGTACGCGCGGTGATGGGGGAGAGAGACAATCAGTGGATCACTGACCAGGTGATTGATATCGAGGTGCCGGAGACCCTGCCGCCGCTCAACAAGGCGCTGCGCGATCTGTTTGCCTGATACCTGAATCGCGCGTGTGCTGCATAAAAAAGGCGGGTAGTACCCGCCTTTTTTATGGTCTGCGGACGTCTAGCTCTTCCAGTTGGAGAAGTTGTCCGTGTTGTGTGCCTTACCGTCTTCGTAACCGGCGGAATAGGCATCCGTCACGCGCTGCTCTTCGCGCTCCGGATTCAGCAGGTAGCCACCCTGCCAGCCCTGGATGTATTCGGGATCAATGCCCATTTCTTCCATCTTGGTGGTCGCTTCGTAGTATTCCTGATTCATCGTTAATTCCTCATGATTGCTCGGTGTTTGACAGAATTATAAGTTGTTCAATCAGTGCCTGCGGTCATCAGTCCGCACCGGCCTCAGAACGGCGAGGCAGCCAAGTGCGGTTTCGCCGGCATGGCCATCAGCAACATGCGGGCACTGCTGCTGCGTCTGGGCATGGCAATGTCGGGATGCCGTGCGAATACCTAGTTCGTTGTTTCAATTGAGGTAAATACTTGACGCAGAAGTATACAGGAGGCCAAAAATGCTCCGTATATCCCGATGGGGGGAGTGCTGATGATCCGGCGGGTTTGTCATATCCTTATGAAAGTCCGGGAGATTCCTCTTTAGAGGTATTCGATACCGGGACACGAATGCCTACCATTGCGCTCTGCCTGTAGCCGACCCGAGGTCAGTCATGTCAAACGAGGAATTCAACAATCAGGATTACAGCAGTGGCCTGGCGGCTTTCGAGGCCAAGAATTTTTCGCTGGCCATGCAATTATTGTCGCCGCTGGCGGATGCCGGTGATGCCGACGCACAGCATCGCGTCGCTATCATGTGCCAGAACGGTCTGGGCGTCGTGCGCAACGAACCACGTGCCTACCAGATGATGCGCGCAGCCGCAGAGCAGGGCTATGCAATTGCCCAGCACGGGCTCGGTTTCATGTACCTCGAGGGCGAGTGCGTCGAGCAGAACAGCGAACAGGCCGTGGAGTGGTTCCGCAGGGCCGCGGACCAGGGACTGGCCGGATCGCTGACGACACTGGCGCGCATGTACGAGGAAGGCAACGGTGTCGAGAAAGATCCGGACGAGGCGAAACGACTCTACGCCCTGGCCGGGTTCGAAATGTAACCCGCTGCCTGGTTGCCTGCCAGGATATCCTTTGCCATGGATCTGTCACCTGAAGATGCCCTGCGGGTCAACGTGCTGCTGGCCGGCAAGCTGAAAGCCGTGCGCATCGATGAGTCGCGCATGACGCTGCATGCCTTGTCTGACAAGGGCGAGGCATGTATCAAGCTGCAACCGAATTGCCGGGATGACGCCTACCTGCGCAGGGTGCGCGAAACGCTGTCCAGTCACGTGCTGGGGTCTCCCGGCGGCTACCCCGTCTACCTGAAGCGCTGGACCCGGATGGGGCAGGCGCGCGACGGAATACTCGAGTCGCTGCTGTTGCTGGGCGAGCCGGAGGCCATCATTGCCGTGGTCAATGCCACGGGTATTACCGACGAACTGGCCAGTCGTGCCTGGTGGGCGGCACAAACTTCGGATAACGCGCGCTGTATGCTGCAGCAGCAGGCAGTGGTCAGGGGCCGCATGGGTCCGGTGCTGGCGGAATTCCTGGTCGAGTTCCTGCCTTTTGAAGAAGAACCCTGCGACCAGATCCGCTCCGTCCGCCTGGTCCTGCAGGAGGGGCTGATCAGCTCGGCGGTGCGGGCAAAGTTATGGGAAAAGGGGCGACAAAGGAATGCCTTCCACGTCGGATTTTTGCAGGCTGTGCCGGATAAGCTGCCGGAGCCGCCGCCGCCGCATCCGGCCTGGGAACAGGCGCAGCGGCAGCTTGCCGGGCTGCTGGTAAGTGGTAATCCGTTTGCCCGACAATATGTTCGCCTGCTGGGAGTCGCCGGGCAGGCATTCCTGGCCACGGTGGAGCGGGTCATGCAGAAGCCTTCAAATCAGGATGTCATGGTCGAGCTGATGCACGCGCTGGCCAGTTACAGTAGCATGCTGCCGCTGCCAGGTGGCGGGTGTTCCGATATTGCACTGCTGGATCCGGCGGCCGATGCGCTGATGTGCGGCGAACAGGCGCAGGACGAGGCTGCAGCAGAGGCGCTGGCGGCGCTGGTGCGTACCTTGCCGCAGGAGCGACAGCGGATCCGTGCCATGCTGGTACTGGCCATGCTGGACGAGCCGGTGCTGAATCCGGTTTTCTCCAGGACGGACGCCATCGGTACCGTAATGCGCAAGAAGCTCAGACCTGTGACCGATTCCGTAGTGGAGCAAGTCGGTCTGTTGCGCAACAATTGATCAACGCGAGATGGAGATGAAGAACAGGATC
Source organism: Gammaproteobacteria bacterium (assembly GCA_049665685.1). Lineage (GTDB taxonomy): Bacteria > Pseudomonadota > Gammaproteobacteria > UBA9214 > UBA9214 > UBA9214. The sequence goes on from JBATGJ010000379.1 coordinate 13,598, forward strand.
AGGATGTACTGCACGGCATTTTGCCCCTACTGCATACGTGCAGAGATGCTGCTGAAGGCAAAAGGCGTGGATGACATTGACAAGATTTTCGTCGACCAGACGCCCAACGGATTCGAAAACATGATTGGACTGACGAAGAGAAGAACGGTGCCGCAAATCTTTATCGGTGAACAGCATATTGGCGGTTATGATGATCTTGCCGCACTGGACAGGCGCGGCGACCTGGACCCGCTGCTTGACGATAGCTGATTCGGAAGCTGAATGGACTACCTACCGATTTTCCTGAAGGTGCAGGACAGGCCGTGTCTCGTGGTCGGCGGGGGCAAGGTCGCCGCGCGCAAGGCATCCCTGCTGCAGCGCGCCGGCGCACAGGTAACAGTCGTTGCGCCGGAAATTTGCGACGATCTGCAGCATATGACGGCACAGGGCGAGGTGGCGCACGCCCGGCGTGCATTCCGCGACAGTGATATCGATGACAAGGCCCTGGTGATTGCGGCGACCAATGACAAGGACATCAACCGGCACGTGTCCAGCCTGGCCGGTGATCGTCACATACCTGTGAATGTGGCCGACAATCCACAGCTGTGCAATTTCATCATGCCCTCGGTCATCGACCGCTCACCGGTACTGGTCGCCGTTTCAACCGGCGGATCGTCGCCGGTGCTGGCGCGCCTGTTGCGGGCCCGGCTGGAGAGCTTTATACCGGCGGCCTACGGCCGGCTGGCACGACTGGTCGATGAATACCGGCAGGACGTCAAGCGGCGCTTTGCGGAACCCGTCAAGCGGCGCTATTTCTGGGAAAGTATCCTCCAGGGGCGCGTGTCGGAGTTGCTGTTTGCAGGCCAGGAGGACAAGGCACGCAGCGCACTTGAGCAGGCTATTGATGACACCGACGAGACTTTCGCGGCCACGGGTGAGGTATACCTGGTCGGCGCCGGACCGGGCGACCCCGACCTGATCACGTTCCGTGCCCTGCGCCTGATGCAGCAGGCGGACGTGGTGGTGTACGACCGACTCGTATCGGAGCCGATCCTGGATATGGTCAGGCGCGATGCCGAGATGATTTATGCCGGTAAACAGCGTGACCAGCATACCCTGTCGCAGGAAAGCATCAATGAACTGCTGGTGCGCCTGGCACGGGAGGGCAAGCGGGTGCTGCGTCTGAAAGGTGGCGACCCGTTCATCTTCGGTCGTGGTGGCGAGGAAATCGAGACCCTGGCAGAGCAGGGTATTCCCTTCCAGGTCGTTCCCGGCATTACCGCCGCGGCGGGTTGTGCGTCGTATGCGGGTATCCCGCTGACACACCGCGACTATGCACAGGCCTGTATTTTCGTGACCGGTCATCTCAAGGACGGCAGTGTTGATCTGGACTGGGAAAGCCTGGCGAGACCCGCGCAAACCGTCGTGTTTTACATGGGCATGCACAGCATTCCCATTATCAGCAAGGAACTCATTGCGCACGGCCTGCCTGCCACGACGCCGGTCGCCCTGGTGCAGAAGGGAACGACTCGTGAACAGCGCGTGTATATCGAAACCCTGGCGTCCTTGCCGGACATTGTCACGCGCAAGTCACTCAAGCCACCCACCATTATTATCGTCGGCGAGGTCGTCAGCCTGCATGAAAAGCTCGACTGGTTTCATGGCGGCTCGCTGAATTGACCGCTGTCGCAGCGAAGTTTCAGCAGACAGCTCAGTCGTCAATGGATGACATCGCTGTCAGCGATATCTGATTGTCTTGCCGCCAACACGGTGCTAGCCTCGCCTGGCACATCAGTGGTTTGTCCAGGCAGACCACTACAAAAATCGAATCAAGGAGGAGCTATGATCAATGTGATGCTGGTCGATGACCATGGGTTGGTTCGTTCGGGTATCAAACGCCTGCTCAACGATGTCAACGGGATCTCGGTTGTCGCGGAAGCCGAGAACGGCGAACAGGCCATCAGGCAGGTACGCAAGGAAAAGCCGGATGTTATCCTGATGGATATCAGCATGCCGGGCATCGGCGGGCTGGAGGCAACCCGCAAGATCAGCCGGGCGCTGCCCGGTGTGAAAATTATTGCTGTCACCATCCATGATGACGACCCGTTTCCCGCCAGGCTGCTCGAGGCCGGGGCATCCGGCTACCTCACCAAGGGCTGCGACGTGCGCGAAATCATCAGTGCCATACGCTCGGTCCATCTGGGCAAGCAGTACATCACCCCCGCGATCGCCCACAAGCTCGCATTGTCCTTCGTCAATGAGCGTGACAAGTCGCCGCTTGAACGACTGACACCGCGCGAGAACCAGGTCATGCTCATGGTGGTGCGGGGCGAGACCAACAAGGCCATTTCCGAAAAACTGTGTCTCAGCCCGAAAACCACCAGTACCTACCGCTACCGCCTGTTCGACAAGCTGGGTGTGGAAAATGATGTGGAGTTGACACGCTTCGCCATCCGATACGGACTGATCAAGGAAAATGTGTCTCACTAGCAGGATACTGTGACCGGCAGGTTGCGGCGGCCTGGCAGACAAAGGGGCAGTTTTATCTTCCGTAACCCCCCGTTTGTCTGTTAAATTGTTAACTTCGTCAAAGTATCGTACCAACAGTCTGGCATGATCGGGCATGCCGTGGTTTCCTAGTGGATAACAGACCGCGGCTGACCGCGGGGAAAACCAGGAGAATGGGATGTCGACGGCAAGAAGCCGGGTGCCGGAGTTTCCGGACGGACTTGAGTGGTTCAATGTCAATGCACCGGTCAAGCTGGCTGGCCAGCGTGGCCGGCTGGTTCTCATTTGCTTCTGTACCTTCAGCTCCGTGCCGTGCCGGCATGTGCTGTCTGACCTGAATCACCTTGCCAGTAAATATCGCAAGGACCTCACCGTGATCGGTGTTCATACAACCCGCTTTTCGGCAGAAATGCGGCGCACCCATGTCATGAAGATGCTGAACAAGCACCATGTCAGATATCCCCTGATACATGATCCCGAGATGAAGCTATGGAATCGCTTTGGTATCAAGGCTATGCCCGGACAGGTACTGGTTGATCGTGAGGGCTACATCATCGGCGCGCTTACCGGGGACGGCAAACGCTCACGACTTGAAGAAGTCATCCAGTATCAGCTCAAGCGAGAGTCACAGTTCCGGCCTGCCGACAGTGAGGACTACAGCATTGATCGCGAGCCGGAACCCCAGTCGCAGCTGTCCTTTCCAGGCAGGGTCCTGGTATCCGGCGACCGTATCTATATAGCGGATAGCGCACACAACCAGATAATCGTCACCTCGCGAAGGGGTAATATCCTGCGCCGTTTTGGCAGCACCAGTCCGGGTTTTATTGACGGCGAAGACACCTCGGCGGCCTTCAATAATCCACAGGGCATGGCGCTGCGTGACCAGTTTCTCTATGTCGCGGATGAGGGCAATCATGCCATACGCCGCGTTAATGTACGTTCCGGTGAGGTGAACACCATTGCCGGAACCGGCACGCCCGGAACGGGCTTCGGCGCCACTTCGACCCGACCCGATCAGATGCAACTCAATTCACCGGCCGACGTTGCCCTGGAAAACGGCACGCTGTATATCGCTATGGCGGGCATGCACCAGATCTGGGCCATTTCGCTCATCACCAACACCATCAAGGTGTTCTCGGGTTGCGGGCATGCAGGGTTGCTCGATGGTCAACCCAACAAGGCGGAATTTGCACAACCGACCGGGATCACAGTTTACAGCCGGAATCTGTTTGTCGTGGACGCCCTGTCTTCGGCAATCCGTTGTATCGACCTGGAGCACGGCTCGGTTACTACACTGGCCGGCACCGGTCTCTATGAATACGGTGACCAGGATGGCACGCAGGCCGACGCCCGGTTGCAGTACCCCACGGCTATCGAGGCAGACCTGGAGCATAGAATGCTCTGGATTGCTGACACATTTAACAATAAAATCAAGCGAGTAGGGGTTAAGACCCGCCATATATCCAGTGTAATCATGGACCATAAGCTGGATGAGCCAGGTGGGTTGGCATTTCACAATGGGACCTTGTACATTGCCAATACCAATGCACATGAGATCCTCTGTCTGACTCCGGACAGTGGGCATACCGAACCACTGAATGTCGCTGAAGACCAAACCCACGTTTGAACCCGATTGCAGGCAATGTCCCAGGCTCGCCGACTTTCTAGACCAGGTCGCTGACAGTCATCCAGATTACCATGCAAGGCCTGTCCCGGCGTTCGGAGATACGGATGCCCGGCTGCTGATCGTTGGCCTGGCGCCCGGCATGCATGGTGCCAATGCCACCGGGCGGCCGTTTACCGGTGATTATGCCGGTATCCTCCTCTACCAGACCCTGTTTGACTTCGGCTATGCCAGCCGGGCGGAATCCCTTGCATGTGATGACGGGCTCGTGCTGCGTGGCGTTCGAATAACCAATGCCGTTAAATGTCTGCCACCGCAAAACAAACCGCAACTGGATGAGGTCAGGAACTGCAATGGCTACCTGCGCGCAGAAATTCTGGATCTGCCCGATCCGGCAGTAGTGCTTGCCCTTGGCAAGCTGGCACATGATGCGGTGCTGCGTGCGCTCGGGCAGAAGCTGAGTGCATTTCCGTTCGGGCACGCGCGGGTTCACCGCCCGGATGAGTCGCTGACCCTGGTGGACTCCTACCATTGCAGTCGCTATAACACCCAGACACGACGGCTGACGCCGGAAATGTTTACGCATGTGTTCGACATTGCCGGTGCAATGCTTGATGGCACAGACAGTCATTAAGCAACATGCTGGATACCGGTCCGATGGCTGAGTGCAGCGAGCCTTTCAACGTCAGGGGATTTCTCAAGACCCTGCCGGGTATGCCGGGTGTTTACCGGATGCTGGACACGGACAGCACGATTCTCTACGTCGGCAAGGCGGGCAACCTGAAAAAGCGGGTATCGAGCTACTTCAGGAAATCGGGTCTGAGCCCGAAGACGCAGGCCCTGGTTGAACAGATCGCGGCTATCGATATTACCGTCACACACACTGAAGGCGAAGCCCTCCTGCTGGAAAGTAACCTGATCAAGCGCTACCGGCCGCGCTACAACGTCCTGCTGCGAGATGATAAAAGCTACCCGTATATCTACCTTGCTACGGAGCAGGACTATCCGCGCCTTAACCTGCACCGCGGGGCGCGCAAGGGCAGGGGACGCTATTTCGGACCTTATCCGAATGCAGGTTCCGCACGCGCAAGTTTGCACCTGCTGCAAAAACTCTTCAGGGTGCGGCAGTGCGAGGACAGCTTCTTCAGCAATCGCAGCCGACCCTGCCTGCAGTATCAAATCAAGCGGTGTACGGCACCCTGTGTGGATAATATCTCGAAGGAGGATTATGCCGACGATGTGCAGCATACAACGATGTTCCTCGAGGGCAGGAGCAGTCAGGTTATTGATGAGCTTGTCCAGCTGATGGAACGTGCCTCGGCAGCCCGTAACTATGAACAGGCCGCGGTCTATCGCGACCGTATCGCCAGTCTGCGTCATGTCCTGGAGAAGCAATATATCAGCAAGGAGCATGGCGATCTGGATATTGTGGCCTGCAAGACCGGCAGCGGGGCTGCCTGTGTGCAGGTATTTTTCGTGCGCGGTGGCAGAAACCTGGGGAATGCCGCGTTTTTTCCGAAGATGCCCATCGAATGCACCGAGGCTGATGTGCTGTCGGCTTTTATTCCCCAGTACTACCTCGGCAAGGAGGTGCCACCGGAGCTGCTCCTCAGTCACAGGCCGGCGGACGCAGCGGTAATCGGGGAAGCACTCGGGATACATGCCGGCCATGGTGTCGCCATTCGCACCCAGGTGCGCGGCGATCGCATGCGCTGGGTACGCATGGCGCTGAATAACGCGGCTTATGCGCTGGATGCCCATGTCAATTCAAAGAGCGGCTATGCCGGTCGCCTGCGTGAGCTGGCCTCGGAGCTGGCGCTTGACGAACTGCCCGGCAGGATCGAATGTTTCGATATCAGCCACACGGCAGGTGAGGCCACGGTCGCGTCCTGCGTTGTATTCGGGCAGGAAGGGCCATTAAAATCCGACTATCGCCGATTCAACATCCGCGATGTACCTGCGGGCGATGATTATGCGGCCATGGAGCAGGCCGTGACGAGGCGCTATACACGCCTGATCAGGGGTGAAGGGAAGCTCCCCGATCTGTTGCTGATTGATGGCGGCAAGGGACAGGTCGCGGCTGCCAGCCGCGTTCTCGACGAGTTGCAGGTGCCGGAACTGCAGGTGGTGGGAGTAGCCAAGGGAGAGGGCAGGAAACCGGGACTGGAGAAGCTGTACATCGCCGGGAGCGGTATAACGCTTGACCTGCCTGCGGATTCACCCGCACAACACCTCATACAGCAGGTCAGGGATGAGGCACACCGTTTTGCGATTACGGGACACCGCCAGCAGCGGGCGCGAACCAGGACGACTTCCCCCCTGGAGCAGATTCCCGGTATTGGTGCAAAACGCAGGCAGCAGCTATTGCGACAGTTCGGTGGTTTGCGGGAAGTGGCACGCGCGGGTGTCGAGGATCTCACCCGGGTCAAGGGTATCGACCGGAAGCTGGCACAGCTTATCTATGATGCATTTCACGGCAATTGAACAACACAAGGTGAATAAATGAAGTGGACATTGCCGAACATTCTTACGTTGCTGCGCATCATCCTGATACCGGTGCTGGTGGTCGTGTTTTTCATACCCAGCCAGTGGTCATACCAGTCAAGTGCGCTGCTGTTTGGTCTGGCAGCACTAACGGACGCGCTCGACGGATACCTGGCCCGACGCCTGAAGCAATTATCGGTGTTCGGTGCCTTTCTCGATCCCGTAGCCGACAAGCTGATGGTTACGGTCGCGCTGGTGCTGCTGGTCCAGGATAATCCGACTGTACTGTTCGCGGTGCCGGCCTGCATCATTATCGGTCGCGAAATCGCGATTTCTGCTCTGCGCGAGTGGATGTCCGAGATTGGTGAGCGCACCCGTGTGGCCGTTAGCGTGATCGGCAAGATCAAGACGATTACCCAGATGGTGGCGATCCTGCTGCTGCTCTACCGGGTACCGATCGGACCGTTTCCGACCCACGATGTGGGGCTCGTCCTGTTGTATGCTGCCGCATTGCTCACTCTGTGGTCGATGCTGGTTTACATCCGCGCGGCCTGGCCACTAATCACTGGCAATACGGACGGGGGCAGGGCAGGCGACGCTTGACAGCTATTTATCGTCCTATAAAATGAAGGATTGCAGCACGCGGGAATAGCTCAGTTGGTAGAGCACAAC
>JBATGJ010000380.1:0-6806 GCA_049665685.1 Gammaproteobacteria bacterium
GCCCAGGCCACTTTCTCGACCTCCGGTCTCACCTTGTCCCTGTGCTCCACGGCACTCGGACACCCTGTCCATCGTCGCCGGAAGGCATGGAGAAGGTGAGATCGGGAACCGATCGAGAGGCTGGCCCGGGCCATGCCGATAGCGATGTGTTAAACAGGACACCAGTTCAGGCAGCAGTCTTCCTTCCACTTGCACACTACAACTGATACAACTCTGTACCGGGGACGCTTCGCCCCGTCACCGACCGGACCACTGCATTTCGGCTCACTCGTCGCGGCACTCGGCAGCTACCTGGACGCCCGCTACAACCGCGGGGAGTGGCTGGTGCGAATCGAGGACCTGGATCCGCCGCGCGAGGTTGCCGGCGCGGCCGATACGATACTGCGGACCCTGGAGGCGTTTGACCTGGCGTGGGACGGGCCGGTCGTTTACCAGAGCGCGCGCAGCGTGTTGTATGATGCCGCGCTCGAGCAACTGGCACAGAGCGGACGACTCTACGATTGTGCCTGCACGCGCAAGGAAATTGCGGACAGCAGCAGCAAGACACAGGGCAGCATCTACCCCGGCACCTGTCGCAACGGTCTGCCACCCGGCCGCACGGCACGCTCTGTACGTGTGCGCGTGGACGATACCTGTGTCCGTTTGACAGACAGGCTGCAGGGGATCGTGGAACAGCGACTGGCAGATGAGGTCGGCGACTTCGTGCTGCGACGTGCCGACCAGCTGATCGCCTACCAGCTGGCGGTGGTGGTGGACGATGCGGAACAGGGCATCACCGATATCGTGCGCGGCGCCGATCTGCTCGAATCCACGCCGCGGCAATGCTACCTGCAGCAACTACTCGGACTGCCGGTGCCCCGTTACCTGCATCTGCCGGTTGCGGTCAACGCCAGCCGCGAAAAACTCGGCAAACAAACGCACGCACCTGCCGTATCTCCCGATGAACGCAACCGGACGCTGCTCGCCGCATTGACCTTCCTGCAGCAGTCAATCCCGGAGGACGCGGCAACGGCCAGCCAGGCCGAAGTCCTGCAATGGGCTGTCGAGCACTGGGATGTCGCCGCCCTGCCCCGCAACCGGCTGTTGCCGGCGGCGGAATTTTCCACCGCCCGGGAGTTGGCACGGCCTTCCACGCGGCTATAATCGAACCTCACACCCACCCCCCGGTACGCAGACGCCAACGGAGAGCACCATGTCCGATAACAAGATTTACGAGGTCCCGGAATCCTTTGCGGAGAATGCCTACCTCGATGCAGAACAATTCGAGTCAATGTACAAACAGTCCATCGAAGACCCGGCCGGTTTCTGGGCAGAACAGGCAGAAAAATTTCTCTCATGGGAGCAACCCTGGGATACCGTACTCGACTGGGATTTCAAGACCGGCAGGGTCCGCTGGTTCGAGGGTGGCAAGCTGAATGCCTGTTACAACTGCATCGACCGGCACCTGGAAAGACGCAGTGAGCAGACAGCACTGATCTGGGAAGGCGACGATCCCGCAGATGATGCGCAAATCACCTATGGCGAACTGTACGAGCATGTGTGCCGCTTCGCCAATGCCCTGAAGGCACGCAACGTCGGCAAGGGTGACCGGGTCTGCATCTACATGCCGATGGTGCCCGAGGCCGTGTATGCGATGCTGGCCTGTGCACGCATCGGCGCCATCCACTCGGTCGTATTTGGCGGCTTCTCGCCGGAGTCAATCAAGGACCGCATCCTGGACTCGGACTGCCAGACCGTCATCACCGCCGACGAGGGCCTGCGCGGCGGCAAGACCATCCCGCTCAAGGGCAATGTCGACAAGGCGCTGGAATCCTGCCCCAATGTCCACACGGTGTTCACGATCCGGCGCACGGCCGGCAGCATCGACTGGACCGAGGGACGTGACGTCTGGTACCACGACGCCGTTGCCGGCGAATTCGTCGATTGCCCGGTCGAATGGATGGATGCCGAGGACCCGCTGTTCATCCTGTATACCTCGGGATCGACCGGCAAGCCCAAGGGTGTCCTGCACACGACCGGGGGCTACCTGCTGTATGCCGCCATCACCCACAAGTATGTATTCGATTATCATGACGGCGACATCTACTGGTGCACGGCCGATGTTGGCTGGATTACCGGGCATACCTATATCGTCTACGGACCGCTGGCCAACGCCGCCATCTCGCTCGTGTTCGAGGGCGTTCCCACCTACCCGGATGCCTCGCGCTTCTGGCAGGTGTGCGACAAGCACAGCGTCAACACCTTCTACACCGCGCCGACGGCCTTGCGCGCACTGATGCGCATGGGCGATGAGCCGGTGAAAAAGACCTCGCGCGAAAGCCTGCGCCTGCTGGGTACCGTCGGTGAACCGATCAACCCGGAGGCCTGGGAGTGGTATTACCATACCATCGGCGGTGCGCGCTGCCCGATCGTTGACACCTGGTGGCAGACCGAGACCGGCGGCCATATGATTACACCCGTTCCGGGCGCCACACCGATGAAACCCGGCTCTGCATCCTATCCGTTTTTCGGTGTACAGCCGGCCATCGTCGACAACGAGGGCAAGGTGCTGGAAGGTGCGGCTGAGGGCAGTCTCGTTATCACAAACCCGTGGCCGGGACAGATCCGTACCGTGTACGGCAACCATCAGCGACTCATCGACACCTATTTTTCCACGTTTCCCGGCATGTATTTCACCGGTGACGGTGCACGCCGTGACGAGGATGGCTATTACTGGATCACCGGTCGCGTGGATGACGTGCTGATTGTGTCGGGTCACAATCTCGGCACCGCCGAACTGGAAAGTGCGCTGGTGCTGCATCCGTCTGTTGCAGAGGCCGCTATCGTGGGATACCCGCATGACATCAAGGGCCAGGGTATCTACGCGTATGTCACGCTGGTAAACGGCGTGGAGCCCAATGAGGCCCTGCGTGCCGAACTCGTTCAGCATGTGCGCAGCGAGATCGGCCCCATTGCCACACCGGACTTCATCCAGTGGGCGCCTGGATTGCCCAAGACACGTTCCGGCAAGATCATGCGTCGCATCCTGCGCAAGATCGCTGCCAATGAAATGGATTCTCTCGGCGACACCTCGACACTTGCCGACCCGTCCGTGGTTGATGACCTGGTCGCCAACAGGATGAGCACCTGATAACCGCAAGTGCATTTCGGCCGGCCTGGTGGTTACCGGGCAGGCACCTGCAAACGCTGTATCCATCACTGTTCAGGCGACGTCGTCCGCCGCCTTTGAAGCGTGAACGCCTGGAACTCCCGGACGGCGATTTCCTCGACCTGGACTGGACCACACCGACCGGCGGGGCGTGCGTACTTGTCCTGCATGGTCTTGAGGGATCCATTGAGTCACATTATGCGGGCGGGCTGCTGAAGCGGCTGGCAGGTGACGGCTACCATGCCGGGCTGATGTATTTCCGCGGGCGCAGCGGCACACCGAACCGCTTGTCGCGCAGCTACCATTCCGGCGAAACCGGTGACCTTGAATTCGTCGTACAGCATCTGCACTCGCGCTACCCGCAGCAGCCGCTGTCCGTTATTGGCTTTTCGCTCGGTGGCAATGTGCTGCTCAAATGGCTGGGTGAGACGGGCACCCGTGCAGGCATTCACCAGGCCATCGCCATATCGGTCCCCTTCGACCTTGATGCCGCGGCCCGACAGCTGGACCGGGGTATCTCCCGGCTCTACCGCAATCACCTGCTCGGCAGATTACGCGCGGCCGTACGCATCAAGGCCGGGGCGCATCCGCCACCCTGGCCGCTCGAGCGCCTCGACGAACTGCGCAGCTTCCATGCCTTCGACGATGCCATTACCGCGCCGCTCAACGGCTTCAGAGGTGTTGATGACTACTACACCCGCGCCAGCAGCCGTCAGTTTCTCAGGCAAATCCGGGTACCGACCGTGATCCTGCAGTCAGCCGACGATCCGTTCCTGCCGCCATCTGCACTGCCACAGGCGGATGACCTGGGGCCGGACGTGATACTGGAGCTCTCACCGCATGGCGGTCATGTCGGCTTCATTGCCGGTAACCGGCCCTTCTCACCCCATTCCTGGCTGGAGCAACGCATCCTCGAATTGCTGAATGACAGTCGCCACGGCAGTACTGTAAACGCCTGAGTCCGCCCCGAAAAATTCTCCCAAGCGACTGATATTCTCAATTATTTATGCCAGCCGATGTCTCAAGGCGGTGTCGTCTGTGCCGATAGCCTGTTTATTGGATGCCATATTCACACGTTAGCTAAAGAAAAATCATGCACATACGCAGCTTTATTGTTGGATTTGCGCTGTATCTTTCCGCGTCCAGTGCCATGGGCGACATATGGAATTCGCTCTTCACGGAAAAAATGCAGGAAGCAAAAAACGGCAATAGCGAAGCCCAGTTTGACGTCGGCACCATGTATCAGAACGGTCGTGGCGTACAGGCAGACCGCAGCAAGGCCATCGAGTGGTTCAAAAAGGCCGCAGCCCAGGGTGAATCAAAATCCATTTCCCGCCTGAAACTGATGCAGGCCAATGCTACCCGTTTCGGAAAAACGGCCAGCGAGGCGAGCAAGGGTGACAAGGGCAGCCTCTATGACCTTGGTAATATGTACATGGAGGGGGTCGGCACCAACATCGACTACAGCAAGGCCATCGCTTCGTACGAACAGTCCGCCAGCCTGGGACACATCAAATCGGCCTATAAACTCGGGCTGATCTATCACGAAGGGAGTGGCGTCAAACAAGACAGCAAGCGTGCGTTCAGATGGTTCCGGCAGGCGGCCAATGCCGGTTATCCTGCGGCACAGTACTACCTGGGCAAACTGTACGCCGAGGGTGCCGGTGTCGGGAAAAACCAGGCCGAGGCCCTTGTCTGGTTCGGCAAGGCGGTAGACGGTGGTTTCGACCAGGCACGTGGTGAAATGATCGACGTGTCGGAGAATCTGAAGCGCACCGCCAAACAGGCTCCCGCGGCAAACAAAAAATCAAACAAAAAATCGGCAAGTGACCGCTTTACCCTCGAAGACGTAGTCCTCGCCGGGTGGAACCGTGATGGTAATCCGGTTGCCTGGATGCCCTCGGAAATCACTACCTGTCGTACCGAGGGCGACAAGGTCACCTGTTTCAGCGATGACCAGGTACGCAATGCCGGCGACAATGTCATCAAGTTCAAGACCAAGGCCATCATCAGCAATTTCTCCGGCAATGGCTCGTTTGACGTAACTTATCGAAATCTTGTCATCAGCACCTCGCAGGAAGCCGTTACACAAACAGGCGAGACCGTGTATGAACCGGGCAGTCTTGACGAAGATATATCCGCCACCTACCGGATAAAAACCGGGTGGAGCAATCCGCACAAGCTGGAATGCACGTTGAAAGACAGCGGAGTGGCCTCCTGCAAGAAAAACAATGCACATACGATCGTACTGACCAGCCCGACCACTATGGTCGCCGGCAACTGAGCTTCCACTGTAATAGAAAAACGGCGGCGACAAGACTGCCACGTCAATACAGCTTGCGTTACCGCCGGCAATATACCTGCATAAATCGATCGCGCGACGGCAGCATCCTGCCGCCCTCATACCTGCTGCGGTAAAGCTTTGCCGCTAATGCACGATAACCGGTCAAGACAATCAATTATCAGGACGTGGAAATGGACATGGATGCCATCAACAGTCAGCTGCTTTACCGCTACGCAGCTGATCGATCCCCGGAACGACCGGAACAGTCTTCCCTCAAGCATCACCCTCTCGACGGACATCATTCGGGCCGCCGCGTCGGGCATTCACACCGCGCACAACAGGGGCAGGCTGTCGAGCTCCGGCGCGAGGTCGATGACCGGGACGATGACCGCAGGCAGAAAACCGAAGATGCCGATGAGCGCAGCACCCTGTCCTATCGTCGTTCCGAGCGCACCACCTTGCAAATCAAGACACAGGAAGGCGACACGGTGCGCCTGAAGATCAAGGCAAGTGAATCATTGAGCGTTGCGGCCGGGCAGGCAGAAGACGGCGAGACCTTCTCCGGGGTTGAACTGCAGGCACTCAGCCGTACCCGTATCTCGTTTAAGGTCAAGGGCGAATTGAACGAGCAGGAGATGGGCGCCATCCAGGCCGTGATTGCCCAGGCAGGCACCATGGCAGAGGACTTCTTCTCCGGTAACCTGGATGATGCCTTTGCGACCGCCAGTGCGTTGGAAATTGATGCCACTCAGCTCGCCAACATACGCATCCGCATGAAGACCAGCGAACAGCTGACCTACCCGACGTCAGGCGCATTGCCAGCCCGCCTCGAGGCACCACAGGCATCGTCGCCGGATGCCACCGGCACCAGCCCGGCCCCGGTCATCGAGGGATCTGCCGACACTACCGAGTCGGCACCAGCGGGGAGCACCGGGCAAGATGACGGGATCATCAGCGATAACGGTGAAGCAGCCGCTGCGCTGCCGGTGCCAGCAGAGGCCGCCGTCGACAGTGCAGACACCGACGGGCACACATCGATCATGGTAAATACCCTGCAGTCCATCGGCGCGTTCCTCAACAAGCTGATGGATACCTTCAGTGGCGACAGTGAGGTGCAGGAAGGCGGCGTTTCCGCTGACAGCATGACACTCAAGCTGCAGGTATTTCGTTCCTTGCTGCTGTCTGTAAATGACCTGCAAAATCCTGACAAACAGGAACCGGCCTCGGAACTGGCCGCCGACACCCTCGATGTCATAAGTGCGCAGCAGACACCGCTGGACGCGGTGGCCTAAGAATATTTGGGGTCAAATATTACAAATATTAGACAAGGGGCCTGACGGCCCCTTTTCTGTTTTACTTATAACTACCCGGCGG
>JBATGJ010000381.1:0-9709 GCA_049665685.1 Gammaproteobacteria bacterium
GGAAAGTTGGCATCGAACTCGGTCATGCAGACCAGTTTATTCAAACACATGCCACCGCGGTCGAAACCGTCAAAGTCTTCTGCGGCAAAGGCGGCTGCCAACTGGCGCACACGATCACTGCGAAAATTCGTGACCAGTACCGACTCGTCCGGCGTAATACCTTCATATCCGGTAATAACCGTGGGTTGAATGAATTCATCGCCCTCACCCCGCGCATAGGCCGCTTCAATCGCCTCCCGGGGCCCGGCAGCCGTCATCCCCTGACCCAGTACCATCGCATCCCATGCCCGCAGTGTCCGGTCCCAGTGACTGGCCCGGTCCATTGCGCAGTAGCGTCCGGTTACCGTGGCAATCCGCCCACGGCCCAGGCGGCCGAGGGCATTTTCCACTTCGTCCAGATAGTTCAGCGCTGCCCTGGGCGCAGTATCACGGCCGTCGGTAATCATGTGTATCACCGGTTCCACATGGGTTTGACGCAGCAGATCAAGAATGCCGAGCAGGTGCTCGATGTGTGAGTGAACGCCACCGTCGGATATCAGGCCGACCAGGTGCAGGCGCTTGCAGTCAGTCATCATGGACTGCCACGCAGCCAGCTGCGTGAAACTGCCGTTATAGATGGCATTGGCAATCCGCACCAGGTCCTGCTCGAGAATCCGGCCTGACCCGATGGTCAGATGACCCACCTCGGAATTACCGAACTGCCCGTCCGGCAGACCCACCGCCCGCCCGGAGGCCTGCAGCACGGTGTGCGGGTAAGAGGCAAAATAATGATCGAGGTGGGGTGTCCGTGCCAATGCCCAGGCATTGTGGGCACGACTTGGATTAAGCCCGAAGCCGTCAAAGATCGCCAGCAGGACCGGTCTTGGTTTCAATGTGTGCCCTCCCGATCCTGGATTTCCCGGCTGACGGTGCAGCTGTCGTTTCCCGGCATTCAGTTATCAAACATAACTGGCAGCGATTTGCCTGTTGCCGGTGCATGCATGATTGCTGTCTCGAGACGACAACTTAGACAGTCCTGTTCCCAAAAGCAACCGCCCTTGCCCGTCCCGTATGGCCCGTCTCTGCAACAGCGAAATCACCGGGGACGTACATTTTCATCTGCGGGAATGTTCGCCTGCGCAGGTCACCGGCACTTTCAGGGTCGTGCGACCTTAGACACCCTGCACACCCGTCGCTGCCGCGGAATCCAGGTAGACAACGGCGCCGGAGCGACCATGGATGCGCGCAACCGGCAGGTCTTCGCCCTGTTTCCAGCGTTCTACGGCGGCATGTTTGGCATGGCCGGTTACCAGCAGCAGCACGGTGCGTGCATCGTTCAGTGCCGCCTCGCCGAGACTCACCCGCTCGGCCGGCGGTTTCGGTGCCGCCTGCACGGCGAGGACCGACGCGGTGGTCTGTGGCCGTTGTCCGGGGAACAGGCTGGCCGTATGACCATCCTCGCCCATGCCCAGCAATACCAGATCGAACGGACGCGCGGCATCGATGACCGGCGTATAGACGTGCGCCGCCTCTGCAGCACCGCGTTCTGCCGGTATGACATGGATGTTTTCCTGCGGTATGGCCACACCGGCCAGCCAGTTCTCCATGGCCATGACGCTGTTGCGCTCGGGATGGTTCGGCGGCAGACAGCGTTCATCGCCGAAATAGACCTGCCAGCGGGCCCAGTCGGCGCCCGCATGGACCAGCTGCCGGTAAACCGCCTGCGGCGTCCCACCGCCCGCCAGGACGATGCGAAACACGCCGCGTTGTTCGATGGCCTGCTTTGCGTTTGCCAGGATCTGTTCGCAGGCGGCATTCACCAGTGCCTGGGTGTCCGGCATGACCTGCCAGCGGGTTTCAAGGGAAGTGGCCGACATTCAGTCAGTCCCGCCAGCGCGAGCAGGATCCCGTTCCTTGCCGGTGAGGGAGTTCACCGTGGTATTCGGTGGCGCCGTTTCAATGTGGATGCGTTGTGCGTTGTCATCTGGCATTTGGGTAATGGTGATATGCAATGTACATACATAAAAAAACTTTCTGCCACGAAAGCACACGGAAAGACACGGAAAAATACAAGTCACTGAACGCTTTTTTCGTCGCTGTACCGCATCGCAAAGAATTAGCAGCGTAGTTAATTACTTCAGTAGTATGTGCTTTGCTTAACCTTGATGGCACCTTAGCGATAAATCTGTATTCTTTAAGGTTTCCGGATTTTAGAAGTTATTTTTCCGTGTCCTTCCGTGTCCTTCCGTGGCAAATTATTTTTTCTCATGATGCCCGCCGAAACCGTAACGCATGGCTGACAGCACCTTGTCGGCAAAGTCACTCTCGCCGCGCGAACTGAAACGGTCATAGAGGGCCGTCGTCAGCACCCGTGCCGGCACACCTGACTCGATAGCCGCCATGCTGGTCCAGCGTCCTTCACCGGAATCCGAGACGCGTCCGCTGAATTCCGAGAGCTCTGGACTCCTGTGCAGGGCTTCCGCGGTCAGATCCAGTAACCAGGAAGTAACAACACTGCCGCGCCGCCACAGTTCGGCAACCTCGGCTACATCGATCGTATAGCTGAATGCCTGCGGATCACGCAGCGGCGTGGTTTCGGCATCTTCTTCGCGCGCCTGACTGCCGACGCCGGCATGCTGCAACAGGTTCATGCCCTCGGCATAGGCCGCCATCAGGCCATACTCGATGCCATTGTGTACCATCTTGACGAAGTGGCCGGCACCGGCCGCGCCACAGTGCAGCCAGCCCTGCTCCACCGGGGTCGGCTCGCCGGTCCGCCCGGGGGTGCGCGGGATTTCGCCCGGTCCGGGGGCAAGTGCGGTGAAGACCGGCTGCAGATGCTGCACCGTCGCCGTGTCACCCCCGATCATCAGGCAGTAACCACGTTCCAGGCCCCACACACCGCCACTGGTACCGACATCCAGATAACGGATTTCCCTGGCAGCCAGCGTGCCGGCCCGGGTAATGTCATCCTTGTACCAGGAATTGCCACCGTCGATCAGGATATCGCCGGGTTCCAGCCGCATCAGCAGGTCGTCGATCACACGGTCGACGACGGCGGCGGGCACCATCATCCAGACTGCACGCGGTGGCTGCAGTGCGGCAACAAAACTGTCCAGGTCTGTATGCCCGTCAGCCCCCTCGCTCGCCAGCGCATGGACGGCCTCAGTGCTGTTGTCATACACCACGCAATCATGGCCCGCGTGCATCAGGCGCCTGACCATGCTGGCGCCCATCCGGCCCAGACCGATCATTCCCAGTTGCATTTCAGCTAACCTCCTGTTTGTTTGACCAAAGCCCCTGCCCGGTGCCCGCCGGCCAGCCGGGAGAACCGCGGTGCATTAACCTGTGCGGAGGAACCGTCATACCCCTGTATGCGGGTAATGTAAAGCCGGTAGCCCTGCTGGCGGGGGAGATTTGCATCCCGCCGGGCCAGCACCTTAATTTCGCCACAATTATCAGATATG
This sequence comes from Gammaproteobacteria bacterium, assembly GCA_049665685.1. Lineage (GTDB taxonomy): Bacteria > Pseudomonadota > Gammaproteobacteria > UBA9214 > UBA9214 > UBA9214. The sequence goes on from JBATGJ010000381.1 coordinate 3,447, forward strand.
CTCCGCTCAGGGCAGGCGGGCCGGACCGCATAATAAAACATCACAGAAGCATCGAAGCACCACACAAGCATCGTCATGATAAAAGTAAAACGCGGGCTGGATATTCCGATCGCCGGCAAACCGGAACAGCGCATTCACCCCGGACCCACGGTCCACAGGGTGGGTGTGCTTGGCCGGGACTATGGCAGCTACAAGCGCCTGCCGAGCCTGCTGGTCAGTGAAGGCGAGCGGGTGCGACTGGGGCAGCCCCTGGTGCGCGGCAAGCACTTTACGTCGATGGTCACCACCTCACCGGGCAGCGGGGTCGTCGAATCTATCGAACGGGGTACGCGGCGCTTTTTACGCAGCATTGCCATCCGCCTCGAAGGCGACGAGGAGGAGACCTTCAACGCCTGGCAACCCGGGGAGCTTGCCGGCCTGAATCAGGCGCAGGTGCGGGAAAACCTGCTGGCATCGGGCCTGTGGCTGGCCTTCCGCAAGCGTCCCTACAGCCTGGTGGCCAACCCGGACAGGGAACCGTACGCCATCTTCGTCACGGCCATGGACACCAACCCGCTGGCCGCCGACCCCGCCGTGATCATTGCGGAATCCCCGGATGATTTTGTGAACGGCCTGACCGTCATCTCCAGGCTGACCCCGGGCAAGGTCTTTGTCTGCAAGGCGGCCGGTGCCGCCATCCCCACCGGCAATGCACCCGGTGTGACTGGCTGCGAGTTTGCCGGACCACACCCGGCCGGCCTCGTCGGCACCCATATCCACTTTCTGGCACCCGTCAGTGAACAGCGCAGCGTCTGGCATCTGAACTACCAGGACGTGATCGCGATCGGCCGGCTGTTTACCAGCGGGCGTTTGTCGACCGAACGCGTGATCGCGCTTGGCGGACCACAGGTCATCAAACCACGCCTTGTTCGCACCCGCCTCGGTGCCAGCGTCACCGAACTGATCGAGGACGAGTTGCACAGCGGCGAGTCCCGCGCCATCTCCGGATCGATCCTTTCCGGGCACCACGCCATCGGCAGTACCGCCTTTCTTGGCCGCTTCCACCTGCAGGTGTCGGTCCTTAGCGAGGGCCGGCAGCGCGAATTCCTCGGCTGGATGACACCCGGGTTTCGCAAGTACTCCACCAGCAGGACGTTCGCGGCCGGATATCTGCCGGGCAGGGAATTCGACCTCAACACATCGCGCCACGGCAGCCCGCGCGCCATGGTGCCGACCGGCGCGTTCGAACGGGTGATGCCGCTGGATATCCTGCCGACCCAACTGCTGCGCGCCCTGGTCATCGAGGACACCGAGGCGGCAAAGGCGCTGGGCTGCCTGGAACTCGACGAGGAAGACCTGGCCCTGTGTACCTTTGTCGAGACCGGCAAGTATGACTTCGGTCCGATCCTGCGGCAAAACCTCCAACTGATCATGAAGGAAGGCTGATGGCGCGCCGGGGTGCAGCGAGACGTATTCTCGACCAGATAGAACCGGTGTTCAGCCGCGGCGGCACGCTGGAGCGGTTTGGTGCGGTCTATGAAATGCTCGACACCTTCCTGTACACACCGGCCGATGTCACCGCCAGGGCGCCGCATGTGCGGGATGCCATCGACCTCAAGCGCCTGATGATTGCCGTGGTGCTGGCTGTCACACCCTGTTTCCTGATGGCGATGTATATGGTCGGACACGAGGCCAATACCGCCCTCGCCGGCCTTGGCCTCGACATGGCAGAGGGCTGGCGCGGCACGTTCCTCTCGCGGCTGGGTATCGGCTTCAGTGCGGACAGTGTGTGGGCCTGCATGGCGCACGGAGCCCTGTATGTCCTGCCCATCTACATCGTCACGCTCATCGCCGGCGGCTTCTGGGAGGTGCTGTTCGCGCTGGTCCGCAATCACGAGATCAACGAGGGTTTCTTCGTCACCTCGATGCTGTTCACCCTGATCCTGCCCGCGGACATTCCGCTCTGGCAGGTGGCGATGGGCATCTCCTTCGGGGTCGTGATTGGCAAGGAAATCTTCGGCGGGACCGGCAAGAATGTTCTCAACCAGGCGCTGGTAGGACGCGCCTTCCTGTTTTTTGCCTACCCCGCGCACATGGCGGGCGATGCCGTGTGGGTACCGGTGGACGGTTACAGCAGCGCGACACCCCTCGCCCTGGCAGCCCAGGGTGGCATCGACACGATGCTGCTTGGCGGCATGACCTGGATGGATGCCTTCCTCGGCCATATCCAGGGCTCCCTCGGTGAAACCTCGACGCTGGCCTGCCTGGCCGGTGGTGCGCTGCTGATTATCTCCCGCGTCGCGTCCTGGCGCATCATAGCCGGGGTCATGCTGGGCATGATCGCCGCCAGTTCGCTGTTCAACCTGATCGGCAGCGACACCAATCCGATGTTCGCCCTGCCGTGGTACTGGCACCTGGTGCTGGGCAGCTTTGCATTCGGCATGGTCTTCATGGCCACCGATCCGGTCAGTGCCTCGATGACCGATACCGGGCGCTGGATATACGGTGCACTGATCGGCGTGATGGTCATCCTCATCCGGGTGCTGAATCCCGCTTTTCCGGAAGGTGTGATGCTGGCGATCCTGTTCGCCAACGTGTTTGCCTCGCTGATCGACTGGTTTGTCGTCCAGGCGAATATTCGCCGACGGGAGCGTCGCAATGCCGCCTGACAGTGCCCACCAGAGCGTTGCCGATGGCTGGAATCTGCTGCGCCTGCCGAATGATGATCCGCACAAGATCATCGGTGTCGCGATCGTCCTGTGTCTGGTCTGCGCCGTGCTGGTATCGGCCTCCGCCGTGCTGCTCAAGCCATTGCAGGAGCGCAATCAGGCACTCGCCATCAAACGCCAGATCATCGGCGTTGCCGGGCTCGCGACGGCGGGCGCCGATATCGAGCAGCTGTTCAGGGAACGCATTGACCTGCAGATTGTGGATCTCGATTCAGGTGAATACGCTGAGGGGATCGACCCGGAGGGCTTTGATCCCCGTGCCGCGTCACGCGACCCGGCCACCAGCGAGGCGCTTGCCCGTGATGTGGATATCGCCGGCATCAAGCGACGACCCCGCTATGCACCGGTGTACCTGGTGCACGGGAACGGGCAGCTTGAAACCATTATTCTGCCCATCCGCGGCTATGGCCTGTGGTCGACGATGTACGGCTTCCTTGCCCTGGCGCGCGATGCGCGCACCATCACCGGGATCACCTTCTACGAACATGCCGAGACCCCCGGGCTCGGCGACGCCATCGCGGACCCGCGCTGGCAGGCCGGCTTCCGGGACAAGCTCGCCTTCGATGTCGAGGGCAAACCGCGCATCACCGTGATCAAGGGAAGCGTCAATAGCGAATCACCGGAGGCGCGCTATCAGGTCGACGGCATCTCGGGCGCCACCCTGACCAGCAACGGCGTCACCCGGCTGCTGCATTTCTGGCTGGGCGATCCGGGCTTTGGGCCCTACCTCGAAAAACTGCGTGTAACGGGAGGCAGAACATGAAACAGGATGACCGGCAAATACTGTTCGAACCGGTAATCGACAACAATCCCGTTACCCTGCAGGTACTGGGCGTATGCTCCGCCCTCGCCGTCACGGTGAAACTGGCGCCCTCCCTGATCATGTGTATTGCCCTGACCTTTGTGCTTACCTGTGCCAGTGCGACCATCAGCCTGATACGCCATCACATCCCCACCAATATCCGCATTATCGTGCAGATCACCATCATCGCCTCACTGGTCATCGTGGTGGACCAGGCGCTCAAGGCCTTTGCCTGGGAGATGAGCAAGCAGCTGTCGGTATTCGTCGGCCTGATCATCACCAACTGCATTGTGCTCGGCCGGGCGGAGGCGTTCGCGCTGCGGCATCCGGTCAGGGAGAGCGTACTGGATGCCCTGGGCCACGCGATGGGCTATAGCCTGGTGCTTATCCTGGTCGCCACCCTGCGGGAGCTGTTCGGCTCCGGTACCCTGCTGGGCTTCCAGGTGCTGCCGCTGGTGCGTGACGGCGGCTGGTATGTTCCCAATGGCCTGATGCTGCTGGCACCCAGCGCCTTCTTTATAATCGGCCTGTTGATCTGGGCGGTGCGCTCGTGGAAACCGGCACAGGTCGAGAATGCAGATTATCGTATCCACGTTGTGCATCGCACTGAACTGCACTGAGTCGGGGCCCGCTCATGGAAAACTACCTCAGCCTGTTTGTTCGTGCGGTATTCGTCGAGAACCTGGCCCTGTCCTTCTTTCTGGGCATGTGCACCTTCCTGGCGATCTCCAAGCGCATCGAGACCGCCATCGGGCTGGGCGCGGCGGTCATCGTCGTGCAGGCCATTACCGTTCCGGTCAACCACCTGATCTATGCCTGGCTCTTGCAGGACGGCGCACTGGCCTGGGCCGGCCTGCCGGACGTGGACCTCAGCTTCCTCGGCCTGATCAGCTATATCGGGGTCATCGCCGCCATGGTGCAGATCCTGGAAATGGTCCTCGATCGCTACTTCTCGGCCCTCTACAACGCCCTGGGCATCTTTCTGCCGCTGATTACCGTGAACTGCGCGATACTTGGCGGTTCCCTGTTCATGGTGGAGCGCGCCTACACCCTGGGCGAAAGCGTGGTATTCGGCATTGGCAGCGGGTTTGGCTGGGCGCTGGCGCTGGTGGGCCTGGCGAGCATTCGGGAAAAGCTCAAGTACAGTGATGTGCCGGCCGGGCTGCAGGGTCTCGGCATTACCTTCATCATCACCGGCCTGATGTCACTGGCCTTTATGTCCTTCTCGGGCATCCAGCTCTGAGCGACGGCCGCATGCTCGATATCCTGCTTGGCGTCACCCTGTTCACGGCCATCGTGCTGACGCTGGTCGGCATCATCCTGCTGGCGCGTACACGACTGGTTGCCAGCGGCAGTGTCACCATAACCCTCAACGGTGAACGCGACATCGTGACGCGGACCGGCCAGAAGCTCAACAAGGCACTGGCGGCGGCTGACATCTTCGTACCCACCGCCTGTGGCGGCGGGGGTACCTGTGGACAGTGCCGGGTGAAGGTGCGCACCGGCGGCGGTGACCTCGTGGCCACCGAGGCCGCCCATATCAACCGTGGGGCGGCGGCCGAGGGCGCCCGGTTGTCATGCCAGGTCGTCGTCAAACGGGACATGCAGATCGAGGTACCGCAGGAGGTGCTTGGCGTCAGGGAGTTCCAGTGCACCGTGCGCTCCAACCGGAGTGTATCCACCTTCATCAAGGAACTGGTGCTGGAACTCCCCGCCGGTGAGCAGATGGACTTTCGCGCCGGTGGCTACATCCAGATACAGTGCCCGCCGCACCGGATCGCCTACACCGATTTTGACATCCCTGAGCAATTCCGGGCAGACTGGGATCGCCACAACCTGTGGCGCTATGTATCGACATCGGATAAAACGGTCACCCGCGCCTATTCAATGGCGAATTATCCCGGGGAACAGGGCATCATCATGCTGAACGTGCGTATCGCGCCCCCTCCCCCCATGCAGCCCGATGCCCCACCCGGTATCATGTCCTCGTATATCTTTAACCTCAAACCGGGGGATAAAGCTACGATATCAGGGCCTTATGGTGAGTTCTTCGCACATGACACGAACGCCGAGATGGTCTTCATCGGCGGCGGTGCCGGCATGGCACCCATGCGGGCCCACATCCTCGACCAGCTCAAACGGATCGGCACCGAGCGCAAGCTGTCGTTCTGGTACGGCGCCCGCAGCCTGCGCGAAATCTTCTACCAGGAGGAATTCGATGCCTTGCAAACGGCGCATGCAAACTTCGAATGGCACGTCGCACTCTCAGACCCGCAAGCGGAGGATCACTGGGATGGCTATTTCGGCTTCATACACGAGGCACTGCTGCTCCACTATCTGAGCTATCACCCGGCACCGGAAGATTGCGAATACTACCTGTGCGGACCACCCATGATGAACGCTTCAGTGATTGCCATGCTCGAGGAACTGGGTGTGGAACGCGACAATATCATGCTGGATGATTTCGGTGCCTGATGCTCCACTCAAGGCGGTTGCCCCGCCCGGCCCGGTGCGGGCATGCGCCGGTAGCACCCGTGCATGACTGAATTACTCGCGAGTATCCTGGTTTTTGTGCTGGCAGTCGCCGGCCTGGGCCTGGGCCTGCTGCGCGGCCGCCAGGGAATCCAGGGCAGTTGTGGTGGCCTGAATAACATACCGGGCGTCACGTCCGACTGTAACGGCGTCTGTCGGCACGCCTGCAAAAAGCAGCGTAAAGGCAGCACGCGCCCCGGCCACGGATCAGAGACGAGACC
>JBATGJ010000382.1:0-2594 GCA_049665685.1 Gammaproteobacteria bacterium
CCCCTATGCCGGCCTGGTCGAGGAAAACCAGCGTCGTTCGCGCACAGATCCACCGTATAATCTGGTCGATACCGGCGTCTTCGGGCAGGACCGCTACTGGGATGTGCGCATGGTATACGCCAAGCAATCCCCCGGCATTATCCATCTGCGCATCAGCGCGACCAATCGCGGTGACCGGCCCGCTGAGATCTGGCTGCTGCCGCAACTGTGGTTCCGCAACGACTGGTCGTGGGGTGACGAGACGCCGCGCCCGGAGATTGTGCCGAACCCGGACACACCTGCCGGTCTGTGGAGTGTCATCGCCGATCACCGCAGCCTGGGGAAGCAGTACCTGTACGGCCAGGGCGACGCAGAGCTGCTGTTCACCGAAAACGAATCCAATCACGAACGCCTGTCGGGTACGGCCAGCCCATCGCCCTGGGTCAAGGATGCCTTTCACCGCTACCTGGTTGAGGGCGAAAGGCAGGCCGTTAACCCGGCACGGCGGGGCAGCAAGTTTGCCGCGGCCCGGCATCTGTCTGCCGCGGCTGGAGAGACTGTCAGCATCGAACTTGTGCTGAGCGGCAGCGCCCTGGACAAGCCGTTTGCAGACAGCGCGGCAGTGTTCGAACAACGCCGTGAAGAGGACGGGCAGTTTTAGTCCGCGCTGCTGCCAAACGCCGCACCCGAGGACCATGCCATCATGCGCCAGGCCTTTGCCGGCATGGTGTGGAGCAAACAGTTCTTCCATTTCGACGTGGAACGCTGGCTGCAGGGCGACCGCCTGCCGCCGCCGTCCGACCGCCGACAGGGACGCAATTCGCAGTGGAAACACCTCAAGGCTGCCGACATCATCTCGATGCCGGACTGCTGGGAATACCCCTGGTTTGCCTCCTGGGATCTCGCCTTCCAGGCCGCCACACTGGCGCATATCGATCTCGATTTCGCCAAGGCGCAGATTGAACTCATGGTCAACGAACGTTATCTGCATCCGAACGGCCAGATCCCGGCCTACGAATGGGACTTCGGCGACACCAATCCGCCGGTGCATGCCTGGGGCGCACTGAAGGTGTTTCGTGCCTCACAGGTGCAGACCGGGGAGGGCGATACCGGTTTCCTGCAGCGCGTCTTCCACAAGCTGCTGCTCAACTTTTCCTGGTGGATCAACCGCAAGGATCACAGTGGCCACAATCTGTTCGAGGGCGGCTTTCTCGGCCTGGACAATATCTCGGTATACGACCGCTCCCGCGACCTGCCGCCCGGCTATACGCTGAAACAGGCCGATGCCACCGGCTGGATGGCGATGTTTTCGGCAAATCTTGTGGTCATGGCGCTGGAGATCAATCGCGTTAACCGGGAATACGAGGATATCGCCATCCAGTGCTATCAGCAGTTTCTCGCCATTGCCAACACCATTGCCGGCAGTGACGACGGTGGCGTATCGCTGTGGGATTTTGACGCGGGATTTTTCAAGGACCTGCTCATCACGCCAGAGGGCGAGGCCCACCATATCGATGTGTATTCCTGGGTCGGACTGATCCCCCTGTTTGCCTGCGAAGTTATCGACCAGCGCCTGCTCGAGGCCGCGCCACGCTTTCGCGAACTGCTGCGCGGGCACAAGGGTGGACTGTTTCGCGGCAATTACATCTGCGCCTGCCCCGAGTGGGAGAACGATCGCGGGGAACACCTGCTCGCCCTGGTCGATCACTCGCAACTGCCGCGTATCCTGAAACGCTTGCTGAACGAGGATGAATTCTTCTCGCCCTACGGCATCCGCAGTCTCAGCAAGCTGCATCAGCGGCATCGCGACCTGGGTGATATACCCGGACTCGGCCAGACACAGATCGAATACGTCCCCGGCGAATCCAATTCTTTCATGTTCGGCGGCAACTCGAACTGGCGCGGACCCATCTGGATGCCGACCAACTATGCGCTGATCCAGGCACTGGAGAAGTATCACCGCTTTCTCGGCGATGATTTCACGGCACCCGTGCCGCAGCTCAACGGCCAGGCACTCAATATGCGCCAGATCGCGACGATGATCGCCGACCGGCTGGTCTCGCTGTATCGGCGCGATGCGAACGGCTCTATTCCGGCGATGCGAGGCGATGCCCCGTTTGCCGGCAGTGACGAGCCCTTGTACAACTTCTACGAATATTTTCACGCCGAGAACGGCCAGGGTCTCGGCGCGGCTCACCAGACCGGCTGGACCGGCCTGCTTGCCAATCTGGTCATGCGCGAGTATCAACGGGACATCCCGGTACGCGGCACGGGCCATGAAAAATGATCATAGTGCTGATTGGAGTTTCCGGTACCGGCAAGAACACCATCGGCAAACTCCTCGCCGGGCAACTTGGCTGGCCGTTTCTGGATGCAGACGATTTTCACCCGCCGCATAACATCACCAGGATGGCCGAAGGCCTGCCGCTTGACGATGCTGACCGCCGGCCATGGCTGGACAGGCTGCGTGACGAACTGCAGCAGACTATCGGCCGGCGCGAATCCGCCGTGCTTGCCTGCTCGGCGTTAAAACAGTCCTACCGCCGGCGCCTCGACCCCGATTCGGCCAACGTGCACTTCGTCCATTTGCAAGGCGATTACGAACTGGTCCATGC
>JBATGJ010000383.1:0-5070 GCA_049665685.1 Gammaproteobacteria bacterium
CCCTGACAGCGCGGTACTCGATAAAGGCGCCGGTTCCAGCCAGGAGATTCGCGAGCGGCTCGCCAAGTCCGAAGAGCAACTGCAGCAGTGTCGCATCATATCGATTGATGTCGGTATGGTCAGCGACCAGATCAAGCAGCTGCAGGCAAACATACTGAGAACCTACCTGCTGGACCGTGGCGCCAATATTATTGATATCTCGGTAATAAACCTGCATAAGGTCGGTGATTTATATGCCCTGGGCAAGTCCTTGCTGCAAGATCGACTGCGACTCGACAGTCTGCGGAATTCCCAATGGCTGATGCTTGTTTTACTGTCAGTTGTTGCAGTGGCATGCGGTATCTGGTGGCGCCGGCGGATAGTGCGCCACCTTGCGCAGGTGCATACGACGGGTTATACAGCCGCCTTGATGGCATCCCTGCAAAGCTGTGCTGCCAGATACCTGCCGCTCTTGCTGCCGATTGTCGCCACATTGGTCTGGCTTGTTTATATCTTGCCCGGCAAGCCGGTTGCGCCATCTGTCGTGTTACTCATATCCCTGCTGGTGTTCATGGCGGGTTCACTCATCATCAGGATATTTCTTGATCCTTGCCCTCCGGCCAAACATTTCCTCGATGCCGATCCTGCTTATTGCCGGGCGCTGGGTAAGCATCTCTACGGGTTACTGGTGCTGATACTGGTTGCCGTCCTGTTTTACGGGCTGGGCATCCGGGAAATCCTGAGTTCCGAACAATGGCTCATGGCGCGCGCAGCCTTCCTCTCGACGACCATCTTTATCCTGCTTTGGCTGGTTGTAGCCATGCGCAATGCATCGGCACCGTTCAACAACCGCAAGCTGCAGGGTCTGCTCATGCTGGTGCTGCTGGTAAGCCTGGGTGCTGAATTGGCCGGTTATCGCAACCTCTCTGTCTATTTGCTGAGCGGGTTGGTCGGTTCTGCCTTGCTGGGGAGTGGCCTCTGGGTGGCTTATGTAGTCCTGCTCGAGGTGTTTGATGGTCTGGACGAGGGGCGCTTCGGATGGGAAAGAACATTACGGGCCAGCCTGCATCTGGCCCCTGACGAGCCGTTTCCCGGGCTCATCTGGCTGCGGCTGCTGACGACCCTGACCATATGGCTGATCTTTACCGCCGGACTGTTTGTTCTGTGGGGTTATGACGAAAGTGTCTGGATGATTTTACGCGATGGGTTTATCGGTGGTTTCCAGGTGGCGGGTATGCAGGTAACGCCCTTGAATCTGGTTGTTGCCATTGCTGTATTCGGACTGCTGGTCACACTGGTCCGATGGATCCGCAATGAAATACTGCCGGGTTGGGTGGCAAGGTTCAGGATCTCGCATGGTGCCAGTGAAGCCATTATCACCATCAGCGGTTACATGGGTATCATCCTTGCTGCGCTGATTGGTCTGTCCCTGGCAGGCTTCAATTTCACCAATCTAGCCATCGTGGTTGGCGCACTCTCTGTCGGCATCGGCTTTGGCCTGCAGAATATCGTCAACAATTTCATTTCCGGCATCATTCTGTTATTCGAACGCCCCATCCGGACCGGGGACTGGATCGTGGTGGGTAATACCGAGGGCTACGTGCGCAGGATCAGCATCCGTTCGACACAGATCGAGACCTTCGACCGTGCCGACGTGATTGTGCCCAATTCAGAGCTGATCTCGACCCAGGTAACCAACTGGATGCTGCATGATCCCATGGGGCGGGTGATCGTCCCAATTGGTGTTGCCTACGGTAGTGACGTGGAACGTCTGCGTGAGCTCCTGCTGCAAGTCGCCCGCGAGCACCCGCTGGTCATCCAGGACGGCAAGAAGGTCAGTCCACCCAAGGTACTGTTCCGCGGTTTTGGTGACAATTCCTTGAACTTTGAACTGCGCGCCTTCATACGTGTGATTGATCGGCGACTTGATACGCTGAGCGATCTGAATTTTGCCATTGAACGGACGCTGCGCGAAGCAGGTATACAGATTCCGTTTCCGCAACGCGATCTCCATTTACGGAGCGCCGACCCGTCAATCAGTTTCGTCAACAGGCCGAAAGACTGAATTCACATGTGGATTAGCCGCTTATGCAGGGTTTCCCGGGCTATACAATCGGCGGCTCGTCATCCAGCGCCGGATGGATCAACAGATTTTCGGCCTGAAAGGCCTCCACGGTATTTTCTGCCTGCCGGGTGGATTCAAAGCGGGCGATGTGGAACAGACCCTCGCCCTCGTTGACCAGGGGCAGGTTGGTGCGACCGATAATGATCCCATTCGCGTTGGCTTCCACTTCCAGTTCCTGCTGGCCGAAGGGATCGGAGATGATACCAATGGTGTCGCCCTTGTGCACCCGTGTTCCCAGCGCCGCAGTCACGCGTAAAATACCGCTGCCTCCGGCGCGTACCCAACTGCTGGAACGGGCGACCAGCGGGTCATTATGCTTGCGTGACCGACTGGTCTTCGGCAGCATGCCCAGCTCGCGCATGACGGCGATAATGCCCTTAACCCCGGCACGGATGGAATGCTCGTCAAAACGCAGTGCCTCGCCGGCCTCGTACAACAGGATCGGGATGCCACGGTCCGCGGCCACCTGGCGCAGTGAACCATCGCGAATATTGGAATTGAGCAGTACCGGCACGTGGAAGGCCTGGGCAAGGCGTGCCGTCTCCGGATCATCCAGGTTGGCACGTATCTGCGGGAGGTTGTCGCGGTGTACCGCGCCAGTGTGCAGATCGATGCCGTAATGGCACTTGTCGACAATCTCCGAGAGGAAACGATCCGCCAGGCGGGCGGCCATCGAGCCATGATCCGATCCCGGGAAGGAGCGGTTCAGGTCGCGCCGGTCCGGCAGGTAGCGGGAGTGTGCGATGAAGCCGTAGACATTGACGATGGGAATGGCGATCAGGGTGCCACGCAACCTTTTCAGCAGTGGTAAGCGGAGCAACCGGCGAATTATCTCAACCCCGTTGATCTCGTCACCGTGTATCGCTGCGCTGACGAACAGACGGGGACCATCACGCCTGCCGCGCATGACCTGGACCGGCAGTGACATGGGCGCATGCGTGTAGAGGCTGGCCATCGGCACATCGATGATGATCGACTCGCCGTGGGCAACCTCGGTATCACCGATAGTTATTTTATCATCGGGCATGAATCAGCCCGTGCCGCGGGTACCGGTCCGGTTGGGGCGGGCATTGCGCTCGATAAAGTCTATGCACATGCTCGCGATATCCTTGCCGCTGGCGTTCTCGATACCCTCGAGGCCGGGTGAGGAATTGACTTCCATGACGACCGGTCCGTGGTTCGAGCGCAGCAGGTCCACACCGGCGACATTCAGACCCATGACCTTGGCTGCGCGCACTACCGTGGAGCGCTCCTCGGGGGTGATCTTGACCAGGCTGGCGCTGCCGCCACGGTGCAGGTTTGACCGGAACTCTCCCTCTTTTGCCTGGCGCTTCATGGCAGCAACGACCTTATCACCAATGACAAGACAGCGAATATCGGCACCACCGGCTTCCTTGATAAATTCCTGCACCAGGATATTCGCATCGAGTCCCATGAAGGCCTCGATCACACTCTCGGCGGCCTTGGTGGTCTCGGCCAGTACTACGCCAATACCCTGGGTGCCCTCCAGGAGCTTAATGACCAGCGGAGCACCGCCCACCATCTTGATCAGGTCAGCCACGTCGTCGGGGTTGTTGGCAAAGCCGGTGACGGGCAGCCCGATGCCCTTGCGGGCCAGCAGCTGCAAGGAGCGCAACTTGTCACGGGATCGCGAAATGGCAACCGACTCATTCAGGGGGTAAACACCCATCATCTCGAACTGCCGCAGAACCGCGGTACCGTAAAAGGTGACCGAGGCGCCGATACGCGGGATGACCGCGTCAAAACCTGTCTGATCTTCGGCACGGTAGTGTATGGAGGGGCGCATCGAGGTGATGTTCATGTAGCAGCGCAGCGCATCGAGCACGACCACCTGGTGGCCTCGCGCCTCGGCGGCTTCTATCAGCCGGCGGGTTGAATAGAGCTTCTTGTTGCGGGACAGAATGGCAATCTTCATTTTCTTCCTCCTGGTTTTTTATGCCGGCCATGCACATAGGAACGGGCCGGATCAACAATGCACAGCTGCCTGAGCGCAGTTCTGCCCAGCAACATGCGGAACAGCATGCTGTCACGGTTGGTCAGTGTCATCTCGATCGGTCGCACGATCGAGCCGATTTGCAGGTCCGTGGTGATGACCATGCGCCTCTCGCGGTGCCCGCCCGAGTCCGTAACCCAGCGCTCATCCCTGACCTCCGCCTCGCAGGTTACCTGTGTCTGCGAGTCACGCTGGTAGGGATGAATGCCGAAACGGACCCACTGCCGGTCGTCTCTTTCAAAGGGTTCCACATACCAGGCATGCAATGCCGAGGTGCGGGCACCCGTATCCACTTTTGCCTTGATATGCGCGATGCCAAGCGAGGGCAGGGCGACCCATTCGCGCCAGCCAACAACAAACTTTTCATTGGTATTCACGGCCTGGTGCTCAATGCAGCATCCTGAGCGATCACAGCCACCGTATCCGGCGAAATATAAATATTAAAATCAATACGATAGTGAACATTATTCCAAGCAGGATGAAATAACCTGACTGTGAATGCAGTTCCGGCATGTACTCGAAATTCATACCATAAATCCCGGCCAGGAAACTCAGTGGCACGAAAATGGACATGACAATGGTGAGTAATTTCATGATCCTGTTCAGGTTGTGTGAAGCGACCGATATGTACCCATCGGCCAGGTCAGACGCAAGCTCGTGGTACAGGCTTGCAAGGCTGCTGACACGCTCCAGCTGCTCATAGACATCGATGTTCTCATGCTCGGTATTTTCACTGAAGAAGGGAAAGTTGCCTGTTTTCAGTTCATTAAAAACCTGCTGTTGATACAGAAATAAGCGTCTGTATTTCTTGAGTTCGGTTTTGTAATTTATCAATTCTGCAAGCAGTTTGTCATCCGGGTTCCGGATGATTTCGTCTTCTATCTCCTCGAGCCGGGGTTCCAGGTCGAGCATAACCCTGAGGTAGCGCTCGGCCAGTAATCTGGACAGGCGC
>JBATGJ010000384.1:0-5650 GCA_049665685.1 Gammaproteobacteria bacterium
GTAGCGCTGCTCCGGTGCCTCTTCTGCAAATACTGAAGGTGTCCCTGTAGCCAGTAAGAAAAATGCACAAAACACAGTTATAACAATATGATTTGTTTTCATTTCATACCCTCTTTTCATGCCATGGATTAAATACAGTCCTGATATTACCCGTGCAACAGGCTGCATGATAATCCTGTGAAATCCACAATGCTATCCTGAGCATCGATAAAGCGAACACGATACCATGGTAGATCATCATCCGAATGACCGGCATGGGTCGTGTTATGGCGCCGCTTACAAACCTGACGGTCTGGACGCCGTAACCGGGACGCAAAGACTGGAGAAACCTGGCGCGCTCGACACGATCCCTGCTCTGTGACTTACGGCTTTCCCGGGCTCTCTGGTTCAGCCCAGGATCACTCTCAACCGGTACTCTCCGGGTTCTCGACCACCATGTAAACGACGTCCGAGCCGCTGTAGAAAGGCCGGTAGTAAGTCTCGTTGAATACTAAGTAGAACGATGCCGTCAACAGTCGCCCGTTACTGGGAGAGCGGTTCCTGGTGCAGCTGACAGGTATTATTCCAACAACCAGTCCAGTACCGGTACGGACCCCTTGTCCCTGGCGTTCCCGCGTTTGGCCGTCTCGCGCAGCTCTTCGATGTTTGCGCAGCCTTCACCGGCCTGGTCGCTACGATCCAGCAGTGACCACAGTTTTCCAAGGGCGCGGGCCGGAATAACCAGGCCCGGCAGCAGTGCCATGGTACCGATCTCCTGCAGGGCCGCCTTGACCGGAATTGCCTCGACCTTTGGATCCTTCATTGGACCCGTTATCTTGACCGGTGAGACTGACGAGAAGAAACGCTTTTTCTGTTGCGGGATCAGTACAATATCCAGTGTTTCCGCACCGAGATTCATGTCGATCTCCCCACCCAGACTCAATCGCGGGCCGTCGCTGATAAAGGTCTCGCTCTCTACCTCGCCCGCCTTGACGGTAAACGTCATTACCAGGCAGTTGAGATTCATATGCTGCTGCGTGGCGCCCGACTTTGAAACGACCCAGCCAAACACATCGACTGACAGCAGATCGATGTAGTGTTTCGGTACACGTGCATTCTCCAGGCCCAGGTTGACGTTGCCCGAGAGGCTCGAGGCCAGCTCGTGGGGCGACTGGCCCCTTGCCTTAAGGTCGAGATCGATGTTCGTATAGCCACGGATGGGGACCTGTCCCTGGAACTGTGCCATCAACGGTCCCAGCGTGACTTCATCCGCCTTGACTACAAGCCGGTACTCGGGCACCGCGGTGGCCCTGACATCCAGATCAATATCGGTATTGCCACCCTCGAACACCAGGCGCAGCGGTTTCACATTCAGTTGTCCGTCGCGCAGCTGCAGCTTGCCCCTGACGCTATCGATTGCAAGTTCGCCGCTCTCGACCTCGTCAATGGATATCGCCATATCCAGATCGACGGTATTCAGAAAATTGATATCCAGCGGTTTGCGACTGAACACGTGGGGACTGGCGGGTTCGTCCGGGTCTGATTCCACGGCTATCGGTGTTGCCGATGGGCCGATACCGAAATCCGCCAGGTGCAGTACCGGTATCTCGAAGCTGCCGGTAAGCACCGGTTTGCCGTCTTGCAGATGGCCACTGATCGTGGTGGTGCTGTTCGTGTTACCCACTGTGGCTTCGCCATCGTAGTGCAGGCGGCCTTTGTTAATACCAAGCTTGCCCTGCGCACGGGAGGGACCGATACCGGCCAGCTTGATGCCCAGGACTTGTCCGAGCAGTTGCGGATTTCTGATTTCAAGGCGCGAGTTGATAGTTGCCTTGTCATAATGCACCAGGTCATCATAGCTGCCGTCCAGATTTAGCTGATACAGGTCGGTCCGGGTCGAGGTCAGGGTAAAGCGCTCGAGTCCCCAGCTGCCGTCCATATTGGAGATCTCCGCTTCACTATTGAGTCGGCCGAGATAGCCGGGTGACTGGTCGGTGAATGCCCTGATCAGGTCCCTGACGTCCACATCAATCGTCGCATGGATGGTGCTGCCTTTCTGCATCTGCGTGGTCATCCGGCCATTGGCGCGGATCATCGGCTGATCGACGGCACCCACCTCGAGCTTGACGTCCCTGAACTGCAACTCGGTCTTGGCAGAGACCAGCTGCCCCGTGATGCGGGTGGGTCCCAGTTCCGGCAGGGTGTGACCGAACGGTTCTCCCAGCTCCGCGAATTCACCCGCCTCGATATTCACGTCCATGACAACCCGGAAACGGGTCGGATCATGCCGGTGCCGGGCCAGCATGCCGGTGGCCTTCAGTGTGGGCTTGCCTTGCCCGCCGATATTGATGCGTGCCCCCTGCAAAATCAGTTCGGTGTCGCGCGACACCAGGGTGCCGCGCAGCCGTGCCGGACCCAGTGCGGGCAGGTCATAGCCCAGTTGTTTGCCGAGGCGGGTCAGATCGGATGTGCGGATGTCCGTCGCCAGCCGCAGGCCGGCCAGTTCCGGATCCTTCTTCAGCTGCACATGGCCGAGGTCTCCGGAGAGTTGCACCCGGCTGTCAGCCAGGCTGCCGATGGTGACATCGGCCTGGTAGATGCCCACGGCATCCTGGGCCAGTGCGAGTGCCAGGGTGCCGGACAGGGGGCCGGTTAGCGGGAGCTCTCTCAGGCCGGGCAGGTTGGCGACGGCCTGGGAAGGGGCGCTGAACTGCAGCTGCAGCCCCGCATCCGTCGATCGCAATTGATGGCCGGCAGGGTGGATGTCAGCGTTACCTTTGACATCGAGTTGCATGCCTGCGGCGCCCGTGGCCTTGGCTGCCACGTCCTGCAGCGTCAATTGGTTGAGGTCGCCCTGCAAGCGGCCGCTGAAGTCAACCGACTGCATGCGGTCCTGCTGTTTGAACAACAGCCAGGAGAGAACGTCGGTCTTGCTGGACATGCCATCAATCTGCAGGTCTAGTCCCTTGCCGTTGAAGACGTCGGCCACCGAACCGGTGACTGTCAGCCTGGCCTCCGGTTCGCGCGCCAGGCGCAGGTCGATGGCCTGAAGCCGGGGTGCCGTATAATCACCGCGTACCGTCATCGAGCCCTGCAGGCTGCCGAGGACCGGGATCTCATCCCAGAAGATCTCGACCAGCTCCTTGAGCTGCTCGATGTCGGCCTGTACCTGCAGGTCGAGACCGCGTCCCCTTATCGGGTCGGCAATGGTACCTTCCACCCGTAAATGGCCCTTCGCTCCACGGAGTGACAGCTGCACGTGACTGGGCTCACGGTCTTCGAGCAGTTGTGCAATCGAGTCTGAGGTTCCTTCCAGAACAAAGGGCTGGTCTTCAAACAGACCTGTTGCACGCAGCGAAACCGGCTGAGCCCGGCCCGACTCTTCGACGATGAGTTCGTCCAGCGAGAACCGGTGCAGCGTACCCGGCGGCTGCTCCCGGTACGTCAATGCCAGGTTGTTGAATTTTGCCTGGGCAATGACGACAGGTGGTAGCTGGAAGTCTTCCAGGCGGGTATCGCTGTCTGCGGTTTCCGTGACATCGATATTAACGTCGGTCAGTTCCAGGCTGTTGAACCAGAAGGTACCGGTCTGCAGATACGAGCCGAGGCGAAAGTTTGTTTTAAGGTTGCCAACCGACAGGCGGTAGCTGCCGTCGTTGGCATCGAGCTGTATGTCGCCGGTGGCAAGCGAAAGGTTCCTGGCGATGTCGAGCTCGAGCGGGCCCTCGATGACCAGTTCGCTGTCGAGGAATTGCCCGGCCGCCCAGACCAGCAGGCGCTTGTGATCGGACTCGTCGAAATACACTACGACAGCGGCGACGATCAGGGCGCCAACGAGTAGCAGCCCGGCGAGGAGTGCCGATAGACGCTTGATCCATTTCATTGAAAATTATTTCTATGAATCACTACAGCCCCACAAACTCCATCTCTCTGCGGGGGAGGGTTGGGGTGAGGGGATCAATGAATTTAACTGCATCCATTAGTGTGGGCATCACGTTCGGCATGCCGGCGACTGATACACGCGTGACGGCAATCCCGTTATTCGCCAGCCAGACCAACCTCATGCCCGCTTTAGCGTTGCCTGCAGCCAGGTTAACAGATGCGCATAGTCACAGGTATTCGTTTCCAGCGTACCAATGATAAACCGGTGTGCTGCGTCCGCTTCCACATCAAGTTTCCAGCCATTCAGGCGCAGGAACACATCAGTCGCGAAGAACGCGATGCGTTTATTGCCGTCCACAAAAGGATGATTCATGATCAGCGATTCAAACAGCGCGGCGGCCATCTCCGCGATATCCTGATAGTAACCGGTGCGGGGCCGGTAGAGGGCGCTTTCCAGCAGACCTGAATCCCGAATTCCCGGCGGTCCGCCAAACTGTTCGATGAGCCGTTCGTGAATGGCCAGTACTTCGTCAACACTGAGATGCTGTATCACCGGCTACTTCGCCAGCAGGCGGCCCAGTTCTTCATTGTCGCGTATGGAGTCTTCCAGGTGGCGAAGCACATCCGGCCGAATACGATGCCGCCGCACGTAATCCTGAATCGCTTCGGTCAGGACGCCGGAGATGCTCTGGTTCGTTTCCTTTGCGAGGATTTTGAGGGCATCCCAGACTTCGGGATCGACCTTCGAACTGATCTTGATGGCGGACATGGTAACCCTCA
Source organism: Gammaproteobacteria bacterium (assembly GCA_049665685.1). Classification (GTDB taxonomy): domain Bacteria; phylum Pseudomonadota; class Gammaproteobacteria; order UBA9214; family UBA9214; genus UBA9214. The sequence goes on from JBATGJ010000384.1 coordinate 4,642, forward strand.
TGTGATGCTGTCTTGACATGTCAAGATATATCAAGATTCTGCATAGTGCAAACGACTGATCGCTGGATAAGTGCTGTTTGGATCACTGTAAGAACAAGATAATCAATAAGAAAGTGGTGGGAGCGGTGCTGGTTGGGTATGGTGAGCGGGGGTCGGACCTACGCAACGTTCCGAAAGAATTGGAAATATGTGGAAATAAAGTATGGCATTTCAGCTTAGACAGATATTTTAGAGGGCGAAATGCATGCTTTAAGGAATGAGCCTTGTGATACGAGGTACCTAACTATAATGAGGTACATGTTCTAAGGGAGTATTGGCTTATCAGTGCGATTTTGACATCAAAATGGATTGTTTAAGGCGACATATTCAGGCTTATTTTGAATGAAACATAGATAAGACAGTGTGATACAGAGGTCCGACCCCATAGAAGTGTGATACAGAGGTCCGACCCCATAGACCCCTGCGCAGCCATGGTCCCGGCGGTGATCACTCACATGCTGGCGCGGCCTTTACCACCTGGCTGGATTTTAAACAGGCACTCGAACAGGCGAGGGCAAACCAGATGAGCAAACAGGCATGCGCCTGCACACTCTCGGCGCCAATGTCGTTGTACTCAATCCCTGTGCCAAACAGCCTGGAGCAGGGGACTTTTATAACCGTTATGCAGGGGAATCTGCAGCAACTGAAGGAGGCAAGTGCATCGCTACAGAAATAATATCCATCCGGATCGTAGCCATCCCTGATTTTTATGACAGAATAACGAGTTCAGGTATCGACTGGTACCTCCGTCACCGTTTCTTCACCCTCATTCATCCACAGCACAAATAACTCATAGCCTACCGCCAGTACGACGGCGCCAACAAAAAGACCGATGATGCCTGACAGAAGCATCCCGCCAATCGCGCCGAGCAGTATGACGGGCATCGGGACATCCAGACCGCGTCCGAGTAACAGCGGTTTGAGGAACGAATCGCTCACCCCGACCAGCAGACTCCAGATGGTGAAGATG
>JBATGJ010000385.1:0-10509 GCA_049665685.1 Gammaproteobacteria bacterium
GCGACAGGACGCGCGCATCGAGCAACCGCTGTCGCTGTGGCGGTCACGCGTGCCGCAGCTCTATGTCGATGTTGACCGGGCACGTGCCAAGCTGCTGGATGTCGATATCGACACCCTGTTTAACACCATCGCCGCCACGCTGGGCACTTTTTACGTGAACGACTTTAACAAGTACGGCCGCACCTGGCAGGTGCAGCTTTCGGCCGAGCCGCAGTACCGCGCCAGCCCGGAGGATATCGGCGCCCTGTTCGTGCCGGCACGCGACGGCACGCAGGTACCCCTGTCGGCACTCGCGCAGATCAAACATATTTCGGGGCCGGAAACACTGGACCGTTATAATAATCTGCAGGCCGTCAAGATCTTCGGCAGCGCGGCGGCGGGTATCAGTTCTGGCCAGGCGCTGGCGATCGTCGAGGCGATTGCCGATAAAACCCTGCCGCGCGATTTCAGTTATGAATGGACGTCAGCTTCCTATCAGGAAAAACGTTCCAGCGGTACCTCCAGCCTGGCACTAAGCCTGGCAGTAGTCATGGTGTTCCTGATTCTTGCTGCGCAATACGAGCGCTGGTCATTGCCGTTTGCCGTGCTGCTGGCACTGCCGTTCGGTACTTTCGGTGCGCTTGCCGCCGTGTGGCTGCGTGATCTGAATAATGATGTCTATTTCCAGATCGGGCTGGTGACCCTGCTGGGCCTGGCCGCGAAAAATGCCATCCTGATTGTCGAGTATGCGGTATATAAAAAGGATGAAGGTCTGTCAGCAGCCGAAGCGGCACTGGAGGCGGCCCGCCTGCGCTTCCGCCCGATCCTCATGACCTCCCTGGCCTTCATCCTCGGTGTACTACCCCTGGCTGTCTCGACCGGCGCCGGTGCGGGTGCGCGTCATGCCGTCGGCACCGGCGTGATCGGCGGCATGCTGGCCGCGACCTTCCTGGCGATCTTCTTTATTCCCCTGTTCTATCGACTCGTCACATCCGGAACAGAGTACAATAAGTAAAAGCATCGATAGATTCAGACTCGATTGATCTGGTGATAACCCGGCGAATCGATGCAGTCTGACCCCTTTGATACCGTGCCATACCCTATTGATACATCAATGGAGCATCGAATTTACTTTCTGGCAGGAGACGCCTTGTCCAACGTCGTTATGGGCGCAGCTGCCGCATGGCTGGCCGCCGTCATTGTAGATACATCCTGGTCCATGCCGGTCGGCATGTTAGCCGGCATGCTGTCCGGCATGGGGCTGGGGATGATACTGATGCCGGTTTTCGTAGCTCTGTTCGGCGCAATGGAGGTCATGCTGCCGGTCATGATGACGGCGATGCTATCCGGTATGGTGTTCGGGATGGCAGATGCCATGCAGGCGCCGGCGGTATCGGTGTTGCTGCTTGGGGGCGGATCAATCGGTATTCTGGTCCTGTTACTAACCTATGCCGTTGACACAGTCCTGCACAACAAGGCGTCATGATGGATACCTCGACGCAGAAAAAGTGGGACTTCTCCGCCGCATTCTATGACCTGCTGGCCTGGGGTCCCGAGCGGCGCTGGGCGCCACGCAAGCGGGAGCTGTTTGCCAATATGCAGGGCAAGGTGCTGTTTGTTGCCGTAGGCACCGGGCAGGACATCCCGTTCTTTCCGCCCGGGCGGGACATCACCGGGATCGACATCAGTCCACGCATGCTGGCAAAGGCCCGTGATCGCGCCGCACGGTATTCCGGTTCGCTGGAACTGCGGGTGATGGACATCCACGCGCTTGAATTTGCCGACCATAGTTTCGACCAGGTCGTGACCTCCTGCACCTTCTGCTCAGTGCCGGATCCTGTCGCAGGACTCATCGCACTGCGCCGGGTGTTGAAGCCGGGCGGGGAGCTTTATATGTTCGAGCATACCGGCAGCCGTATGTTACCGTTCAATCTGATGCTGGATGTCATGACACCGATCTGGAAGCCGATCGGCCCGGAGATGAATCGCGATACGGTAGTGAATGTGGAAAAGGCCGGCTTCGAAATCCGGCAGGTCAACAATGTCTATCTCGATGTGGTCAAGACCATTATCGCCACCGCGCCCGTAGAACAGGGATCAGATCCTATTGACGGGCAATATTAGCAACCATCAGGATCTGACCTCTTCATTCTGGGTCTGACCCCGGCTACGTCCCACAGAAGGTCTGGTGGACAACCTCATCCGGTTCCGGCGGTAACATGTATACATCTTTATGCGGTTGTAATTCGTAAGGCGTGTGCAATACTGCATGGAGCTTATGGAACGTTGAGAAATCATCATGATCTTCTGCTGCTCTGATGGCGGCTTCTATCTGGTGGTTTCTGGGAATATACACGGGGTTGACCGCCTGCATACTCGCCTGACGGGTGGCATCAATGCTGCCTTCCTGGCGCAGACGCGCACGCCATTGCTGTGCCCAGTGATCAAATTGCCCGGGGTCATCAAACAAGGCACGCACATCCTGGTCCTGGTCCGCAGGGTCCATTGCCAGCGTTGATAAATAATAAAACGTGAGCGTGAAGTCCGCGCGATTCGCAGCCATTACATCAAACAGCTCGTCGATCAGCGCTTTGTCATCATCGAGGTGGCTCAGCAGGCCGGTTTTTTCCCGCATCCCGTCGAGCCAGTAATCCTCGTAGAGCCCGACAAAGTCTTGCAGTGCGCCTTTGGCGGCCTCAACGGCAGCCCCGGTGTTGTTATCCAGCAGGGGCAGGAGTGATTCTGCCAGGCGCGTCAGGTTCCACAGTCCGATGGACGGCTGGTTGTTATAGGCATAACGCCCGTGGTGATCAATGGAGCTGTAGACCTGGTCATGTGCGTAATGATCCATGAACGCACAGGGGCCATAATCAATGGTCTCACCCGAGATCGACATATTGTCGGTATTCATCACGCCATGGATAAAACCAAACTGCATCCACTGCGCAATCAGTGCCGCCTGCCGGTCGATAACTGCCTCAAACCAGTCCAGGTAAGGGTTTGTTGCATCGCGACACGCGGGAAAGTTGTGCTCGATTACGTAGTCGGCCAGTTTTGTGACGGCGTCAAGGTCGCCTCTCGATGAGAAATACTCGAAGGTGCCGACACGCACGAAGCTGGTGGCGATGCGGGTAATCACCCCGCCGGGTAACAACTGTTGCCTGGCGACTGCCTCGCCCGTTGTCACCGCGGCCAGTGCGCGCGTCGTGGGTACGCCGAGTCTCGCCATCGCTTCGCTGACCAGGTATTCGCGCAGTACGGGTCCCAGGGCAGAGCGCCCGTCACCGCCGCGCGAAAAAGCGGTTTGCCCTGAACCTTTCAGGTGCATGTCGAAGCAAGCGCCGTCAGGGCTGACAATCTGACCCAGCAGGAGGGCGCGGCCGTCACCCAGCTGTGGATTGAAATGGCCGAATTGATGACCCGAATACGCCATCGCCAGAGGCTCGGCACCCTCAGGGACACGATTGCCGGCAAAGATGGCAGCGCCCCCGGGTGTGCTCAGACAGGTGTCTGAAAGCCCCAGCTCATCGCCCAGTTCATGGTTGAAAATAATCAGACCCGGATTCGGAACAGGCGAGGGTCTGGACCTGGCATAGAAGTCTTTGCCGAGATCAATGTAACGATTGTTGAAGGGTATCTGTTTCAAGTATTTCTTCTGGCCGGATTTAAGCAAGGATGTCAGTGTATAGATAAAAGGTGTCATTGATAAAAGGTGTCAGAGCACATTTATTTCTAATATAAGTCATAAATGTGCTCTGACACCTTTTGATTTAAACTCGAGTGCCTCAGTCAGTCGGCTGTTGATCACAGAAGATGTATAGTAATCTACACCATCTGGCTCAGTTGATAACAGGGGTCAGGTTTCAATACTCACAAATGTTGGCTGAAACGGGGTTCTGGCCCCTGATTCCTGCCCACCATCCGCAGTAACACTGCGCAGGGCGGTGGTCCCTTTAGCTATGGTCAGGATAATGTAATGAAAAAATGGGTCTATGCCTTCACCGAAGGCGATGGTAAAAACAAAATATTATTGGGTGGCAAGGGAGCCAATCTGTGTGAAATGACACAGATCGGCCTGAATGTACCACCCGGGTTTGTGATCTCCACCGAAGCGTGCCTGTATTACCTCGAATCTGCCGACCATGCTTTACCGTCCGAAGTGATGGGGCAGGTCAGGGAACAGATGTTGAAACTGGAATTGGCAACGGGAAAAGGTTTCGGTAATGCGGAAAACCCGTTACTGGTGTCGGTCAGGAGCGGCTCGGCGCTGTCGATGCCAGGCATGATGGACACGATCCTGAACCTGGGTTTGAACAGCCAGACTCTGCAGGGAGAGATCGCACACACTGGAGACGCCCGGTTCGGCTATGATGCCTACCGCCGGTTTATCCAGCTGTTTGGCAAGGTCGCTATGGGCGTACCGGATGAACTGTTCGATGCGGAATTCGAAATGGTCAAGCAGGCCGCCCGTGTGACGGAGGATGTTGGACTCTCCGCCGGCAACCTGCAGGAAATCTGTGACCGATTTTTGCAACTGTTTAAGGCTCATACCGGGCGCCCGTTTCCCGAGGACCCCTACGAGCAGCTGGAGCTGTCGATCAAGGCTGTATTCACTTCGTGGATGGGAAAACGCGCGGTGGATTATCGGCGCGAGTTTAACATTACCCCGGCCATGGCCGATGGCACGGCGGTGAATATCTGCACCATGGTATTCGGCAATCGTGGCAACGATTCCGCCACCGGGGTCGCATTCACGCGCAATCCGGGCACCGGTGAAAACCGCCTGTTCGGCGAATACCTGGTGAATGCCCAGGGCGAGGATGTGGTAGCCGGCATACGCACGCCAAAGCCCATCGACCAGCTGGACCAGGAAATGCCGGAGATGGCGCGGCAACTGGCCGAGCTGCGTAACCGGCTCGAAAGCCATTACAAGGAAATCCAGGATTTCGAATTCACCATCGAGCGCGGCACGCTTTATTGCCTGCAAACCCGCAATGGCAAGATGAATGCCACGGCCATGGTGCGCAGCTCGGTGGAGATGGTTGACGAAGGCCTGATCAACAGGGAGCAGGCCCTGCTGCGCATCAATCCGGATCATCTGGAGCAGATGCTGTATCCGCGGCTGGACGGTAACGTACAGGCCGAGCCGGTGGCGCAGGGTCTTCCTGCCTCACCCGGTGCGGCCGTCGGGCAGGTCGTGTTTGAGGCCGACCGTGCTGAACACCTGGGCAAGGTGCTTGGTATCAAGGTCATTCTGGTGAGGGAAGAAACCAAGCCTGAAGACATCCATGGCTTTTTTGCCGCGCAAGGTATTTTAACCAGTCGTGGCGGCAAAACCTCGCATGCCGCAGTCGTGGCTCGCGGCATGGGTAAACCTTGTGTGGCAGGCGCCGAGGGGATACATGTCGATGTGAAAAAACGCGAAGCCTACGTCAGCGGCCAGCTGATCCGTGAAGGTGACATGATCACGATTGACGGCTCCAATGGTAATGTTTATTTCGGCGAGATACCGACCGTGGAACCGGAGTTTTCCAACGAACTGAATCAATTACTGTCATGGGCCGATGACGTCGCCTATCTGCGCGTGATGGCGAATGCGGATACGCCGGAAGATGCCGCACGCGCGTTGAAATTCGGCGCCAAGGGCATCGGCCTGTGCCGTACTGAACGCATGTTCAATGCATCAGATCGCCTGCCCATCGTGATCGAAATGATCGTCGCGGATACCACCGAGCAGCGTCAACAGGCGCTGGATCGCTTGCTGCCGATCCAGCGTTCCGACTTCAGAAAGCTGTTTGAAACCATGTCGCCACTGCCGGTCACCATCCGCCTGCTTGACCCGCCAATCCATGAATTCCTGCCTGGAGAGGAACAGCTCAAGGACGATATTGAAAAACTGGATCATCTGAAAAACTCGGTAGAGGGGCTGGATGTGCTCAGTGGTGCGTTGATGCTGTTGTCGAAGAAAAACAAGAGCGAAGAGAAGATTCCGGAGATGGTCGATGTTTCATTGATAGAAAAGGCCCTGGAGACGAAGGCGCTGATGCTGCGCAAAGTCCGCGCCCTGACCGAGGTCAACCCGATGCTGGGACACCGCGGTGTGCGTCTGGGTATCACCTACCCCGAAATCTATCGTATGCAGATCAGGGCGATACTGGAGGCCGAGGCCGAATGCGTTGCCAAGGGGCTTGAGGTTCATCCGCAAATGATGGTGCCGCAGGTATGCTCGCCGGAAGAGCTGAAATGGGTGCGGGAATACATGGATGAAATCAAGTCCAGCGTGGAACAACAAAGTGGGCAGAAACTGAGCTGCCGCTTTGGCACCATGATCGAGGTGGTGCGTGCCTGCATGCGTGCGGACTCGCTGGCCAGTCAGGCTGATTTTTTCTCGTTCGGCACCAATGACCTGACCCAGGCCGTCTTCTCGTTCTCACGCGAGGATGCCGAGAACAAGTTCCTGCCCATGTATAACCAGAATGAGATCCTCAGGTACAACCCGTTCGAGGTGCTGGATGAAAAAGGCGTTGGAAAATTGATGCAACTGGCCATGCAATGGGGACGCGAAGTCAAACCGGATCTTTCCGTCGGTATCTGCGGTGAACACGGGGGTCACCCGGCTTCCATCGATTTTTGCCAGCGTGCCGGCCTGAACTATGTTTCCTGTTCGGCACCCCGCGTACCGGTGGCAAGGCTGGCGGCTGCGCATGCATTGCTGAACAATCAATAGGGGCCGGGTCGGACCTCTGTAAGCAATAGATTCATATAGTTATTTAGTGTAAAAAAGGCTCTTGAGATTGCTTATCGCCCCCTTTTCCTGCCTGAAAAAATGCATCTAAACAATCGCGTCAAATATGCAAGGGTGTCAGAGCACATAATCTCCCGATCCTGAGATTGAATGTGCTCCGACACCGGATGCCTGCTGGGCTCAATACGATACAGCCGGAGTCTTGCGCAGGTAGCTGTCATCTGTCAGCTGTTTCAGCATGAAATCGGCAACGTCCGCACGGGATATTTTCAGCTCGAGATCCTTTACCGTCGAGTTAAAGCCGTGACGGTAATTCCCGGTGCGTTCGCCATCTGTATAGGCGCCGGGTCTGACAATGGTCCAGTCGAGGTCACTGTTCTTTATGTGGCTTTCCTGCGCGACATGATCGTTAAACGCACGTCGCAACAGCAATCCAAACATGATGTATTTCCAGAGGAAGTTCAGATTCGCACGACTCTCACTCACACCAAGACTGGATAGGCTGACGAACCGCCGAATACCGCATTTTTGCATCACCTCGATGATGTTGCGTGTACCTTCCGCGCGCACGCCGCCCTTGCCACCGGCACCCAGTGCGCTCAGGACTATATCGTGGCCTGGCATCACCTGTTCGATGGTTGCCGGGTCCATGACATCGCCTTTGACGATCGTAAGCTTCTGATCCGCTATCTGAAGTTTTGAAGGATCACGCGCAAATGCCGTGACCTCATGACCTCTTTCGAGGGCCTGTTTCACCAGTTCACGTCCTATCGAGCCAGTCGATCCAATGATGAGAATGTTCATATCGCCACCTCCTGATACTTGACACAGTGTCAATTGACGCTGTGTCAATCCTAGGTAATACTTGACAGCGTGTCAAGTGAAGATGTCGAAACCCGGACCCGGATTCTAAAGGCCGCGGTGCGCCTGCTGGAAGCGCATCACGGACGGAGCGTGCGAATGGGTGATATCGCCAGGGCGGCGGGTATTTCCCGCCAGGCTGTGTACCTGCACTTTGCATCGCGTGCCGAGCTGCTGGCGTCAACCACGCTGTATCTGGATGAAAGGCTGGATCTGGAGCAGCGACTTGCCCGGTCGCGTGCCGCAGATTCCGGCGCTGAACGACTGGATGCGTATATCGAGTTTTGGGGTGACTACATTCCAGAGATCTATGGAGTAGCGAAGGCACTGCTGGTAGCCCAGGAGACTGACAAGGCTGCGGCTGCGGCCTGGGATGAGCGCATGCTGGCAATGCGTGACGGATGTCGCGCAGCCATAGAAGCACTTGAATCTGATGGCAATCTTGCAGAGGAATGGAATACAGGGGAGGCGACCGACTTCCTCTGGACGATGCTGTCAGTCAGAAGCTGGGAGCAGCTGACGCAGGAGTGCGGCTGGTCATCACACCAGTACATTCACTGGATGCAAGCCGTTGCGCGAAAAACCTTTGTTGAGTAAATGGAGGTCAGAATATATAGGCAATAAGGGGGCGGAGGGAAAACCTTAATCCCTCCGTCTCCCTTGTTTATGATCAGATCTTTGTGAAGACGTTTGTCACGCCCAGCAACTCAAGGATCAACAGCACGATGAAAACAATGCCGATCACGGCAACGACGTCGCCACCTGCCGGCAGCGCCTGCATGCCAGTGGAAAGTTCGGCCAGCTCCGCATCGGTCAGGGCACTGAGGCGTTCTTCCACGTGCGCAGGGTTGACGCCCAACTCGAGCATCTGGGTTCTCACATCGTCCCGGGCCAGCACGTTCTGGATCTCGGACATTTGCCGGTTGCGGGTATCGGCGGAAAGCATCTCATCAGTTCCGACCAGGCCGGCATAGGATGCGGCAGGGAAGGTGGTAAAGATGAAGTTGATCACCAGCATGAAAATACCGGCTTTTTTCCAGAGAACGGTTTGCATTGATATCTCCCTCGCGTGATGTCGCTTGTTACGGATCAAGTACAGACAGACAGTGGTGTAGCGGGCACTACCCTTGCAGAATCAATGAAGGGGCCCGGGCCAGGTGAACGACCCCTCCTGATTTCGCCGGCACAGTTTGTAGCGCAAGCAGGGTGCAGTCAACTGAAAACAATGGTGTCAGGTCACATTTACGACTTATATTAGCAAATAATGTGCTCTGACACCGTACAGGTAATCCACGCAGTTCGCCTGACGAAGCGCTATGACAGGCGTGCAGTAGTTGATGCGCTGTCACTGGACGTTGACCGGCAGCAGATATTCGGGCTGCTCGGACCGAACGCCTCCGGCAAGACTACGACCATTCGCATGTTGTGCGGGATTCTCGAACCGGATGGCGGCGAGGTGCGTATCAATGGCACCAGCATTGCGGCGGCCCGCGCCCGATTCGGTTACGTGGCGCAATACTTCGGACAATATGAAGAGTTGAGTGTGCATGAGAACCTGCAGTTCTATGCGCAGATGTACGGGGTGACTGATGTGCGCAGGTTGACGTAGCTGCTGGATCGGTATGAACTGGCACCGTACCGTGATCGGCGGGCCGGGGCACTCTCCGGCGGCTACCAGCGTCGCCTCGCGCTGGCCTGTGCGCTGGCGCATGATCCGGATGTGCTGTTCCTCGATGAACCCACGGCCGGCATCGACCCGGTTACGCGCAAGCAGCTATGGGACGATTTCTACAGTTTAAGTGCCGAGGGCAAGACTCTGTTCGTCACCACGCACTGCATGGAGGAGGCGCAACGGTGTAACCAGCTGATGTTCCTGTCTGCAGGCAAGGCAGTTGCACAGGGTACTCCCGACACCATCCGCAAGGCACTGGGTGATGTTCAGATGTATACCGCTGACATCGCGTACCGGCCCGGGTTGCGTGCCGTCTTGCTTGCGCTGGATGATATAGTCCTCGTAAACCAGTTCGGCAACGCGCTGCGCATTGCGGTGCGGCCATCGCTCAAGCACACGGAACTCGAGGCAATCATCAGACGGGAGACGGGCAATCCGGTTGTCCTGGCACCCTGCGAGCCCAACCTGGAGGATGTATTTATCGCGATCACCCGGGCGGAGTTGGCCACGTCATGATGTGGGCAATTATCCGCAAGGAATTGTTGCAGCTGCGACGAGATCCGCGCCTGCTTGGCCTGATTGTGGTGATGCCGCTGGTGTTGCTGGTGTTGTTCGGTGTCGCGCTGAAACTTGAGCCGCAAAACGTACGCATGGCCTATGTTGACAGTGACAGCTCGTTTTTCAGTAACCTGATCAAGACTTCGCTCTGGAGTGATGCCTATTTCGATTTGTATGAGGTGGATAGCGAGCAGGCGATCCGGGAGGAAATCCGCTCCGGCCGTGCCCGCGCCGGGTTGCATATTCCCGCTGGTTTTTCCGCGCTGTTGACCGAGAACAGGCAGCCGCATGTCACCTTTTACGTCGACGGTACGATGCCATCGCTCACCACGGCGATGAAATACCAGTCCGGCAGTGCCACAAACGAGAGTGTCACCGGTGATATGTATTTCCTTGATCCGGACGCGGAGAACGTTGTGATTGCGCCGGAGTCATTCATCATGGACACCGAGATACTCTTCAATCCGGATGAGAGGGAGACATGGTTCTTCCTGCCGGGTGTGATCGGCGTACTGATCATGCAGATTGCCTTGATACTGACCGGGATCTCCGTCGTGCGTGAACGGGAAAAGCGCACGCTCGAACAGCTGCTGGTAACACCGATGAGCAAGACCACGTTTATCACTGGTAAGCTGCTGCCCTACGTGGTCATTGCGTTGCTCGACTTCTATTTTATCCTCGGTGCGGGCTGGGC